>NZ_DASRGV010000052.1:0-24836 GCF_035650855.1 Actinocrinis sp. | reverse complement strand
CCAGAAAGCCCTCGCCCCCGCCTAACTCGAGGCCGGGGACTGCGTCTGCGCCGCCTGGGCTGCGGCGGACGCCGGCGCCGGCGCGGCGGCGCGCACGCTGAGCCGCGAGCCTGCGATCGCCGCCGCGACCTCGGTGATTCGCGCCAGCCGCATGACCTCGAATCGGTGGAACGCGGGATCCCCGATCCGGCAGGCGACGACCAGTACCCCGGTGTCACCGACCGGCGCGCACGCGTAGCGCGCCGGGCCGACGGACACGGTGGCGGCGCGGCGCGGAAGCTCGGGCAGGACCGGCTCCCGCGGGGCGTCCCAGCTGCGGGCGAGTACCGCGGATTCGGGCAGCGGCCCGGCGGTTCCGGCGTGCACGGCGATGGCCCAGTCCGCGGCCAGGATCCGCGGCATCGCGTCGGCCAGGATGTTGAGCGCGGCGCGCGGGTCGGCGGCGACGCGGCCGAGCAGGTCGAGGTCGGGGAAGGCGCCGGGTACTTCGCCGGAGGGCCGGATGCCCTCGACGGCCACGGAGCCGAGCGCGCGCAGGGAGCGTTCCAGCCGGCCCTGCTGCTCGGGTTCGGGCAGGAACACCGTGATCTCGTCCAGCGCCCGGCCGCGTTCCCGGCTCAGGACGCTGACCTGCACGATGTCGGCGCCACAGGCGCCCAGCTCCCGGGTAACCTGCCCGAGCGCCCCGGGTCGGTCGGCCACCCAGATCCGCAGCCGCAACAGCACGCCGTCCTCCTCACCTCTCGTTGCCGCCCGCGCCGGGCGGCCCGGCGGGCGGAAGTGGATGTCGCGGAAGAAGCCGTCGCCGTCGACCGGCCCTGCCAGTCTCGCTACGCCGCGTTTCCGGACCGTTGCCGGCGTGTCACAAGCGCTGGCGAACCGGGGCGAGCAGACTCGCGGCCTCCCTGGCCCTCGCGCTGAGCCCGGTGCGGATCCGGGCGCCGGTTCGGCTGCTGGTTTCAGTAGGCGCAGCGGTTTCAAGGGGGGCACCGGTTTCAGCCGGGGCACCTTCACCCGCCGCCGCGCCCGCCGCGGCGTCCATCGCCCGCTTGCGGGCCCTGAGCCGGGCCGCGACGGTCAGCGCCGCGAAACCGCCGGCGAACACCGCGCCGGCGACCAGCTCGTGACTGTAGAACCTGCCGGGCGCCTCGTCCTGGATGCGGGAGTGGAATTCGTCGACGCGCCGCGGGAACGGGGAGAACCCGAAGAAGATCCGGGTGGGCTTGTCGATGTCCGGGACCGCGGCGCCGACCATGCCCGCGATGACCGCTGCCCGACGCGCGGGGGGCGTGACTGCCGCGGCCGCGCCCATCACGGCGAGCCCGGTCAGGCCGTCGGCGACCGCGACGCGCAGGAAGTGGGACTTGCTGAGCCACTTGCCCCAGTGCGGCAGCGCGTCGAGCGCGAAGTGCGAGGCGACGCCGAGTGGCAGCGCCGCGGCCGGGCTCTCGGCGGCCGCTCCGATCAGCGCTCCGGACAGCACGTGGTTGGTGATCAGCATGGACAAGCCTCCGTGTCTCGGGAACGGCGCCTTCTCTACCCTCCACAAGATCACACATAGGTGTGATCACGCTGAGAATCCGGGAAAACCCGTGCGAACGGCTGCGGCTGTCTGCCCGCCCGCGGGCCTAGCCGAGGCGGGCGAAGTCCAGGACCCGCAGCACCGCGCGGCCGGCGGCGTCGCTGGCCGCCAGGTCCACCTCGGCGCGCAGCATCCAGTCGCGGTCGCCTTCCGGGTCGTCGATCACCTGCCGGACCTTCCAGACCCGGTCCTGGTTGCTGTTGAGCTCGTCCTCCTGCACGAACAGCAGCTTCGGGCCGCGCGCGTCGGGTCCGGTGAGGATCTCGTCGTGCTGGTCGTAGTACTCCCCCAGCGCCTCGTCCCAGTCGTCCGCGCTCCACGCGCCGTCCCACTCCTCGGTCGGCGGCAGCCCGAGCTCCTGGAGCACCAGCGCGTCGTCCGCGTCGAGTTCGGCGAGGCCGTCCACATCGTCCTTCGCCGCGAGCTCGACCCTGCGGAACAGGGCGTTGCGCACCAGGACGCGGAACGCGCGCGGATTGGCGGTGACCGGCGGCGGGGCGTCGTCGGCGGTGGCCTCGAGTTCCGCGGCGGCGTCGGGGTTGGTCAGTGCCTCCCACTCGTCGACCAGGCTGGAGTCGACCTGCCGCACGATCTCGCCGAGCCATTCGATCAGGTCGTGCAGGTCTTCGCTCTTGGTGCTCTCCGGGACGGTGTGCCGCAGCGTCTTGTAGGCGTCGGCGAGGTATCGCAGCACGATGCCTTCGGCGCGGGCGAGCTGGTACGCGGAGACGTAGTCGGAGAACGTCATCGCCTGCTCGTACATCTCGCGCACCACGGATTTGGGGCTGACCGGGTGGTCGCCGATCCACGGGTGCGCGCGCCGGTACAGGTCGTAGGCGTGTCCGAGCAGCTCCGCGAGGGGCTTGGGGTAGGAGATCTCGGCCAGGCGTTCGATGCGTTCCTCGTACTCGACGCCGGCGGCCTTCATCTCGGCGACCGCTTCGCTCTTGGCCTTGTTCTCCTGCGCGGCGAGGATCTGGCGCGGGTCGTCGAGCGTTGATTCGACGACGGAGAGCACGTCGAGGGCGTAGCTCGGGGAGAGCGGGTCGAGCAGGTCGAAGGCCGCGAGCGCGAACGTGGACAGGGCCTGGTTGAGCGCGAAGTCCTGCTGCAGATCGACGGTCAGGCGCAGGGTGCGCCCCGTCTCGTCCGGCTCGTCAAGCTTCTCCACGACGCCCGCGTCGAGCAGGGAGCGGAAGATCGCGATGGCGCGGTGGATGTGCTTGCGCTGGGCGGCGCGCGGCTCGTGGTTGTCGGTCAGCAGCTTGCGCATCGCGTCGAAGGCGTTGCCGGGCCGCGCGATGACCGCCAGCAGCATCGCGTGGGTGACCTGGAAGCGGGAGACCAGCGGCTCGGGTTCCGCCTCGATGAGCTTCTGGAAGGTCTGCTCGCTCCAGGCGACGAAGCCCTCCGGGGCCTTCTTGCGGGTGTAGCCGCGCCGCCGCTTCGGGTCGTCGCCGATCTTCGCCAGGGCGCGTTCGTTCTCGATGACGTGGTCGGGGGCCTGCGCGGCGACGTACCCGATGGTGTCGAAACCGGCGCGGCCGGCCCGGCCGGCGATCTGGTGGAACTCGCGGGCACGCAGCATCCGCACCCGGCGCCCGTCGTACTTGGACAGGGCGGTGAACAGCACGGTGCGGATCGGGACGTTGACCCCGACGCCGAGGGTGTCGGTGCCGCAGATGACTTTCAGCAGCCCGGCCTGCGCGAGGCGTTCGACCAGGCGCCGGTATTTCGGCAGCATCCCGGCGTGGTGCACCCCGATGCCGTGGCGCACGAACCGGGAGAGCGTCTTGCCGAACTTGGTGGTGAACCGGAACCCGCCCATCAGCGTCGCGATCGCTTCCTTCTCCGCGCGGGTGCACACGTTCACGCTCATCAGCGACTGGGCGCGTTCGATCGCGGCGGCCTGGGTGAAGTGCACGATGTACACCGGGGCCTGTCCGCCTTCGAGCAGTTCCTCGACGGTCTCGTGCAGCGGGGTCATCCGGTAGGAGTAGGAGAGCGGCACGGGCCGCTCGGCACTGCGCACGGTGACGGTCTGGCGGCCGGTGCGGCGGGTCAGGTCGCCCTCGAACCGGGTGACGTCGCCGAGGGTGGCGGACATCAGCAGGAACTGGGACTGCGGGAGTTCCAGCAGCGGCACCTGCCACGCCCAGCCGCGGTCGGGGTCGGCGTAGAAGTGGAACTCGTCCATGACGACGAGCCCGGCGTCGGCCTCGCGCCCGTCGCGCAGCGCGATGCTGGCCAGCACCTCGGCGGTGCAGCAGATGATCGGGGCGGTCGGGTTGACCGAGGCGTCGCCGGTGAGCATGCCGACGTTCGCGGACCCGTACGCCGCGCACAGGTCGAAGAACTTCTCCGAGACCAGGGCCTTGATGGGCGCGGTGTAGTAGGAGCGCTGGCCGCGCGCGTAGGCGGCGAAGTGCCCGCCCGCGGCGACGAGGGACTTGCCGGAGCCCGTGGGCGTGGCCAGGATCACGTTGCCGCCGGTGAACAGCTCGATGAGGGCTTCCTCCTGCGCGGGGTAGAGGCTCAGACCGCGCGCGTCGGTCCACCCGGTGAACGCCTCGTACAGCGCGTCGGGGTCGGTCGTGTCGGGCAGCCGGTCGAAGAGGTCCACGCCCGGTATTCTCGCAGCGCCGGCGGCGGGTTTTCGCCGTGGCGCGGGCGGGGTTCGGGTGGTGGGCGGCGGGCAGGGGCGCGGGCGCGGCGCGCCCGGGGTTCAGATGGTGGGCGTCGGCTACCGCGAGCTGGGCCGGGACCGCTAGGCTGCGGGGCCATGATGGCGTCGATACGGCTGTTCGGGCGGGGTAAGAGCGCGGCGGGCGCGGGCAGCGGCACGGCGGTCAGCGCCGAGCAAATCGCGCAGCTGCTGGCGGGTCTCGAGACCGCGTCGATGTCGACCACGTGGCGCTGCCGCCACGGCTCGGGCACCGCGATCGGCGAGGGCGCGGTGGACTTCGAGACGCGCCGCTCGCGCGCGACGGTGATCCGCGGTAAGCACGCGTTCGAATACGTACGCGTCGGCTCCAGCGTGTACCGCGCGCCGATCCTGGATGACGAGGTGCAAGCACAGCTCGGCGGCGGCAAGAACGCCTCGGCCGCGAAAGCGGGCGGTGCGGCGACGGTGGTCTCTCCTGTGGACGACGAGGACGAGGTCGAAGACGACGCGGACCTCGGCGAGGAGATCGACTCGGACGCGGAGCTGGAGGCTGAGGCGGACGAGGCCGATCTGCTCGACGAGGCCGACGTTGACCTCGACGGCGTCGACGACCCGGACGCGGCGGCCGAGGACGACGAGTCGTTGGACGCGCAGGACGAGAAGGACGAGGACGGACCGCAGCGCGCCTGGCAGACCTTCAGCGAGAACGACGCATGCGGTGTGCACGCCTACGCGGAGCCCGCGGTGCTGGCGGCCGGTGTGCGCGCGGCGGGCGCGGTGACGGCCGCGGGACGCCAGGAGTTCGACGGGCAGGTGCTGACCGGGTACGCGGTCACGCTCAAGCCGAAGCCCGCGGACCCGGACCGGCTGCTGGCCCGCCTGGCCCGGCAGCTGCGCGACCACGGCGCGAACACGCTGGTGCTCACCGCGTTCGTGGACGAGTCGGACGCGGTGAGCGAGGCCGTCCCGGATTTCTCCGGCACCGCGAGCGAGGACGCGGCCGAGAGCGGGCCGCGGATCGTGCGGCTGCGCCTGGAGCTGCCGCACTGGACCCCGGCGGACGACCCGACGGCGGATCACGCGGTGACCGTGGACCTGTTCGAGTTCGGCGACCCGGTGGACGTCCAGGCGCCGGGCGGCGGCACGACGCGGCGCACCATGCGTTCGTGCGCGGACCTGGCGCTGTTCTGACCAGGCGTCAGGTCGCGCAGGTCTTCGGGATCCGGGCGAGGGCGGTCAGCGAACGCCGAGCGCCGGCAGTTCCCGAAGTGCCTGCGGTCCCCGGCGGTAACACGGCGGATCATGGCGGGCGGTAGCATGTGCGCCGCGGCGCGCTTCAACAACGCGGTCCGGCCGGTTCGGCGTGGCGCGGCGGCGGAACGGAAGGGCACCGGGTGACGACGACGGTGGCGAGCGGGCACGACCACGACGCGGCAGGCAAGGCGGGCGCACCGCTGCCGCCGCGCGCGAAGGTCGCGGTGGCGGCGGGCAAGGTGACCGGCGCGGTCTCGCGCGCCGCCGGGCGCGGCTCAGGCGCGGTGATCGGCGGTCGGGTAGCGCTGCGTCTGGACCCGCAACTGCTGGCGCGGCTGACCGCCGGACGCGACTGCGTGCTGGTGTCCGCGACCAACGGCAAGACCACCACCACCCGCCTGATCGCCGAGGCGCTGCGGGCGCTGGGACCGGTGGTGTCCAACGCGCTGGGCGCGAACATGCCCGCCGGGATCACCGCCGCGATGGCCTCCGACCGCGACGCTCGGCACGCCGTGATCGAGGTCGACGAGAAGTACCTCCCCACGGTGGCCGCGCAGACCAAGCCGCGGGTGATCGCGCTGCTGAACCTCTCGCGCGACCAGCTCGACCGCGCCGCCGAAACCCGGATGCTCGCCCAGCGCTGGCGCGACGGCCTGGCCGGCACCGCGGCCACCGTCGTGGCCAACTGCGACGACCCGCTGGTGGTGTGGGCCGCGGGCGAGGTCGCGAACGTGGTGTGGGTCGCGGCCGGACAGGCGTGGCAGGAGGATGCCTGGTCCTGCCCGCGCTGCGGCGGCGTGCTGCAGCGCCCGAGCGCCGACTGGCACTGCGCCAAGTGCGACTTCCGCCGTCCCGCGCCCGCGTGGAGCTTGGACGGCGACGCGCTGCGCGACCCGCTCGGCGTGCGCGTGGAGCTGGGCGGGTTGCGACTGCCGGGCCGCGCGAACCGCGCGAACGCGACGACGGCCGCGGCGGTCGCCTCCCTGTTCGGCGTGGACCCGCAGCGCGCGGTCTCGCGCATGGAGCAGGTCACCGCGGTCGCCGGCCGCTATGACACGGTCACCTACCGGGGACGGCGGCTGCGCCTGCTGCTGGCGAAGAACCCCGCGGGCTGGCTGGAGACCTTCGACCTGGTCGCGGCCGAGGCGGACGCCGGCGGCGCCGACGGTGGCGGCGCCGGGCATCCGGTGCTGCTGTCGGTCAACGCCCTGTCCGCCGACGGCACGGACACCTCCTGGCTGTGGGATGTGGACTACACGCGCCTGGCCGGCCGGCCGGTGCTGGTGATCGGGCAGCGGCGCCTGGATCTGGCGGTGCGCCTGCAGGTCGCCGGGGTCGAGTTCACCGTGTACGACGACGTGGACGCCGCCGTCGACGCGGCGCCCGAGGGACTGATCGACGTGATCGCGAACTACACGGCGTTCCAGCAGCTGCGCGCGAGGGTGGGTGCCTGATCGTGGCGAGTGACAGTGCACTGCGGATCGTGTGGATCTACCCGGATCTGCTGTCCACGTACGGGGATCAGGGCAACGCGCTGATCCTGGCGTACCGGGCGGCGGCGCGCGGGCACGCGGTGGAGCGGGTGGACGTGCGCAGCGACCAGCCGATCCCGCAGCAGGGCGACATCTACCTGATCGGCGGCGGCGAGGACCGTCCGCAGCGCCTGGCCGCCGAGCGGTTGCGCAAGGACCCGGGTCTGACGCGGGCGACGGAGCGCGGAGCGGCGGTGCTCGCGGTGTGCGCGGGTTTCCAGCTGATGGGCCACACCTTCTACGACGAGCAGGAGGGCGTGCTGCCGGCGCTGGGGCTGATCGACGTGACCTCGCATCGCGGCAGTGTGCGCTGCGTCGGCGAGGTGGTCGCGGACGCCGATCCGCAACTGACGGTCGGCGGCGTGGGTTTGGGCGCGCTGACCGGGTTCGAGAACCACATGGGCACCACGCTGCTGGGTGAGGGCGTGCGGCCGCTGGGCACGGTGCGGGTCGGCAACGGAAACGGTGCCGGGGCCGGCACGGACGGCGCGCACACGGGGAAGATCGCGGGCACGTACCTGCACGGCCCGGTGCTCGCCCGCAACCCGGCGCTCGCGGACCTGGTCCTGTCCTGGGCCGACGGCAACCCGGCCGCGTCCCCGGTGGATGACGGCTGGCACCTGCGCCTGCGCAAGGAGCGGCTCGCGGCTGTCGGCGCGTAGACCGGGACTGACTGCTTCTCGCGATCTTGTCCCGCTCATAGACCGTCCGGTAAATGACGGAGCGGGCGGTCGGTGGTGTCCGTTTGACTCGGACATCCGAGGTTGCCGGTTGGTTGTCTCGTTGCGCAGGACAACCGGTTGGCTGTCCCGTTGAGCGGGACGCCAGCCAGGTGGTTGCCGCGCGCTCCGCCGCCTCGCTGACGCTCGGCGGCTACGGCAGCATCCCGGCACCAGGCATCCTGGCACCGGGACAGGCGAGTCGGTCAGCCGGTCCCGGTCAGGGCGTAGCACGCGACCGCGGCCGCCGCTGCGACGTTCAGCGAGTCGACCCCGGGCGCCATCGGGATGCGTACTCGCAGGTCGCAGGCCGCAAAGGCGCGCGGGGAGAGTCCTTCGCCCTCGGAGCCGAGCAGCAGCGCGACCTTCTCCCGCGGCCCGAGGCGCAGCTCGCGCAGGTCGATCGCGTCCGGCGCGGGGGTCAGCGCCAGGCGCCGGTATCCGTGCTCGGCCAGCAGGTCCAGGGCGCGCGGCCACGGCGGTCCGTCGGGGTCTGCGCCTAGACGCGCGTACGGGACCGCGAACACGGTGCCCATCGAGACGCGTACCGCGCGCCGGTAGAGCGGGTCGGCGCAGTCAGGGGCGAGCAGCACCGCGTCCATGCCGAGCGCGGCCGCGCTGCGGAAGATCGCGCCGATGTTGGTGTGGTTGTTGACCTTCTCCAGCACCACCACGCGCTGCGAGCGCTCCAGGAGTGCGGCGGGGTCGGGCAGCGGCAGCCGGCTCATCGCGGCCAGGGCGCCGCGGTGCACGTGGAAGCCGGTGACCTGTTCCAGCAGGTCAATCCCGCCGACGTACACCGGCGCGTTGGTGCGCTCGAGCACCGGGCCCATCACGGGCAGCCATTTGTCGGACAGCAGCATCGAGCGCATCGGATATCCGGCGTCGACGGCGCGCGCGATGACTTTCTCGCCCTCGGCGATGAACAGGCCCGCTTCCGGTTCGGTGCGGGTGCGCAGTTGCATGTCGGTCAGGCCCACGTAGTCGTGCAGCCGCGGGTCGTCGGCCCGGGCGAGGCGCACCAGCCGCCCGGTCAGGTCCAGCGGCACCTCGGTCAGGACCCCGCCGTGCGCGCCGTGTCGCGGGCCAGGGCGACGACCGGGCCGAGCACGACGATCGCCGGCGGGCGCACCCCTGCGGCCGCGAGGTCCGCCGCGGCGTTCCCGAGGGTGGTGTGCACGGCGCGCTGACCGGGCATCGCGCCGTCCTGGATCGCGGCCAGCGGCGTCGCAGGGTCCTTACCGTGCCCGATCAGGGTCTGTGCGATCGCGCCGATGCGCTCGACGGCCATGAGCAGCACCAGCGTGCCGCGCGCCTGCGCGAGTGCGGCCCAGTCGACCAGCGAGTCGGGGTGGTCCGGGGCGATGTGCCCGGAGACGACGGTGAACTCGTGCGCCACCCCGCGGTGCGTGACCGGGATGCCCGCCAGTGCGGGCACGGCGACCGAGCTGGTGATCCCGGGCACGACGGTGACCGCGATGCCGGCCTCGGTGCAGGCGATCAGCTCCTCGTAGCCGCGGCCGAACACGTACGGGTCGCCGCCCTTGAGCCGGACCACGAACCTCCCGGCCTTTGCGCGCTCGATCAGGATCCGGTTGATCTCCTGCTGCGCCATCGCCCGCCCGTACGGGATCTTCGCGGCGTCGACGAGCTCGACGTCGGGAGCGAGCTGGTCGAGCAGCGCCTGGGGGGCGAGCCGGTCGGCGACCACGACGTCGGCCTCGGCCAGCAGCCGCCGCCCGCGCACGGTGATCAGGTCCGGGTCGCCGGGCCCGCCGCCGACCAGCGCGACGCCGGCGGGGCGTTCGCGGAAGCGGGGGGCGTTGAGGGTGCCTTCGCGCAGGCCCTCGACGACGGCGTCGCGCACCCGCTGGGAGCGGCGCGGGTCGCCGCCGTGCATCACCCCGGGGCTGAGGACTGCGACCTGCACTCCGGCGTGCTGTCCGACCGCGGGGGTCCATGCGGTGGAGGTCGCGGCGTCGTCGGCGCGGGAGCAGAAGACGCGGGCGGCTTCGGCTTCGGCGGCGACCGCGGCGTTGACCGCCTGGTCGTTGGTCGCGGCCACGGCGTACCACGCGTCGGCCAGGTCGCCGGCCTGGTAGGGGCGTTCGTGCCAGGCCACGCGGCCCGCTGCGGCCAGGGCGTCGAGCGCCGGGGTGGCGTGCGGCGCGATCAGCTCGACGTGTGCGCCGGCGCCGAGCAGTCCGGCGACGCGGCGCGAGGCGACCGGTCCGCCGCCGACCACGACGACGCGCCGCCCGGAGAGCCGCAGTCCGGCGAGGTACGGGTCCGGCGTCGCGGGCGCGGACGAAGCGCCGGCAGGGTTCTGTTCGCCGCCCGGGGGCGGGGTGACGGTCACGTGCGTTCCCGTTCGGTGGGCGGCAGCACGCTCGCTTCGCTGGCGTCGGCGACACCAGCGTCGTCGAACGTGGCCACCTCGCGCAGCGCGCGCACCGCGGCGCCGACCAGCGGCAGCGCCAGCGCCGCCCCGGAGCCTTCGCCGAGCCGCAGCTCCAGGTCGATCAGCGGTGTGATGCCGAGGGCTTCGAGGGCGAGGGCGTGCCCGGGTTCCGCCGAGCGGTGTCCCGCGACGCACGCCACCGTCACCTCGGGGCTCAGGGCCTGCGCGACGAGCGCGGCCGCGCCGGCGATCACGCCGTCGAGCACGACCGGAATGCGCAGCGCCGCGGAGCCGAGGATGAAGCCGGCCAGCGCCGCGTGCTCCAACCCGCCGAACGCGGCCAGCACGCCGACCGGGTCCTGCGGGTCCGGCCGGTGCAGCGCCAGCGCGGCGCGCACGACCTCGACCTTGTGGGCGTAGGTCTGCTCGTCGATCCCGGTGCCGTAGCCGGTGACCTGCGCCGGGGACGCTCCGGTGAACGCAGCGATCAGCGCGGCCGAGGCGGTGGTGTTCGCGATGCCCATGTCCCCGGTCAGCAGGCAGCGGTTGCCCGCCGCGACCAGGTCGCGCGCGGTCTCGATCCCGGCTTCGAGGGCCGCGACGACCTCTTCGCGGGTGAGCGCCGGCCCCTGGGTCATGTCCGCGGTCCCGTAGCACACCTTGCGCGGGATCAGGCCGGTCTGCGGGGTCAGTTCTGCGTTGACTCCGACGTCCACGACGCACACCTCGGCGCCGACCTGCTTGGCGAACGCGTTGACCACCGCGCCGCCGGCCAGGAAGTTCGCGACCATCTGCGCGGTGACCTCCTGCGGCCAGGGGGTCACGCCCTGGGCGTGCACGCCGTGGTCCGCGGCGAACACCGCGAGGGCCGCGGGCTCGGGCAGCGGCGGCGGGCAGACCCCGGCGAGCCCGGCCAACTGCTCGGAGACCGCCTCCAGGACGCCGAGCGACCCCGGCGGCTTGGTCATCCGCGACTGCCGGTCGCGCGCCGCGGCCAGGGCCTCGGGGTCGAGGCCGCGGATCGCGTCGACGGTCTCGTTGAGCAGCGAGATCGGCTGCGCGCCGGGCAGCGCGCGGCGCCCGAAACGCTCCTCGTGCACGGCCCACGCCAACGGGCGGCGTTTGGCCCATCCGGCTCCGGCCAGTTCCGGCTCCTGGGGGAAGGACTTGACATATCCGACGCAAAGATACGCCACGACCTGCAGATGATCCGGCAAGTCCAGGACCGCGGCGAGTTCCCGCTCGTCGAAGAAGGACACCCAGCCGACGCCCAGTCCTTCGGCGCGGGCGGCCAGCCACAGGTTCTCCACCGCCAGGCAGGAGGAGAACGGGGCCATCATCGGCTGGGAGTAGCGGCCGAGGGTGTGTCGGCCGCCGCGGGTCGGGTCGCAAGTGACCACGATGTTGACCGGGGTGTCGAGGATCGCCTCGATCTTGAGCGCGGCGAACGCGCGGGCGCGGGCCTTGGGCAGGGACTGGGCATAGGAGCGGCGCTGGCGCACGGCCAGGTCGTGCACCCGCCGACGCATCGCCTCGTCGCGGATGACCAGGAAGTCCCAGGGCTGGGAGAACCCGACGGAGGGGGCGGTGTGCGCGGCTTCCAGGATGCGGGTGAGGGTCTCGGTGGGCACCTCGTCGGACAGGAAGTCGTTGCGCACGTCCCGGCGCTCGTGGATGACCCGGTAGACGGCGGCGAGCGCGTCGTCTTCGTAGGCGGGCGCGCGGTTCGGATCTTGGCCGGGCTGCCGCTGCACGGCGGCAGCTTGCGGCTGGGCCTGCGGCTGCGGCTGATGTTGCGGCACGGCGGCGGGGGCGGCGGCTGCGGTTTGCTGCTGCGGTGCGGCGGTGGCTTGCCGCTGCACCGCGGGCGCTGCCTGGGCGTTTGCCGGAGCGGGGGCCGAGGCGGCGGGCGCGGTCGTCGCTGCGGTGCGGCTGGCGACCGCTTGCTGCGCGACGGCAGGGTTCTGCGCCGGGGCGCTCGCCGGGGCGGCGACCTTCTCATCGGGTGAGGGCTCTGCGACGCGGCGGCGGGTTCCGCGCGGCGCGGGCATGTTCGCTGCAGCGTTCTGCGCGGCGGCAGCGATGGTGGGCGGTGCCTGAGCGCTCCGCGGGGCAGGGGTGGCGGCAGTTGGTGCCTGCGCAGGCTGCTGAGGTGCCGCCGCGCGAGCTGTGGCGGCCGCCGGAGCGGAGGTGGGCTGCTCGGACGTCTGCGGTGCCGCAGCGGCAGCCGCGGCGGCGGGCACCTGGACCTGGCCAGGCTGCTGCGCGGCAGGCGCCTGCGCCTGGTTCGGGCTTTGCCCCACAGTGGTCTGAGTCTGGTCGGTGGCGGCAGGTGCAGCAGGCGTCGACGTCTGCGCCGGTGCCGACACGGTGGCCTGCGGCTGCGCTTGAACCTGCGCCTGGGCCGGAACCTGTGCCTGCTGCTGATCAGATGCTTGATTGCGGGCGTGCGCCGCAGCGGCTTCGGCTCGGCTGGGTGCCGCGCTGTGCACAGCCTGCGACGGCGCGCCTGCCGGAGCCTGCGCTGCCGCCTGCTGCGGTACTTGCTGCGCCGTGTTCGGGCTCTGCTGGTGCGGTTGCGCGGACGGCGGGACCTGCCCGAACCCCGGGGGAACGGGCTGTGTGGCCTCGATGTCGACAGCCTCGGCAGCCGGAGCGGCCTGCCATGGCGCGACCATCTCCTCGCCGGCTTCGCCCTTGGGTGACGGGCTCTCGTCGGCGAGTGCGTCGAAGGAGCCTGACGATCCGGGTCGGGTCGCCGTCGCGGCCGCGCCCTCTCCTGCCGCGCCGCGCGGCTGCGGCACCGGAGCGACGGACCGCAGGCGCTCGCTGCTCAGGTCGTCGGCTCCGCGTTCCGGTCCGGGGCGACCGGCTTGACCGGCCTGTTCGGCGATCTGGCCGGACTGCGCGGCCTCGGCTGGTGCGGGCTGCGCGGCGGCAGACGCGGGCGGGCTCGGCTGCTGCTGTAAGGGCTGTTGCATTCCAGGTGCCTGTGCTTGTGTCTGCAGCTGCTGCACTCCAGGTGCCTGCGGCTGCGGTTGTTGCGGCGCGACGACAGGGCGGCGCGGCGGCGTAAGGGTCTCGCGTGCGGCCGCCGCCTGCGGCACAGTGCCCTGAATACGGCCTTGAGCCTGGGCCTGTGCTTGCGCGGCCTGCTGTGCTTGACGTTCCGCGCGCGGCGGACGGGTCGGCAGCGGCGGCGGGCCGGGCAACGGCTCGTCCGGCACCGGCGGCCTGGCGCCCGCGGCGGTCGGCGACGGCACCCGCGGGATACCCGACACCGAAGGCGACTGACCGAGCGGGACTTGCCCGCTACCACCGGCCGACGTCGGCTGCGGACCATCCTGCGCAGGCTGCTGCTGCCCCGGCTGAGCTAGCTGCGGTTGCTGACCCTGCTGAGCTTGCTGTCCTGGCTGAGCTGCCGCGGCCGGTTCCCGGCCCTGCGCCCCGGGCGCAGAACCCTGCTGCGCCGGAGGAGGCGCCGCCGTCCACGTCCCCGGTCCGCTCATCGACGGACGCTGCGTCGTGCCCGACGCGCTCGGCGCACCTGAGCCCGCCGCTTGCGGCGCCGAACCGTTCACCGGCGCCTGACGCGAGGAGAACACCGAGCCGCGACCGTTCAATCCGCCCGGCGCCGCGCCCGCACCCGGCTGCTGCGGACCGCCCGCCACCGCAGCCGGAGCTCCCGGGCGCACCGTCGGCTCGTCGAACATCGGGCCGGGGCGAAACTCCGTGGTCGGCGCGTCGAATCCCGGCGGCGGCGCGGCCTGCTCGTACGCGCCGGATTCGAAACCCGGACGCTCGAACCCCGCGCTCGACGCCGCCGGATCGTACCCGGCGCGTTCGAACCCTGCCTGTCCCGGCTGCGGACCCGGCTGCGGACCGCTCGCCGCCGGGTCGTATCCGCCCGGGCGTGACTGATCGCGCGCCTCGAAGCGCCGGCCCTGCTGTGTGAAGCCCGAATCGAACGGCGACGCGTCGAACCGCTGCTGCGGGACCTGCGGCATCCCGCCCGCACGCGACCCGTATCCGTTGACGTATCCCTCGCCGTACACCTCGCCGCCGTACCCGGCGTCCCCCTGACCCTGCGTCTGCTGCGCCCGTGGCGGCGGGACCTGCGCTCCTACCGCACCGGCCCCCGGCCGCTGCTGCGCGTCCGGCACGCCACGCCGACCCGCGCCCGCCGCGCGCTGGCCGGTACCGTCCGGCTGCCCCGCCCCGCCGAACACCGCCTCCGCGTAGGGAACGCTCCCGGCCGCCAGCCACGGCGCCCCCGCCACACCGCCGCCCGCCATCGCACCGCCCGGCGCGTCGCCACCCGCCGCAGGACCCTGATGCGGCACTCCCGCCGCCGGCACCCGCGGACCCGTCGGAGGCGCGGTGCGCGCGGCCGCTCCGGGCCCGGCCTCGGCCCCGGCACGGTCGAACTCACCCGTGCCGTAGCCGCCGTTCCCGAACTCGTCGGTGCCGCTCATCACGCCTCCTCGATCCCAGTGGCCCACGCCGCCCGGCGCCTCGCGCGCACCGCACGCGAAACCGGCCCGGCTCCAGGCGCGAACTGCCCGCCCCCGCCGCCGGCGAGGCGATCACGTACCCTATCGGGATTCACCGACGGCCGGGAAAGCCCGCCGGCCACGCGCAGCGTCCGCGAGCCAGTATTGGCCACCGCCCGCCACCCTCGGAACCAGTACGCGGTCCGAGTGAGTGACGCCATCCACTCGGAAGACTGACGCACCCGCGCCCTCGACCCGTTGCACCGGTAAGGACCCCCGCCGGCACGCGCACCCGCGTCGTTCACGGCCGTTCGCCCCACAGCACGAACACCGGGTTGACCGCCGCGAAGCGGTGCGCGTCGCCCGGCATCGGCGCCAGCCGCGAGGACTGCAGCAGCACCCCGTCGACCTTGCGGCCCGACACCTTCAGGGCCTGCTTCGCTTCCGCCACCCGGTCGATGGCCGAGAGCGTGACCACCACGATCCGCGGGTCCCGGTTCATCGCCGCGCGGATGATCTCCACCCCGCCGCCGCCGACCATCACCGCGTCCGGCTGGGGCAGGTCCAGCAGCGCCGCCGGAGCCTGTCCGCGCACCACGCGCACCTCGACGCCGTGCATCGTCGCGTTCAGGTCGATCCGCTCACACGAGTCCGCGTCCCGCTCCACCGCGATGACCGCCGCGCCCAGCCGCGCGCACTCGATACCGACCGAACCCGAGCCCGCGCCGACGTCCCACACCAGCGCTCCGGGCCGGGGCGCCAGCCTGGCCAGCACCAGCGCCCGCGCCTCGGAGGTGGTGATGCGCGCCGTACGGTGCACGAACGCGTTCTCCGGCAGCGCCCAGCTCCCGGGCGGCCCGCCCCAGCCCGCCAGCAGCGGCGGACGCGGCGGCGCGGTGCGATCCTCGTCGATGCACAGCACGATGCTCGGCTCGCCCCAGTGGTGTCGGCCCGCGGCCTCCTCAAGGCTCAGCCACTCCACCGACTCCTCCGGCTCGCCGAGCCGCTGCGCCACGATCAGCGTGCGCTCCAGCGGGTGCTTGTCCGGACCCAGCAGCTCCACCGCCAGCTCCCGCGGACCCGCGCCCGGACCGGTCAGCACCGCCACCTTCGGATGCGCCCGGCACAGATTCGCCGCCGTACGCAACGTCGAGACCGGACGCCCGGCCGCCGGGTCGAACACCGAGCGGCCCGCCGTGGCCCGCTCCGTCGGGTCCACCCCGTCCGAGGCCGCGTCGACCGCGACCACGAGGGCGTCCTCCCAGGCCACGCCGATCCGCCCGAACGCGGCCGCCACGGACGAGATCGCCGGCAGCGTACGTACCCTGATGTCCTGGTCCCGCAGCGCCCGCACCACCCCGAAGAACCCGGGGTCGCCCGACGCGACCACCACCGCCGGCCCGTCGTGCAGCGCCAGGTGCGTCAGCGCGGAGCCCAGGCCGCCCATGTAGATGCGTCGCGCCGTCTCCGGGATCGGCAGCGCGTCCAAATGCCTGATGTTCCCGACGACGAGCGTCGCCTCCGCCAGCGCCCGGCGCGCCTGAGGGGAAGGGGGAGACCCGTCGAACCCGAGGACGGTCACCCGCGCGCTGCGCCCGCTCAACTCCTGCGATCCCATGGCCGTCCGATCATCGCACGGATGCCGGGCCCGTGTGACTAACTACCGGCGAATGCGAGTCCTGAGTTCCCTGGGCTGAGTGCTCCTTTTCGTGCGGCTGTTCGCCAGGATGCTGGTGTGCATGGGCGTGCATGTGTCCGCTGCTGTGGTCGTGCCCGTGACCATGGTGATGGTGTCCGGCCGGATCGTCCGGGTGATCGTGCGGGCGCTGCGCCGCGCCGACCCGGTCCTCGAATCCCGGCATCGCGATCCGGTACACGCAGGCGTCGCAGTTGACCGCCACCGGCCCGGCCAGCGCCTCGGCGTACCGGTCCAAGACCAGGTCGGTCAGCACGTCGCCGTCCCCGAGCCCGGAGTCCCCCAGCAGGCGCCCGACGGTCACGTCAAGGCCGAGCGTCTCGGCGGCCCGCTCGCTGTGCTCGACGATCCGGTCCGGCAACACGCCCGCGAACAGGAAATACGGCAGCACCGTGACCCGCCGCGCGCCCAGCCGCGCCAACCGCTCCAGCCCCTCGCCGACCGACGGGCGCGCCAGTGAGACGAACGCCGGTTCGACGAACTCCACCCCCGAATCCCGGGTCGTCTCCCAGAGCAGCCGGGCCGCCCGATGCAAATCAGCGTTCGCATCCGGGTCCGTCGTCCCGCGCCCCACCATCAGCACCGCGTCCGGCTTCGGCTGGGCACTGGCGGCCAGCCGCGCACGCAGCAAACCGATGATCTCCGGATGCACGCCCAGCGGCCGCGCGTACCGAGTCCGCAGCCCCGGATTCCGGCCGCGCTCCCGCGCCAACGCCGCGGGGATGTCGCCCTTCGCGTGCCCCGCAGCCAGCAGGATCAGCGGCACCGCGACCACGTCACGCCGCCCCTGCGATACGAGCTGCGCGACAGTGTCCCGCAGCGGCGGCGGCGACAGCTCGATGAAACCGCCGGCCACCGCCTCGACCGGCACGTCCGCCCGCCCCCGCGCGCGCTCGCCGACGCGCTCCACGAACGCCCGGAACTGGCCCGCGCCCTCGTCGTCCCGGGTGCCGTGCCCGACGATCAACAATGAGGTCACGTTCGGCTCCACTCGGATTCGCTGCTCGACTCGAAATACAACAGGGCGTTGACGGCGGCGGCGGCCACCGCCGAACCGCCCTTGCCGCTGCGATTCGACACCGCCCGCGCCGACAACCCTTCGTGCGCGCGCAGCGCGGCTTTCGACTCGGTCGCGCCGACGAACCCGACCGGCAATCCGATCACCAGCAGTGGCCGGTACTCGTCGCAGTGCTCGATCAACTCGAACAACGCCGTCGGCGCGCACCCGACGACGTACACGGCCCCCGGCCCGGCCTCGCGGGCGGCGAGCCGCAGCGCCGCGGCCGAGCGCGTGATCCCCTCCGCCGCCGCCAGCTCGGCCGCGTGAGGGTCCGTGATGCGGCACACTGCCTCGCGGCGCGTGATCCCGGCCGCGACCATCGCCACGTCCGCGACGATCGGCGCCCCGGACCGCAGCGCGGCAGCGGCCTCGGCCAGCACCGGCTCCGGCGGCAGCACCAGATCCTCGGCGTAGTCGAGATCCGCGCTGGCGTGCACAACCCTCTCCAGCACGGCTCGCGCCAGCGCCGGCCACGAAGCCGCCGCCGGGAACCGGTCCGCCAGCCGCGCCCGCAAGATCGCGTACGACTCCTGCTCGATCGCGTGCACGCTCCTCACCGGCCACTCCCCCTCTCGACCAGCTCGATCGCGTCCACCGGACACACCTCAACACACTCCCCGCACCCGGAACACCGCTCCGCCACCACCAGCAACTGCCCGGCGCGCGGCCGAAACGCGTGCTCCGGGCAGGTCAGCAGGCAGGCGCCGCACCCCTGGCAAGCCCCGACCTCCGCGACCAGGGCCTCATGCGTCAGCGCGCCCATGCGTACCCCCGCGGCGTCACGAACCGGCCGCCGACGATCCGCGACTGCGAACACCCGACCGTCACGACCGTGTACATGTCGACCACCGCCGGATCGAACAGCTCCAGCGTGGTCAGCCCCCGGCTCTCATCCGGCCGCGAAGCGTTGCGCACCCACCCGACCGGCGTCGAACCCGGCCGGTGCTCGACCAAGATCCCCAGCGCCTTGCCCAACTGCCAATCGCGCTGCCGGGAGCGCGGGTTGTAGAAGGAGACCACGAAGTCGCCCTCCGCCGCCGCGCGCACTCGACGCTCGATCGCCTCCCACGGCGTATGCAGATCAGAGAGCGAAATCGAGCAGTGGTCGTGCCCGAGGGCGGCACCGAGCACATTCGACGCCGCGGTCGCGGCGGTGATCCCCGGGACACAGATCACATCGACGTCGTCAGCATCAGCGTGGTCCAACGCGGGCGACGCCATGGCGTACACCCCGGCGTCGCCGGAACCGATCAGCGCGACAGCCAAGCCGGTCCGAGCCAACTCGACCGCGCTGCGCGCCCGCTCCTCCTCCGCGCCGAGACCGCTGGCGCGGATCTGCGTACCGGGCCGTAGCAGATCCCTGACCTGCTCGATGTATTGATCCAGCCCGACCACGACGCTCGCCCGGCGCAACTCGGTCACCGCACGCGGCGCCAGCAGATCGCGCGCACCGGGACCAAGCCCGACCACCGCGAGCCGACCACGCGGCCGCAACCGCGCGACCGCGGCCGTCGCCATCGGCGACTTGACCTTCTCGACGACCAAATCAGCCAACGGCCGCGTCGGCCCCGCGTAGCGAGCCGCGGCCTCCGCCACCGACGCCGTCCCCACTTCCGCAGCGACGACCTGCGAAGGGTTCGGCACCTCGACCGCCGCGAGTTCGGCCGCCGCGTGGAACACGACCGGCCAGCCGCGCGTGCGCGCAGCCTCCACCAGCCCCGCCTCATCAGCCTTCGCATCAACCGAGGCGAGCCGGACCACGGACCGCGCTGCCAGGCCGCCAGCCGCGAGTGCGGCATCGATCGTGTCCAGCACCTCTTGCGAGCTGACGCCCCGCGACGCCCCGACGCCTACGACCAGCGACGCCGGCCGATACACCAGCGCGCCCTCGCGCACCTCGACAATCTCATCGCAGATCACGATGTCCGCCTCAGCGGGACAAAGCGTCGCCGTCACGTTCGGCGGCAACGCGGGCAGCGGCCAACGCTCCGCGCCGAACACCGTCACCGGCTCACCGGAGAGAACCCGCGCTCCGACCGAAGCCAGCCGCCCCGGATTCTCAATCACGAACCCGAGATCCGCCCCGAACGAATCAAGCGCAGCCACGCCCGACGCGTCGGACGCGGTCGTGATCACCGGCGTGCAATCAAGCACCTCAGCCACCCGCCCCGCCAGCTCGTTCGCACCGTGATGCCCACCGAGCACGGCGACCGCGAACAGCCGCGACTCATCGACGCACACGACCGCCGCATCCTGGGACTTGTGTTGCAGCAGCGGAGCCAGCACGCGAACCGTCGCGCCCACCGCGAGGAAAGAAACCACCGCATCACACTCGGCAAACGCAGCCCGTAGCGCATCCCCAGCGGACTGATCGTCGCCGCCGTAGACACGCGCGTCCCCGCCCCACGCCGCAGCCAACGCAGCCGAAGCAGCACGTCCCGCGGCCGTGGCAGCCACCAAACCGATCACGCGGCACTCCCCCACACGATGTAGACAGGATTGAGAGCGGCGAAGCGGTGCGTCCCATCCGGCAACGGCACCATCCGCGAGGACTGGCTCAGCACCCCGCCGACCACACGACCGTCTGCCTCCAGCGACCGAACCACCTCGCCCACCCGCTCCACGCTCGCCAGCGCGACCACGATCCGGGCCGGCCCACGCTCCAATGCGGCACGCACGACGTCGACCCCTCCGCCGCCGACGAACACGGCATCCGGACGCGGCAAGCCGCTCAGCACGCCCGGGGCGCGTCCATGGATCACCGCCACATCCACCGCGTGCGCCGAAGCGTTCGCCGCGATGCGTTCACACGAAGCCGCGTCCTGCTCGACGGCGACGATGGCCGCGCCGAACCGCGCGCACTCGACGCCCACCGAGCCGGAGCCCGCGCCGAGATCCCACACCAGCTCGCCGACTCGCGGGGCGAGCCGAGCCAGCACCAGCGCGCGCACCTCGGCCTTGGTGATCTGGCCGTCACGATGCTCGAAAGCCGATTCCCCCATCGCCCATTCGTCAGCCGGCCCACTCCAGCCAGCTAACCACCGCTTCGTACTGGATCGCGGCCGTGGAGCCAGGCACAGCACGACGTTCGGCTCCGCGAAGTCGTCACGCTCTGCCGCCTGAGCAAGCGCTAGAAACTCGATCCGCTCGCCTCGCTCCTCGCCGCCGCGGACACGGGTTTCGGCATCGGCCCCGGCTCCGGTTTCGGCGTCGATCTCGGCCTTGGTGTGTACTTTGGTGGGCCTGTTAATAAGCGGGTGCGCTAACCGCTGGGCGACGACGAACACGCGCTCGCCAGCGAGACCTCCACTCAGCAGCTCACGCGCCAGCTCACGCGGTCCGGCGCCCGGCCCGGTCAACACCGCGACCTTCGCGTGCGCGCGACACACGTTCGCCGCTCGCCGCAGCTCGCGGCCGTCCCCCGCTCCATGCGCGCTGACCACGAGAGCGTCGTCCCACGTGATCCCCGCCCTCGCGAAAGCCGTCGCGATCGACGAGACCGCCGGATACACGCCGGCCGGTTCGAACCCCGCGTCCGTCAGCGCTCGTAGCACGCCGAAGAACCCGGGATCGCCGGAAGCGAGCACGGCGGCCGGTCCGTCATGCTCTGCCAGCGCACGAAGCGCCGGCGCCAGCGGGCCGAGCGTGATCGTCGCGCGGCCGTCCTTGCTCGCCTTCTCCGGCTCGGGGTGCAGCCCGAGCGCTTCGAGGTGCCGCGCCCCGCCGACGACGAGCGTGGCCTCGTCGAGTGCTTCCCGCGCAGCGCCAGACAGGGGCGCGCCGTCCCAGCCGATGACCGCTATGCGCGCTGCGGTCTTGGCGGAATCGACCTCGACGGCGCTCATGCGGCGACCCAGTTCGAGCTGGCCGCCACGAGCGTCTTGCCGGTGAAGTCGACGAGGGCCGCGCGCGCCGCGATGTGTCCCTCGGCGAACCGCTCCAGCACGCCGGCGACCTGGTCGCAGAGCACTCGGCCGCACGAGTCGAGCACGCCTGCGTCCTGCCAGACCTCGTACGCGTGGCGCGCGGTGTTCGCCGCGCTCACCCGCTCGGCCACCGCGTCATCGCCGGTGGCCCGCCTCGTGATGTCGGCGAGGACGTCCGTATCGACTGCCGAGCGCGTGTAATGCGTCATCAGAATGCCTGCGGCGAGCTTCGTGAGCTTGCCGATCATTCCTACGAAGACGACCTCGGGTACCGCGTGCTCGACGGCCTTTCGCAGCGCCGCGCCGGTGAAGTCGCCGACCTCGACGAAGCAGACTTCGGGCAGGCCCGGAAGCAGCGCCATCGCACCCTTTTCGGTGCGGCCGCCGGTGCACAGGACGAGCGGCGGCAGCGGCGCGTTCGTGCTTTCTGCCTGAGCGCCGAGAACCGCGACGGCTTGCTCGACCGACGCGCGCCACGATGCGGTAGAGAACGGTCGCACGATGCCGGTCGTGCCGAGAATCGAGATACCGCCGAGGATGCCGAGCCGCCGGTTCGTCGTTTTGCGGGCCATGACCTCGCCGCCGGGCACCGAGATCACGACGCGCAGGACCCGTCCGTCGGCTGTCGCCTGCGCGCTCTGGCCCTGACCCTCGCCCTGCCCCGATGCTCCCGTCCCGAGCGCTTCGCTGACGGCCCGTTCGATCATCGCGCGGGGCACCTGGTTGATCGCCGGACCGCCGATCTCCAAGCCGAGCCCCGGCTTCGTCACGACGCCGACGCCCTCGCCGCCTTCGAGTTCGATTCCCCCGCCCGCGAGGCTGATCGCACTCTGCGTCGCAGCCGCAGCCGCGCCGACACCCTTCCCTTCCCGCCACGACACGGTCGCGGTCAGGTGAGCGCCGTGCGTGACGTCAGGGTCGTCGCCGGCATCCTTGACCACGACGGCCTGCCAGGCGCCGGGCTTCAGCTCTTCGCAGCGCTCGACCGGGAACGTCACCCGCTGCGCCCATTGGCCGTCCTTGCCGGGCAGCGCCACCTCGACCCGCTCGGTGGGCTTGCCCGAGAGCAGCGCGAACGTCGCCGCCTTCGCCGCCGCCGCCGAGCAGGTCCCGGTGGTCCAGCCGCTGCGCAACGCCTTGCCGCCGCGCGTCTTCATGGTGCGCGGCAGGTCGGGCTCGCGAAGTTCGCTCACGTCGGGACCCTACTTCGGGTCCGGCAGCGCGGCCTGCCGGGCCTCGCCGGAGGTTGTCGCCGTGCCGCTCACCGTGCCACTCGTCGCGCCGCTCGCCGTGCCGTTCGCACGCAGTCGGACGCGGGCGGCCGGGTCGGCGCGGCGGTGACCGTGGAAGTGTCCCGGGTGGTAGAGGTGCGAGCGGGTGCCGTGCGCGGCCAGGGCGGGGCCGACCAGGAAGAGCGTGTGCTTCCACAGCTTGCGGGCCTTGACCGTTTCCTCCAGCGTGGCCACGGTGCAGTGCGCCAGCTCCTCATCCGGCCAGGTGGCGCGGGATGCGACGATCACCGGCGTTTCCGGGGCGTACCCCCCTGCCAGCAGCTCGGCGGCGAGCTGGCCGGAGCGGGCGGCGGAAAGGAACACGGCCATCGTCGTGCCGTGTGCGGCGAACGCGCGGATCGACTCGCCCGGCGGCATCGGGGTCTTGCCGCCTTCCAGCCTGGTGAGGATCACCGACTGGGCGACCTGTGGGATCGTCAGTTCGCGCTGGGCGAGCGCCGCGACTGCGGAGAAGGCCGAGACGCCGGGCACGATCTCCACCTCGAGGCCGAGCTCGCTCGCGCGGTCGAGCTGCTCCTGGACGGCCCCCCAGAGCGCGGGATCGCCGGAGTGCACCCGCGCCACCCGCAAGCCTCCGGCGGCGGCCTGCTCGTAGTAAGGCAGTACGCCCTCGATCGGGAGCGCGGCTGAGTCGACGATCTCGGCGCCCGGCTTCGCGTGCTGCAGGATCTCCTCCTGCACGAGGCTGGAGGCCCAGATCACGATGTCCGCTTCGCCGATCGCGCGCGCCCCGCGCAGGGTGATCAGGTCGGCCGCGCCGGGACCGGCGCCGATGAAGGTCACCTTGCCGGGCCCCGCCGCCGTCTCGGCCACGCTGTTAGTCGTCACGCTGTTAGTCGTCGCAGTTTCGATCGTCACAGTGCACCTCCGCGCTGCCCGCGCGCAGGCGGTGCGATCAGGGTCGTGAAGTAGGGCGCTCGGGCCGGCGACGTCTCGGCTGCCGCCACGCGGTCGGCGAGCCGCGAGATCGCCTCGCCGGGCAGGCCCAGGTCGGTACCGAGCACAGCGTGCTCGGTTCGACCGGCACGTTCGACTGCTGAGACGAGGGCGGCCAGATGGCGGCCGCCCTTGTAGACCACGACGGTGCCTGTTCCGGCGAGCGCGGCCTCCATCGCGTCGAGCGAGCGATCGGCCTCGCTACCGGCGACCGGGACGAGCGTGAGCGATTCGCGGCCTTCAGCCAGCGGAACACCGGCACGCGCGGCCAGGTCTTGCATGGCGGTGATTCCGGGGACCGTTCGGATCCTGATTCCCGGCTCGGCCGCAGTGACCGTGTGCCCGAGGTAAGTGAAGGTCGAGTAAAGGTTGGGGTCGCCGAGGGTCGCGAACGCGACGCGACGCGCCCCACCGTGAAACGCGTCCGCGACAACGCGTCCGGCCTCGTCCCAGGCAGCGGTGCGCGCCTCGGTCAGCCCGCCGGTGTCGTCGAGGGCGAAGACGAGCGGTTTCGCCTCGATACCGACCGCCTCGTGTACGATGTGCGCGGCCCGCGACGGCTTGTCCAGCGCAGTGGTCGGCGCGAATACGAGGTCCGCTTCGCGCAGCTCACGCGCGGCCTTCAGGGTGAGCAGTTCGGGGTCGCCGGGCCCGACGCCGACCCCGATCAGCTCCCAGTGCGCCTCCTGGGACGCCGCCTGGGACGTCGTCCGGTGCGCCGCTGCTTCGGCGAGTGCGGAAGCGATCAAGGGGTCCATGCGGCAGCCCCCTGCACGATCCGGGCGGCGATCGACGGCGTTCCGGCCCAATGCAGGTGCAGGTACGAAGCATGCACCCGACCGAGCGCATAGCCTTCCGAGACGCTGCCGCCCGGCGCGTGATCCGCTGCCCACAGCCAGGCCGCCGGGCTCCCCGCGCCCGGGGCGAGCTTGGTGCGGTGAAATTCGTGCCCTGCTACGCGCGTGCCCGCATCGCAGAGCGCGTTTTGCGTCGGCGCGACCGCTTCGCGATAGCCGAGGGTCAGCTGCTTGGTCATCTCGGCCGATGCGGGCAGCACGCCGCACATCGGTTCGCCGTCGAGCGATTCGGCGAGATACAGCAGTCCCGCGCATTCGGCCGCGATGACGCCGCCGTCCTCGGCCAGGTTCCGGACCGCCTCGCGCAGCGGCGTGTTCGCAGAGAGTTCGGGCGCGTACACCTCGGGGAACCCGCCGCCGATCACCAGCGCGCGGGTCCCGTCGGGCAGCTTCTCGTCGTGCAGCGGATCGAAGGGGGTCACC
>NZ_DASRGV010000051.1:0-8611 GCF_035650855.1 Actinocrinis sp. | reverse complement strand
GGTGACCCCGACATAGTCGGCGAGCTGGCTGATGGTGAGCGTCGCGGTCATCCTCGGCTCCTGAGTCCGTGAGTCCCTGAGTCCTGAGTCCCGTCAGCGCGGCCGGTCAACGCACGCGGCCGCGCTGGAACACCGTGCGCGCCCACCAGTATCCGGCCACCAGGATGCCCAGGCACCAGGCGATCGAGACCAGCGCGTCGTGGCCGACCGGGCCGCCGTTGAGCAGGCCGCGCAGGGTCTCGTTGAGCGGCGTGAACGGCTGGTACTCGGCGAACCAGCGCACCCCGGCCGGCATGGAGGCGGTGGGCACGAAGGAGCTGCCGAGGAACGGCAGGAACTGGATCAGCATCGGCGTGTTGCTCGAGGACTCCGGCGTCTTGGAGATCAGCCCGATCGCCACAGCCAGCCAGGTGAGGGCGAAGCTGAGCAGCACGATCAGGCCGACGGTGGCCAGCCAGGCGAGCGGGCCGCCGGAGGGCCGCCAGCCCATCGCCACCGCGACGCCGATCACCAGCACCACGCTCACGACCGTCTGGATCACGCTCGCGACCACGTGCCCGGTCAGCAGCGAGGAGCGCGAGATCGCCATGGTGCGGAAGCGGTTGATGATGCCCTCGGTCGTGTCTACGCACACCGCCACCGAAGTCGCCATGCAGCCCGAGGCGACTGTCAGCAGCACGATGGCCGGGGCCACATAGTCGATGTAGCTGCCGTGCCCGACACCGCCGGCGTGTGCGGCGTTCAATCCCGCGCCGAGCGTGCGGCCGAGCAGCCCGACGAAGAACAGCAGCAGGATCACGGGCACGCCCAGCGACGCGGCGAGCATCGCGGGATAGCGCAGGATGTGCCGCAGCGTACGCCGCAGCATCGTCGCGGAGTCGGTCACCGCGTAGGTCAGGCTGCTCATGATGCGATCGCCCCTTCGTCGCTGTCGTCGAGTCCTGCGTTGTCACGTCGTTCTCCGGTACCGCCGGTGCCGTGCCCGGTCAGCGCGAGGAACACGTCGTCGAGGTCCGGCGTGTGCACGGACAGCTCCTCGGCCTCGACCCCCGCGGCGTCCAGCCGGTCGAGCACCGATCGCAGGGCACGGACCCCGCCGTCGCTCGGAACCTGCACGGTGAACGTCTCGTCATCGCGCGCTGACACGTCCAGGCTGCCGGCCGCGCGGTCCAAGGCCTCTGGGTCGGCGAATCGAAGGCTGATATGCCCGCCGGGCACCAGCCGCTTGAGTTCGGCCGGGCTGCCGTGCGCGACGATCCGGCCCTGGTCGAGCACCGCGATCCGGTCGGCCAGCTGGTCGGCCTCCTCCAGGTACTGGGTGGTGAGGAAGATGGTCACGCCGCCGGCCACCAGCTCGCGGATGATCCGCCACAGCTCGCGGCGGCTGCGCGGGTCGAGCCCGGTGGTCGGCTCGTCCAGGAAGATGACCCGCGGCTCGCCGATCAGCGTCATGGCCAGGTCGAGCCGGCGCTTCATCCCGCCGGAGTAGGTGATCACCCGCTGGTCGGCGGCCTCGGTCAGGTCGAAGCGGCGCAGCAGCGCGTCGGCGCGCCTGCGGCCCTCGACCTTGCCGAGCCGGTGCAGGTCGGCCATCAGGATCAGGTTCTCCCGGCCGCTCAGCAGGTTGTCGACCGCCGAGAACTGGCCGGTCACCCCGATCACCGCGCGCACCGAGTCCGGCTCGGCCGCGACGTCGTGCCCGGCGACCCGCGCCTGACCGCCGTCGGCCGGAATGAGGGTGGACAGGATGTTGACCGCGGTCGTCTTGCCGGCGCCGTTCGGGCCGAGCAACGCGAACACCGTCCCGGCGGCGACGGACAGGTCGATCCCGTCCAGCACCGCCTTCTCGCCGAAGGACTTGCGCAGACCGGACACCGCGAGCGCGGCCGTCTGCGCTGTCTCCGCGTGCCCTCTCTCCGTCTGCCCTGTCTCCGCCTGCGCGGACGCGGCTGCCTCCGATGCAGCAGCTGCGGGCTGCTGCGACGCGTTGCGCGCCGCCTTCTGATTCGCCGTCTCGTTTGGCATGCCTCCATCGTGGAAGGTTGACGCTGCGTCAAGGTCAAGCCCACTTTTCCGCTCGACCGAAACGGGCTCCGACCAGCCGTTACGAAACCCGTACGTGCGGCATGTACAGACACGGATAGACTCCGGCCAGCTGCTACGGCGCGGAGCTCACATCCGCGCGGCGGGGATCATCTTGGGGAGGAACACGGTGCACATGCGCCGTTTCGCGGTCGCGTCCGCGTTCTTGATCATGTCGTCCGCCGTCGTGCCGAGCGTCGCGCACGCGGACACACCATCCGGCTCAACGCTCTACGTGAACGGCAGCGGGTCGTCGCCGCAGTGTTCTGACTCTGCGGGCTCCGGAGCGCAGGCAACGCCCTTCTGCACAATCGAGGCGGCCGTGAACGCCGCCAGCCCCGGCCAGACGGTGTACGTCGAGTCCGGCAGCTATCCCGCGACCACCATCACACACTCGGGCACCGCGGCGGCGCCGATCAACATCGTCGGCGCACCCGACTACCGGCACGGCTCCTTTCATCAGGCCTGGATCGGTTATCTGGCAACCGGCGTATCGCTGACCGTCTCCGGTTCGTCCTACCTCAACTTCGAGGACATCGGCGTCGAGACCGGGCCGACCGGCACAGTCTCGGTTTCGGGCAGCTCGCACATCACCTTCGACAACACGACGTTCGGCTACGGCGTCACCCTCAACGCTCCGCTTGCCGTGGTCACCGGTTCCTCGCAGGCGATCACCATCGGGCATTCGTACCTCACCGATTCGCACACGTCGGCGGTGGTGGTGAATGGCGGGTCCGCCAACACGGTGATCAGTACCGACTACCTGACTTCGACCGATTCGGTTGCTGTCTCCCTGGACGACGCGCCAGGCGCGATCGTGACCAGCAATACGATCCGGAGTTACTGCAAGAGCGGCCTCACCCTAGGCGCCGCCGACACCGCCGCGGTGATCGAGAACAACACATTCACGGACAGCGCCGACTCCTGCCCGAACGGCTCGGCGCCGCAAGTCTCCGTCGACCCGGCCGCTTCGCCGACCGCGACCGAGGACTACAACACCCTCGCCGTCACCGGCACCCAGCCGTATTACGCCTGGGGCGGCACCGATTACGCCACGATCGCGCAGTTCGCCGCGGCCACCGGCCAG
The DNA here is from genome assembly GCF_035650855.1 of Actinocrinis sp. GTDB lineage: Bacteria > Actinomycetota > Actinomycetes > Streptomycetales > Catenulisporaceae > Actinocrinis. The sequence goes on along the minus strand of NZ_DASRGV010000051.1, from coordinate 5,442 downwards.
GGCTCGCACGACACCGTGTACAAGAACACTTACACCCCGGTCGACTCGGCGAACAGCGCGGCTCCCGGCGAATCGGCCACCGACCTGCTGGGCAATCCGCGGATCGATCTCGCCTCCGTCGCGAACACCGGCGCCGGGCCGGAGAGCTACTTCGACCGCGGCGCGTACGAAATCGTCTCCCCCTTGCAGAGCGCCGTCTTCCTCGCCTCCGCGAGCCAGGCGCCGACCGGCTCGCCAGTGACCTTCACCGCCAAGGGATTCACCGGTCTGGCGGACGGGCTGAGCTATGACTTCGACTTCGGCGACGGTACGACGCAGACCACGACGAATACTTCCCTTTCGCACACTTACACGCAGGTCGGCACGTACACGGCGACGCTCACCGTCTCCGGCGTCACCGGAGTGATCAAGAAGTCGACGCTCCAGCTCGCGGTCGTGCCGCCCGCGCCGTTCGTCGCCGCCATGTCGGTCGCAGCGGCCGGCACGATGACCGCGATCGCCACGAACAAGAGCACTGACGCCTGGGACGTCACCGGCTACACCGTCGACTTCGGGGACGGTTCGACGCCGATGCAGGCCGTCGTGTCCGCGCCCAGCGTGACGTACTCGTACAAGAAGCTGGGCACCTACACGATCAAGATCACGGCCACCGACTCCCAGGGCAACACCGCCACGACCTCACAGCAGTTCACCACCGCGGGCTCGCAGTACACCGCCTACGGCCCGGTCCGGATCCTCGACACCCGCCACGGCATCGGCGGGGTGACCACGCCGCTCGGGGCGAACGCGACGCTTCGCCTGAAGATCGGCGGCGCCGGGGCGATCCCGGCGAACGTCAGCGCGGTCGCGCTCAACCTCACGGTCACCAACCCCAGCGGCACCGGGTACATCACCGCCTACCCGGACGGCCAGGCGAAGCCGCAGACATCGAACATCGACTACTCGCCCGGCCTGACCAAGGCCAGCAGCGTGCTGGTCGGCGTCGGCTCCGGCAGCGCCTCCAGCGGCGAGATCGACCTCTACAACGGCAGCGCCGGCACCGTCGACCTGATCGCCGACGTGACCGGTTACTTCACCGCGACCACCGCGGCCGGCTACACGCCGCTGTACCCCGCTCGCATCCTCGACACCCGCAGCGGACTGGGGACAGGCGGCACCAAGTCGACCGTCGGCGCGGGCAACACCCTGACGCTGACCGTCGCGGGCGCCGACTCCGGGTCGCTTCCGGCGAGCGGCGTCAGCGCCGTCGCGCTGAACCTGACCGCGGTCAACGAAGCCACCGGCGGATACGTGACCGCGTACCCCGACGGCGCGGCGACCAGGCCGCTGGCCTCCAGCCTCGACTTCGCGGCCGGCCAGACCGTGCCGAACACGGTCATCGTCCCGGTAGGCGCCGACGGGAAGATCGACCTCTACAACGGCAGTGGCGGGACGATCGACCTGATCGCGGACGTGCAGGGTTACTTCAGCGCGGCCAGCCCGGACGCCTACCTCCCGATCGCGCCGGCCCGCCTCTACGACAGCCGCAACACGGGCGGACCGCTGACCAACGGCAACGGCCCCTACCTGCAGCCGCTCGGACCGAATCCCGCGATCAACGGCACGCTGAGCACGGTGGCGTTCGTGTACAACCTGACCGTCACCCAGCCGACCGGCAACGGCTTCGCGGTGGTCTACCCCGGTTACGGCCCGATCCCGCAGACCTCGAACGTCAACTTCACGGCCGGCCAGACCAACGCGAACACCGCCATCGCGCAGGCAGGAGTCAACTACGCACCGGACAACTCGTTCACGATCAAGTTCAACGCGCCGTCCGGCACCTCGGCGCAGCTGATCGTGGACCTGTTCGGCTACTTCAGCGCCGAGTAGGCCGCGCCGCTACCGCTCCAGGTTCTGCTTGAGCCGGTCGAGCGCGCCGACCTCGACCCGCATCTGCTTGGCGATCCGGCCGGCCATGAGCCGCGCCACGCCCTTCGGCTCCAGGTCCAGGCTGAAGGTGACGCTCGTGCGGTCCGGTCCGTCCTCGGCCAGGGCGAACCGGCCGGCCGGGCGCGCCGGGCCGGCGATGACCTGGAACTCGTAGCGGGTCGGCGGCTGGTAGGCGGTGATGCGGTAGTCGCCGCGCATCTTCATCCCGCCGGGGCCGCGCAGCACCTGACGGATCGTCGCGCCCTGGCCGCCTTCCGGCGAGACGCGCCTGATCTCGACGACGCCCGGGCGCCAGGCCGGGTCGTTCTCCTCGTCCGAGAGGTATGCGAAGACCTGGTCGATCGGCCGGTCGACGGTGACGGTGTGCTCCTCGTGTGGCATGGCGGTCTCCCTTCTCCTCCCATCTCAGCGGGTGGAGCCCAATCTGGCCACCCAGCGGGCCAGCTGGTCGAGCAGGGCCGCGGCGCTGTTGTCGAGCGCCTCGTTCGCCGTGAACTTGCCCTCGGCGGTGATGCGCTCGCCGATCAGCGGGATGTTGACCTGGATCGGCATCGGGACCATGCCGAGCACCGAGACCACCTGGATCAGCATCTCGACCGCGCGGGTGCCGGCCGCGATGCCGCCGTAGCTGACGAAGCCGACCGGTTTGTCCGTCCACTCGTGGTTGAGGTAGTCGATCGCGTTCTTCATCGCGGCGTTGTAGCCGTGGTTGTACTCGGGCACGACGAAGACGTACGCGTCTCCGGCACTGATCCGCCGGCTCCAGGCCTTGGTGTGTTCGTGCTCGTATTCGGCGAACCGCGGGTGCCTCGGCTCGTCGAGCAGCGGCAGGTTCACCTCGGCCAGGTCGACCAGGTCGACCTCGAACCCGCCGTGCTTCGCCGCGTGCGCGTGGAACCAGTCGGCGACCGGCTTGCCGACCCGGCCCGGCCGGGTGCTGCCGATGATGATCTGCAACGTGGGCTTCAGCATGCCCCAACGCTAGTGCCTTGGCCTGCCAAGGCACTGTGGGTCACCCGCACGGCGCCGCGCCGGTGAACCGGCCGCGCCGAGGATCCGTTCCCGTTGCGTCACGCAGAGCGCGAACCGGTTCGGGCACGACATCACCTCCGTCAGCGGATCTCCGCCAACGGCAGCGCCTTCTGTCCAAGGAGAGCACTCATGGCACGACGACGAACGCTGCACCATGCCCAACTCGCGGCCACCGTAATCACCGGCACCGCTCTCGCCTTCGCGGCGACCGTGGCGCCCGCGTCAGCGCAAGCCGCCGGCTCGGCCTCCCCCGTCGACACCATCGTCACGCAGATCGCGTCCACGGTCCCGGCCAACGGCGACGTGAACCCGTACGGCGTGGCCGTGGTCCCCGAATCGACCGGCGCGCTGCACGAGGGCAACGTACTGGTCAGCAACTTCAACGCGGCATCGAACCTGCAAGGCACCGGCACCACCGTCATGCAGGTCTGGCCGAACGGCCACGTCAGCACCTTCGCGCAGCTCAGCGCGGCCCACCTGCCCGGGGCCTGCCCCGGCGGCATCGGCCTGACCACCGCGCTGGTCGCGCTGCGGTCCGGCTGGGTCGTCGTCGGCTCGCTGCCGACCGCGGACGGCAGCGGGGCCACCGCGAAGGCAGGCTGCCTGCTGGTGCTCGACTCGCACGGCGTCGTACGCGAGACGCTGTCCGGGTACGGCATCAACGGCCCGTGGGACATGACCGCCCTGGACGGCGGCTCCTTCGCGGAGCTCTTCGTCAGCAACGTGCTCAACGGCACGGTCGCGGCGAACGGCGCGACCGTCCATCGCGGCACGGTGCTGCGGCTCGGTCTGGCGATCCCGGCCGGCCACGCCCCGCGGGTGGTGTCGCACACCGTCATCGGCTCCGGGTTCGGCGAGCACACCGACCCGGCCGCGCTGGTGGTCGGGCCGACCGGCCTCGGTCTGGCCGCGAACGGCACGTTGTATGTCGCGGACAGCGTCGGCAACCGGATCGCCGCGATCCCGAACGCGCCGTGGCGCGACGACAGCGCGGGTACCGGCCGGACCGTGACCTGGGGTGGGGCGCTCAACACGCCGCTCGGCCTCGCCGTGGCCCAGGGCGGCGACATCTTGACCGTGAACGCGGGGGACGGCTTCCTCGTGGCCACGACGCCTTCGGGCAAGCAGGTGCAGACCGTGCAGCTCGACTCCTCCGGCGACCCGGCCGGAGCAGGAGCGTTGTTCGGCCTGGCCACGGTCCGAAACGGCGCGGGACACAGCGACGACGTCTACTTCGTGGACGACGCGGCGAACACGCTCGACCTGCTGCACTGATCTGGTTTGTGGGCATACCCGAATCAGGGGCACACCTGAGACGGTGTCACCCGGCGCAGCGCCGCGAGGCATGGTCGCGCCTCGCGGCGCTGCCGTGTCTTTGGTCCGGCACCGTTTGATGAAACGGTGCCGACGAACACTGTGCCGGTTGACACCGTACCGATCGATACCGCGCCGATCGATACCGCGCGGCGGTCACCGGGTCCGCAGGCCGTCAAGGGCGATGTCGAGCACCCGCTCCATCTGGCCCTCCTCGGCGAAGTTCGCCATGGTGATGCCGCTGACCATGTGCAGCACATCGCCGAAGCTGACGTCGCCGCGCACCGCGCCCGACTCCTGAGCCCGCGCGAGCAGCGGCTCGCCGTAGGTGAACAGCGCCTGGCGGCACTGCGCGAACACCGCGGTCGGCGCGCCCAGGGCCGCGGTCAGCTGCTCGGCGAGCGCCCGCTTGGTGCCCACGTACCCGACGAACCGGTGCAGCCACGCCACCAACGCATCCCACGGCGGCAGCACCTCAGCCAGCTCGCCCGCGTTGCGGCACAGCTCCTCGACCTCTTCGACGTAGATGCCCTCAAGCAGCGCCGGCCGGTTCGGGAAGTGCCGGTAGAGCGTCCCGATGCCGACGTGCGCGCGCCTGGCGATCTCCTCGAGGGTGACCGCCGAGTCGTCGGCGAACGCGTCCCGCGCCACCGCGAGCAGCTTCTCGTAGTTGCGTCGTGCGTCGGCACGCTGCGGACGGCGCCCGGGGACGATCGTCACCGCCCCGGCATCCGCGCTGGTCATGACCCAGTTCCCCTTTCCAGCTTGCTAAGTGGAGGGCACCTCCGTATAGTTCTGGAGGGCGCCTCCACTTTATCACTCGTCGAGCTCCCCTCGAAAGGCTCGCCGTATCATGCCATCTGCTTCCTCCTTGTTAACCCGTCCCGCGGCCCGGCATTCCATAGGCCGGACCCCGGACCTGCGCACCGGGCGCAGCACCCCGTCGCCGCTGGTCATGGCGATCATCCTGACCAGCCAGCTGATGATCGTGCTAGGAACTGTTCTTGGTTCGGATCTTGGTGATGCGGGGTTCTGAGCCGGTGGTGTGCTGTAGAACTCGGGCGTGGCGCGTTTCGATGTGACGAATGCCGAGTGGGATCTGATCGAGCCGTTTCTGCCGGTGGCGGCGACCGGTCCGCTGCCAAGGAATGTGCGGGCGCTGTTCAA
>NZ_DASRGV010000050.1:0-25505 GCF_035650855.1 Actinocrinis sp. | reverse complement strand
TTCAAATGAACCGGTCTGGTACGGAGCGGCTTCCAGCGGTTCCTGCTCATAAGGCATCTGCTCGAGCTGCGCCGCGTCGAAGGGAGGCACGTCGAAAGGGGCCGCTTCGAAAGGCGTGCCGGAGGGCGCCTCGGACATCGGCTCCAGCCGCGGGTCCGTGGCCTGCTCGAAGATCGGGTCGAAGACCGGCTCGAACGTGGCGGTCTGCTCGCCGGCGGGCAGTGTCCCCACCGCGTCGCTGAACACGCCGCAGGCGCGATCGGCGAGCGTTTGCAGGCTCGGGCGCTGCGCAGGGTCCTTGCTCAGGCACGCCTTCACCAATCCGCGCAATGCATCCGGTACCGCATCGAGCACTGCTTCCTCGTGCACGATGCGGTACAGCACCGCGTTCGGCTCGTCGTTGCCGAAAGCAGGCACGCCCACGGCTGCGAACGCCAGCACTCCGCCGAGCGCGAAAACGTCCGCTGACGCGTCGAACGGCTGGCCGAGGATCTGCTCCGGCGTCAGATACGCGACGGTACGCGGGTTTCCGCGCAGATCGGTCAGCGTCGCGCCGTCGATGGTGTGAGCGATCCCGGAATGGATCAGCCGCACCCCGCCGTCCGAGATCAGCAGGTTGGACGGGTTGAGGTCCCCGTGCACGGCACCGGCGGCGTGCACCTGGGTCAGCTCCGCGACCACCCCGAGCGCCAGCGCGGCGACCTCCTCGGCCGCCAGCGGCCCGGCCAGTTCCACGACCGCGGCCAGCGGCGGGCCCTCGCTGTACTCGGTCGCGGCCCACTGCGAGATGGGATCGGGGCCCGGCGCCCCGCCCGGCTGTGCGGCCGGATCGCTGAAGATCGCCCGGTATCGCTCCAGCACACCAGCGAGCACAGCGTGGCGAGCCTCCTCGCCGTTCACCCGCTCCGTCGGCCGCATCCGTGAAACCCCTCCGACCCGAGGCCGCCACGTGGCGGTTCTCCGCCAATCGTCCGAGGCGTGCTCATGTTCTAGGGAGCCAAGTCAACCGGAACAGAGCCGCGCGCACCAGTGCGGTAAGGGATCTGTAGCAGGTTGCCGGGTTTTGAAAGTTTCGACGCCTCGCAGATACCGGCTCCGGACGGCGAACGGCCCCGGTCCCTGCGAGGGACCGGGGCCGCGGGTACGCCTGCCGGTGTGATTTCTCTCAGTCGCTGATCAGGAGTCGGGGTCCTCGTCGATCAGGAAGCCGCGCATCGGCGACGGCGCCTGCGGGTAGACCGGGGCCGGCTGCGGGGGCACGCCGGGCCGGATCGGGGCCATGGTCTGAGTCATCTGGCTCATCGCGGAGCCTGCCATCGCCGGGGCCGGCATCGGCGGCGGCGGGGGGAAGCCCCCCTGCTGCGGTCCGGCCGACATGCCCGGCGCCATTCCGACGCCGGCCATCGCCGGGGCCGGAGCGGGGGCCGGTGCCTGAGCCGGGGCGCCCGCGCCGAGCTGCGGGAAGGGCGATCCGCCGCGGGAGGCCAGCATCGGGTCGTCGCTGCTGTTGGACTCCAGCTGCCGCATCTGGCTCTCCAGGTACGACTTGAGCCGCTGGCGGTACTCGCGCTCGAAGGCGCGCAGGTCCTCCACCTTGCGCTCCAGCGAGGCGCGGGCCTGCTCCAGGGTGCCCATCGCAACGCGGTGCTTCTCCTGCGCGTCCCGCTCCAGGGCGTCGGCCTTGCCGCGGGCCTCGCGCTCCATGCCGTCCGCGCGGGTGCGCGCCTCGCCGACGATCTTGTTCGCCTCGTTGCGGGCCTCGGCGATCGCCTGGTCGGCGGTCTGCTGGGCCAGCGCGAGCACCCGGGCCGCCGAGTCGCCGCCGGGCTGGAACTGCGGCGGCTGCGGCTGCGGTACGGGTACCGGCATCGGTGCCGGGAGCTGCGGGGGTATCGGCACCGGTTCTCGCCGGGCCGGCATTCGATCCATCGGCGGGCGGTCCATGGGCGGCTGCTGTTGCGCGGCGGCCGCGGCGCGCGTGGCGGCGGCCAACTTCGCGCGCAGTTCCTCGTTCTCCCGCAACAGCCGGGTGAGCTCGGCCTCCACCTCGTCCAGGAAGGCGTCGACCTCTTCCTCGTCGTAGCCCTCGCGGAGCCGGACGGTCGTGAACTGCTTGTTGTGCACGTCCTCGGGGGTCAACGGCATCTCTTCACCTCAGCGTGGATCGTCGGCGTACCGGACAGACAATATCTCGGTTCCTGGCGGTTTTGTCGTGTCACAGACGGCCCACCACCCCGATCAACAGCCACATGATGAGCAACAGCAGCATAAACGCCAGGTCCAGCGCAATACCGCCGAGACGTAGGGGCGGGATGTGCCGACGCAGGAACTTCAGCGGGGGATCGGTGACCGTGTAGGCGGACTCCACGGCCACCAGCATGACACCGTGCGGGTCCCAGGAGCGGGCGAATTGGAAAACCAGCTCCATGATCAACCGGAAGATGAGCACGACCCAGTACGTCCACAGCACCACTGTGACCAGTTGGATCGCAAGGTGTCCCATCGAGAAAACGTCCGTCCGTCCGGATGCCGCGGTCACCGGCGGCACCCGGTCGGGCACCGCCTGTCAGCTCTGGTTGAAGAACCCGCCCTCGGCGATGCGGGCCTTGTCCTCGGCCGTCACATCGACGTTAGCAGGTGAAAGCAAGAACACCTTCTGCGTCACCCGCTCGATCGACCCGCGCAGCCCGAAGACCAGGCCGGCGGCGAAGTCCACGAGGCGCTTGGCGTCGGAGTCGCCCATCTCTGTCAGGTTCATGATGACCGGGGTGCCGTCGCGGAAGTGCTCGCCGATGGTGCGCGCCTCGTTGTAAGTACGCGGATGTAGCGTGGTGATGCGGTAGGCGTCGCTGGAGGAGCCGGCGCCGCTGCCCCCGTCGCCCCCGCCGAAGCCGTGCCCGACGCTGCCCATCGCGCTGGCCACGGAGGCGGGCCGCTCGTAGCGGTCGGCGCGCTCGGGCAGCAGCGAGATCGGGGCCGGGCGCGGGGTCTGGTAGCTGCCGGACTGGCCGCCGTGGAACGCCGAGTCGGCGCCGTCGCGCCGCACGACCTCGCTGCGCTCGGCCGGCCGCTCGGCGTCGCGGGGACGGCGCGGCTCGGACAGGAACAGCGGACGGGCCTCCTGCTCGGCCGCGGACTCGGTGCGGGAGGCGGAGTAGCGGTCCTGCTCGTCCTCGTCGTCGTCGAGGCGCAGCGGGCGCTCCTCCTCCGCCTCCTCGCTGTACTCCTCGTACGCGTAGGGGTCGTCCCCCTCCATCAGCCCGAGGTAGACGGCCGTCTTCTTCATGAATCCGGGCATGCCCGTCCCTCCTTGTTCGAACTGACGGTCAACCGGTCGCCGGTCTCCGCCGTGACTCCCCCTGCGGGCCGAGGCGGTGTTTTGAACTCAGCGATCGGCGCTTTCGTTCAGATACTGGATCAGACGTTACCGCAGCGGCGGTCGCCGACCGAGCAAGGCGGACCCGATGCGTACGTGTGTCGCGCCTGCCGCGATCGCCTGTTCGAGGTCCCCGCTCATCCCCGCCGAGAGTGACACAGCTTCAGGGTGGGCGCCACGGACTTTAGCCGCGAGCTGCGCGAGCCGTTCGAACGCGGGGCGCGGATCGGTGCCGAGCGGGGCGACGGCCATGAGGCCGCCGAGGCGCAGCGCGGCGCTTTCGGCGACGGCGTCGGCGATCCGTTCGACGTCAGCCGGCTCGGCGCCGCCGCGGCCCGCGGCATCAGGGTCCAGATTCACTTGGACGAGGCAGGCGGGGGTGCGGCCGGCCCGGGCCGCCGACTGGTCGAGCGCGGCGACCAGCTTGAGCCGATCGACCGATTGGACGACGTCGGCGTAGGAGACCACCGAGCGGACCTTGTTGGTCTGCAGCTGGCCGATGAAGTGCCAGCGCGGCCGGACCGCCGCGAGGATCGGCGCGCCCGGATCCGCTGCTTGAGCGCGGGCCAGCGTGTCAGCCACCTGCGCGGCCTTCGCGGCAGCCTCCTGATCGCGGTTCTCGCCGAACTCGGTCAGGCCGAGCCGCAGCAGCCGCAGCACGTCGGCGGCGGGGAAGAACTTCGTCACCGCGATCAGCCCGACCTCGGCGCTCTCCCGTTTCGCCGCGGCGCAGGCGGCGTCGATCCGCTCGCGCAGGGCTTTGAGACGCGCGGCGAGCTCACCGGTGCGTGCGTCTTCGAGTTCGGACACGGCGTGCGAGTCAACCACCGTGCGTCAGCCCTCGTCGAGCCAGATGAAGCCGGCGAAGCGTCCGGTGCGGCCGTCGCGCCGGTAGGAGAAGTACTGCGGATTCTCCATCGTGCAGCCGTCGGCGATATGCGTCACGCTCTCCTTCACGCCCGCGCGCCGCAACTGCGCTGATACACCTGCGGGTACGTCGATCGCGGGTGTGCCCTGGCGTGTGGTCGACCACGATGCCGGTTCCTTGGCCGCCACTTCGGCGCGCAGCTCTTCGGGTACTTCGTAGCAGGCGCCGCATACGCCGGGTCCGGTGAACGCCTGCATCCGTGACGGTTCGGCGCCCAGTTCGCACATAGCTGCGATCGCGGCGTCCACGACTCCGGCGGCCATTCCGGCGCGGCCCGCGTGTACGGCTCCGACGACGCCGGCGACCGGGTCCGCGAGCAGGACCGGTGTGCAGTCGGCGACGAGTACGGCCAGCACGACGCCCGGCCGGTCGGTGACGAGGGCGTCCACGCTCGGCGCGGCTTCGTCCGGCCAGGGCTCGCGGGCGAGGGCGACGTCGATCCCGTGGACCTGCTTCATGTAGACGACCTGCTCGGGGGTGACGCCGAACGCGCGGGCGGCCAGGTCGCGGTTGGCGCGCACGGCCTGCGGGTCGTCGCCGACGTGGTCGCCGAGGTTGAGCGCGTCGAAGGGCGGCAGGCTGACCCCGCCGCGGCGGTCGGTGAAGGTGAAGCGCAGCGGGCCGCTGGAGGCGACATTCATGTCCCGAGCCTGTCAGATCGGCTCGCGATCACCAACCGCGGGTCCGCGGGACGCGGGCTAGTTGCCCTCTTTGAGGAAGTCCGGGATGTCCAGCTCGTCGGCGGCCAGCGCGGCGTCCTCGGTGCGGGTGCCCGGGATGGTGGCCGCGAGCGGGTCCTCGTTCTCCTCCGGCCGGGGCAGCGCGCCGAGCATGGCGTTGTGCACCGTGGTGTTGTTGACCGCGGCGGGTTCGTCGGCGCGCCGGGGGCCGCCCTCGCGGCGCTTGGCCGGCTGGCCGCCGTCGAAGCCGGCCGCGATGACGGTGACCCGCACCTCGTCGCCGAGCGCGTCGTCGATGACCGCGCCGAAGATGATGTTCGCGTCCTGGTGCGCCGCCTCGGAGACCAGCTGCGCGGCCTCGTTGATCTCGAACAGGCCGAGGTCCGAGCCGCCGGAGATGCTCAGCAGCACGCCGCGGGCGCCGTCGATGGACGCCTCGAGCAGCGGGGAGGAGATCGCCATTTCGGCCGCCGCCACCGCGCGGTCGTCGCCGCGGGCGGAGCCGATGCCCATGAGCGCGGAGCCGGCCTCGGACATGACCGACTTCACATCGGCGAAGTCCAGGTTGATCAGGCCGGGGGTGGTGATCAGGTCGGTGATGCCCTGGACACCGGAGAGCAGCACCTGGTCGGCCGACTTGAACGCGTCGAGCACGGTGGCGCCCGGCGCGGAGATGGAAAGCAGCCGGTCGTTCGGGATGACGATGAGGGTGTCGACCTCTTCGCGCAGCGCCGCGATGCCGGACTCGGCCTGGGCGGCGCGCCGCCGGCCCTCGAAGGTGAACGGCCGGGTCACCACGCCGATGGTCAGCGCGCCGAGCGAGCGGGCGATGCGGGCCACCACCGGAGCGCCGCCGGTGCCCGTGCCGCCGCCCTCGCCGGCGGTCACGAAGACCATGTCGGCGCCCTTGATGACCTCTTCGATCTCCTCGGCGTGGTCCTCGGCCGCCTTGCGGCCGACGTCCGGGTCGGCCCCGGCGCCGAGGCCGCGGGTCAGCTCGCGGCCGACGTCGAGCTTGACGTCCGCGTCGCTCATCAGCAGGGCCTGCGCGTCGGTGTTGATCGCGATGAACTCGACGCCCTTGAGCCCGACCTCGATCATCCGGTTGATCGCGTTGACGCCACCGCCGCCGATCCCGACGACTTTGATCACGGCGAGGTAGTTCTGCGGTGCACCCACGGTTCGAAGGCCTCTCGCGCTGGTGAGTACGGATGGTCGGCGCTCGGTGACTTATTCGCGAACGACCTTATCGCCCTCGGACTGAGTCAACATCAATTAGGGTCAACATCAACTATGGCAGTCATCAAGGTGACGACTCGATCGACGAATCGACAGTAGGTCTCCCGGAGCCCCTGTTCAACGAACACGCCGAAAGTTCCTCGAGCACAGTTCAACTGACCCGCCGTCAATCAGTCATATCGTCCGGACATCGCGGGAGCTTCTGGGGCACTGACGTCGTATCGGGCGGCCTTGCCGAGCCGCAGCAGGGCGGCCAGATCAGCCGCCTTGGCCGGCGCGTCGTCGGCTCCGCCCCAGTTCACGACCGAGCCGCCGCGCAGCTTGAGCGAGATGGAGTACGCGCTCGTCGCCGAGATCCCGGTGATCTGGTGGACTATGTCCGGAGACAGCGCCTTCAAGGCGGCGAGTGCTCCGGGTACAACCGTTGCCTTGACCGCTCCCCCGCCTTGTACGTCGATGACAGGTAGGCCGCCGGTCGGTGTGGTTACCGAGCCGAAGACGACTCCGGAGACATCGACCACGTCGTACCGCGAACCGTTGGGGATCAACGCGGCAGGGACGCGCTCGGTCACGGTGATCACGGCGACGTGTGGCCAATCGAGCGACACGCTCGCGGTGGCGATCTGCGGCAGCTGCTCCACGCGCGCCGCCGCTCCACCGGTGTCGAGCGAGGCGAGGGGGGTGCCGTTGCCGAGCTTTGCGATGGCGATGATCCGCTGTGCGGGCACGGTCTTCTCGCCTGCGACGCGTACGGTCGTCAGCGCGAACACCGAGGTGTGCCAGACGATGATGTACGCGGTGATGGCGAGTAGCACGAGGAAGACGGTGATAGTCACGCTCAGTCGGCGCCAGCGTTCGCGTGAACGCATCCGGGCGGCGTAGATCTGCGCGGGCAGGCGCGAGACCGAGGTGAGCGAACGGGCCGCCGCCGCCGTGGGCCGATCCGGCTGCGCCAGGTCGGGGCCCTTCGAGCCCTGCCGGGGCGGATCGGTCACGTCGTCGCTCACGCCCCCGATCCTGCCTCCCGATCGGGCGATCGCGGTGCCGCCGCGCCGTCGCGGGCCGCGAGCAGGCCGAGGATCTTCGGGCCGAGGGCGGTCACGTCGCCCGCCCCGGCGGTGACGATCACGTCGCCGGGCGCGGCCCAGTCCACCAGGCGCCCGGCGACGGCCGCGGTGTCGGGCTCGAAGACGACGCGGTCGGCTGGCAGCGGCACGTCGCCCGCGATCACCGCGCCGGTCACGCCAGGGATCGGGTCCTCCCCCGAGCCTGGGTAGACCTCGAGGACGACGACGGCGTCGGCGGCGCCGAGCGGCGGGCCGTATTCGCGCAGGAAGGTCCGGGCGCGGGTGAAGCGCTGCGGCTGGAAGGCGACGATCAACCGGCCCTCGCCGGCCAGCGCGCGGAACGCGGCGAGGGTGGCGGCGATCTCGGTCGGGTGGTGCATGTAGTCGTCGTAGACGCGCACGCCGCCGGCCTCGCCCTTAAAGTCCATCCGCCGGCGCGCGCCGCGGTAGGCGGCGATCGCCGCGGGTACTTCGTCCAGGTCCGCGCCGAGTTCGGTCAAGACGGCGAAGGCTGCGGTGGCGTTGGCGGCGTTGTGGCGGCCGGGGATGCCGAGTGCGAGGCGGTGTACCGCGCCGGTGGCCCTGACGTGAATGTCGAAGTGGGCCGCCGCGCCGACGAGCTCCACGCCGGTAATCCGATAATCAACCGGCTGATCGGCCGGATGCCCCGCGACCGCGGCCGTCTCGCCGTACCAGGCGACGCGCAGCCCGCTGTCCTGGGCGACTCGGCCGACCGCGACAGAACCCGGATCATCGGCGCAGACCACGAGCAGTCCGCCGGGCTTGAGCCGGTCCACGAAGTCGACGAAGGCCTTGTGCACGTCGTCGAGCGAGCCGAAGTAGTCGGTGTGGTCGAGCTCCACGTTCGTCACCACGGCGATGTCGGGCTCGTAGTGCCGGAAGGTGCCGTCCGACTCGTCCGCCTCGGCGACGAACACCGGGCCGCTGCCGCTGTGCCCGCTGATCCCGGAGGTGCCGATCTCTCCGCCGATTGCGTACGAGGGGTCAGAACCGAGCGTGTCCAACGCGACCGCGAGCATCGAGGTGGTCGTGGTCTTGCCGTGCGTTCCCGCGACGAGGACCGCGGTACGCCCGACCATCAACGCGGCGAGCGCCGTGGCACGGTGGACGATGCGCAGGCCGCGCCGCATCGCCTCGACGAGCTCGACGTTGTCGGGCCGCACTCCGGTGGTCGCCACGACGGTGTCCACGCCGTCGAGGTTGTCGGGCGACTGCCCGATCCGGACGTCGGCTCCGGCGACGCTGAGCGCTTCGATCGTCGCGGTGCGCTTTATGTCGCTGCCGGACACCGGCAGGCCGCGCTCGACCGCGATGCGCGCGACCGGCGCCATGCCGACTCCGCCGATGCCGACGAAGTGGATGCGGCCCAGCTCCTCGGCCGCGGGGATGATCTGCGGCGGCTGATATCCGCGCGGGTCGATGGCGGGTGGTTCGGTGCCGTCGGCGCTCACGCGCCGGCTCCCGGGGAGCCGAGGCCGGTCGGTCCGGCGGCGACGGCCGGGTTGCTTCCGGCGGCCTCGAAGACGAGGTCGGCCAGCGCCTCGTCGGCGTCGCGGCGGCCGAGCTCGGCGGCGGCGCGGCCCATCCGCTCCAGCTTCTCGTGGTCCTGGGCCAGCGGGACCAGCTCTCGGGTGAGCCAATCCGCCGTCAGATCCGCGTCATCGACGATCAAGCCACCGCCAGCGCGCACGACCGGCTGTGCGTTAAGACGCTGCTCGCCGTTACCGATCGGCAGCGGTACATAGGCGGCAGGCAGGCCGACTGCGGCGACTTCGGCACAAGTCATCGCGCCGCCGCGGCACAGTACCAGGTCCGCCGCAGCGTAGGCGAGGTCCATGCGGTCGAGGTAGGGCACTGTGACGTACCTGGCGCCGGTGCCACCTTCCCCCGCTGCGGCGGCGTGCTGCGCCGACTCGTCGTAGTTGGCCCGGCCGACCGCGTGCAGGATCTGGATTCCCCCGGCGGTGAAGGTGGGCGCGGCCGCGGCGACCGCCTCGTTCAGCCGCCGTGCGCCCTGCGAGCCGCCGTAGACCAGCAGCGTCGGCCGGTCCTTCTCCAGGCCGAAAGCGTCGCAGGCCTCTGCGCGCAGGGCCGCGCGGTCGAGCGTGGCCAGGGCCCGGCGCAGCGGCATGCCGATGTACCGGCCGCCGCCGATCCGGCAGTCCGGCGAGCCGGTGGCGATCCGGTCCGTCATCCGGGCGCCGACCCGGTTGGCCAGGCCGGGGCGCACGTTGGCCTCGTGCAGCACGATCGGCACGGCGCGGCGGCGGGCCGCGAAGTAGGCCGGGAGCGCCACGTAGCCGCCGAAGCCGACCACCACGTCGGCGCCGACCTTGTCGAGCACCTCGGCCGCCCGGCGGACCGTGCCGGCCAGCCGGCTCGGCACGGTGAACAGCTCCGAGGTGGGCTTGCGCGGCAGCGGTACCGCGGGGATGAGCTCGAGGTCGTAGCCGCGCTCAGGGACCAGCCTGGTCTCCAGGCCCTTGGTCGTGCCGAGCGCCGTGATGCCGATCCGGGGGTCGCGTCTGCGCAGCGCGTCGGCCAGCGACAGGGCCGGTTCGATGTGCCCGGCGGTGCCTCCGCCGGCGAGCACGACATGGATCGGACGGGCTGCGTCGGTCACGTTGTGCGTCCCTCTTTTCGCTGTGCCTGCGGGCGCGGACGGCCGGAGCCGGCGACCGCCGAGGACGCCGCACCGGCCCGGGTCGAGAGCATATCCGTTCGTCCCGCGGCCCCGTCACCGGTCTCCGGCACGCCGCTGCTGGTCCGGGCGAAGGAGACCAACATGCCGATCGCGGCCATCGAGGGCAGCAAAGACGAGCCTCCGTAGGACACGAACGGAAGCGGTACGCCGGCGATCGGCAGCACCCCGAGCACCGCGCCGAGGTTGATCATCACCTGCACCATCAACCACGCGGTAACCGCTCCGGAGGCCAGGCGTACAAAGCTGTCTTGTGCCCGTAGCGCTATCCGCACGCCCGCGTACCCGATCAGCGCGAACAGTGCGAGCACGGCCAGCGAGCCGATGAGTCCCAACTCCTCGCCGATGATCGCGAAGATGAAGTCGGTCTGCGCCTCGGGCAGGGAGCCCCACTTCTCCCGGCTGGCCCCTACCCCGACGCCGAACCAGCCTCCGGTGGAAAGGGCGCTGAAGCTGTGCATGGCCTGGAATCCGGTGCCCTGCGGGTCGGAGGCCGGATCGAGGAAGGCGGTGAACCGGCGTACCCGGCTCGGCCGGATCAGCACGGCGATGGTGGCCAGGCCGGCGGCCGAACCGGTCAGAATCGCGAACAGCCGGCCGGGGGCGCCGACGATCCACAGCAGCGCGAAGGCGATCGCCGCGATGATCATCGAGGTGCCCATGTCGCCGCCGAGCATGACCAGTCCGATGATCACGCCGGCCATCGGCAGCAGCGGCACGATCAGGTGGTCCCAGCTGGCCAGCCGCTTCTCCTTGCGGGCCAGCAGGTCCGCGCCCCACAGCACCAGGGCGAACTTGGCGAACTCGCTGGGCTGGATGGTCAGCGGGCCGAACACCAGCCAGTTCTGGTTGCCTCCGGTGGAGACCTCGCCCAGCGCCAGGACCATCAGCAGCATGACCAGGGTCACGATCAGCAGCGGGTAGGCCAGCGCGCGGTAGAAGCGCACCGGCAGGCGCGCCGCGATGACCATTATCGGCACGCCGATCGCCGCCGAGATCGCCTGCCGCTCGATGGTGCCGAGCTCCGGCTTGCCGGTGAGCAGGTTGTGCACCGTCGAGGCCGAATACACCTCGAGCAGGCCGACCACGATCAGCAGGAACGTCGCGCCGATCAGGAAGTAGCGGGGCAGAGAGGGATGCCCTTCGCCGACGCGCACGCGGCCGGGTCGCAGGCGGCTGAGAACGCTCCAGACCGCGAGTACCGCATTGTTCGGTGCGGTAGATCGCGCTGCGTTAGAGGCATCTGAGGCGGCGTTAAGTGACGCGCCGTCAGCTGCAGCGGAAGCCGGACGGAACCGTGTGGGTCGATCCTGCTGTTCAACCACGCGCTCCGCCCATCTCCTGAGTAACGCCTTGAGGAGCCAGGCCTCAGCACCTCCTAGCGCACGTTACCCGCGCGCCGCCTTGCGTTCCCGGACGGCACGCGCGAATAGGTCACCGCGCTCGCCGTAGGAGGTGAACATGTCCATCGACGCGCAGCCCGGGGCGAGCAGCACGGTGACCGGCGCGGCGTCGGCCGCCGCGGCTCCGAGCGCGGCCGCCTTGGCCGCGGCCAGCCGCATCGCGGCGTCCACGGCCCGGTCGATCGCCTGCGCCCCGGTCAGCCCATCCTGCGCCCCGCCGATGTCCACGACCGGCACCTCGGGGGCGTGTCGCGCGAGGGCTTCGGCGATAACCGCGCGGTCGGCGCCGAGCAGCACCACGCCGCGCAGCCGCTTGGCCGCTCCGGCGACCAGGTCGTCGAACGTCGCGCCCTTGGCCAGGCCGCCGGCTATCCAGACGACGTCCTCGTAGGCGGTCAGGGACGCGGCGGCCGCGTGCGGGTTCGTCGCCTTGGAGTCGTCGACGAAGTCCACTCCGTCGATGGACGCGACGAACGCGATGCGGTGCGGATCCGGCCGGAAGGCGCGCAGTCCGTCGCGTACCGCGGCAGCGGGCACTCTGTATGCGCGCGCCAGCGCCGCGGCCGCGAGCGCGTTGGCGATGTTGTGCGGGGCGTGCGGTTCGACGTCGTAGATGGTGCCGAGTTCGGCGGCATTGTGCTGCCGGTCCTCGACGAAGGCCCGGTCGGCGAGGATGCCGTCCACGACGCCGAGCATGGACAGCCCCGGCGCGCCGAGGGTGAACCCGATCGCGCGGCAGCCTTCGACCACGTCGGCGTCCTCGACGAGCGTGCGGGTGGTCTCGTCGGCGACGTTGTACACGCAGGCGACCTGGCAGTTCTCGTAGATGCGGCCCTTCGCTCGGGTGTACTCCTCGAGCGTTCCGTGCCAGTCGACGTGGTCTGGCGCGACGTTGAGCACGGCCGAGGCGAGCGGGCTCATCGACTCGGTCCAGTGCAGCTGGAAGCTGGACAGTTCGACGGCCAGTACGTCATAGGGCTCGTCCGTGGTCACCGCATCGACGATCGGCAGCCCGACGTTCCCGCACGCGACCGTGCGCTTCCCTGCGGCCTCCAGCATCGCGGCGAGCATACGCACAGCCGTCGTTTTGCCGTTGGTGCCCGTGATCGGCAGCCACGGTGCGTAGGAGCCGTCGGGCAGTGGCTTACGCAGCCGCCAGGCCAGCTCCACGTCGCCCCACACCGGGATGCCGGCCGCGCGCGCCGCAGCGACGATCGGTGCGGTGGGCGGGATGCCCGGCGAGACGAGGAGCAGTTCGCAGTCGTCCGGCAGCGTGGCGTCGTCGCCGAGCCGTACGCGGATGCCTTCGTCGGTCAGCGGCGCCGCGCGCTCGGTGGTCGTCTCGTCGTCGTAGCGGTCGACGACCGTCACGTCCGCGCCGAGCTTCCGTACCGCGCGGGCCGCCGAGAGGCCGACGACTCGCGCTCCGACGACGCAGACGCGCAGCCCCTGCCACGGGATGGTGGCGCGCCCCTCGACGTCCGGCTGCTGCCAGGCCGGTTCCTGAGGTCCGGCCTGGATTTGATGCGGGGTCAGGTTGTCGGTCACGACCCGGTTACCCATCCGGCGTAGAACACTCCGATGCCGAGCGCGACGCAGAGCCCGGCGATGATCCAGAACCGGATCACGATGGTTTCCTCGGCCCAGCCAAGCAGCTCGAAGTGGTGCTGCAGCGGGGCCATCTTGAACACCCGTTTGCCGCGCAGCTTGAACGAGCCCACCTGGATGATCACCGACAGGGTGATGATCGCGAACAGGCCGCCGAGCAGCGCGATGAGCAGTTCCGTGCGAGAACAGATGGCCAGCCCGGCCAGCGCGCCGCCGAGCGCGAGCGAGCCGGTGTCGCCCATGAAGATCTTGGCCGGTTTCGCGTTCCACCACAGGAAGCCGAAACAGGCGCCCATGAGCGCCGCGGCCACGATCGCCAGGTCCAGCGGGTCGCGCACCGCGTAGCAGCCGGGGCCGGGCGCGTTAACGCAGCTTTGCCCGTACTGCCAGATGCCGATGAGTACGTACGCGGCGAACACCATCGCCGATGCTCCGGTCGCCAGGCCGTCGAGTCCGTCGGTGAGGTTCACCGCGTTCGACGTTCCGGAGATGAGCAGGTAGGCCCAGACGACGAACAGCACCGGACCCAGCACGAGCGTGGTGTCTGTGAGGAACGAGACGCTGGTGGAGCCCGGGGTCAGGCCGTACTGGTCCGGGAAGTGCAGCACCAGCACCGCGAAGATCACCGCGACCAGCGCCTGGCCGATCAGCTTGGCCTTGGCCCGCAGGCCCAGCGAGCGCTGCTTGTAGATCTTGATGAAGTCGTCCACGAAGCCGACCGCGCCGAGCCCGGTCATCAGGAACAGCACCAGCAGCGCGGAGGCGCTCGGCCAGTGCTGGGTGGCCAGCTTGGTCGCGCCGTAGGCGATCAGCGTGGACAGCACGATCACGATCCCGCCCATGGTGGGCGTGCCGCGCTTGGTCAGGTGGTTCTTCGGTCCGTCGTCCCGGATCAGCTGGCCGTAGCCGCGCTTGACCAGCATCCTGATCACCAGCGGGGTGCCGACCAGGGAGCAGACCAGCGCGATGACGCTGGAATACAGGACCGCCCTCACCGGTCGCCCTCCGCCGGGCCGGACGCCGCGCCGGCTGCGTGGTCGGCCGCGCTGTCCGGCAGGTCGTCGTCGAGCAGCGCCTTGGCGACCCGGCCGAGGCCGATCGAGTTGGACGCCTTCACCAGCACCACGTCTCCGGGCCGCAGCTGCTCGCGCAGCAGCGCCAGGGCCGCATCCGGGTCGGCCACCATCACGGATTCCTCTCCCCACGAGCCTTCGTGGCTGGCCCCGGCGTGCACCCGCGCGGCGCCCTCGCCGACCGCGACCAGCCGGTCCACGCGCAGCCTGACGGCCAGCCGCCCGATCGCGTCGTGTTCCTCGCCGGACCGCTCGCCCAGCTCCAGCATCTCCCCGAGCACCGCCCAGGAGCGGGCCCCGGGCCGGGCCCGGGCCAGCGCGGCCAGCGCCTTGAGCGCGGCGCGCACCGATTCCGGGTTGGCATTGTAGGCGTCGTCGATCACGACGACGCCGTCGGCGCGTTCCGACACGGCCATCCGGCCCGAGCTGAGCGGCACCGCCGCCGACAGCTCCCGGGCCACCGACTCCATCGGCAGGCCGAGGCCGAGCGCCGCCGTCGCGACCGCCAGCGCGTTGGCGACCTGGTGCTCCCCGACCACGCGCAGCGCGACCGACGCGGGCTCGCCGTAGGCGTCCGCGTGCAGGAGGAAGGAGGCGCGGCCGTCCGGCCCGAGCTCGATCCCGCTCGCGCGCACGTCCGCCTCGGCGCTCTCGCCGAAGGTCAGCACGCGGGCCACGGTCCGCTCGCGCATCGGCGCGACCAGCGAGTCGTCGGCGTTGAGCACGGCCAGGCCGTCCTTCGGCAGCGCCTCGACCAGTTCGCCCTTGGCCAGCGCGGTCTGCTCCTTCGAGCCGAACTCGCCGACGTGCGCGCTGCCGACGTTGAGCACCAGCCCGACCGACGGCGGCGCGATCCGGCAGAGGTAGGTCAGGTGGCCGACGCCGCGGCTGCCCATCTCCAGCACCAGGTAGCGGGTGTCCTCGTCGGCACGCAGGACGGTCAGCGGCAGCCCGATCTCGTTGTTGAAGCTGCCTTTCGGCGCGATGGTCGTGCCGTGGGCCGCGAGCACCTGGCCGAGCATGTCCTTGGTGGAGGTCTTGCCGGAGGAGCCGGTCAGTCCGATCACGGTCGTCTGCGGCAACCGGCTCACCACCGCGCAGGCCAGCTTGCCGAGCGCTTCCTGCACGTCGGCGACGAGGACTGTCGGGATGGGGCCCGCGCCGCCTTGTGAGCCGTCGGCGTCGATCTGACGGCTCGCCAACACGCCGGCGGCGCCCTGCGCGACCGCGGCGGCGGCGAAGTCGTGGCCGTCCGCGTGCTCGCCGACGAAGGCGGCGAACAGGCCGCCGGGTTCGATCGCGCGCGAGTCCACGGTGACCGGGCCGGTGACCGCCACGGCGCCGTCGGTTCCGGCGGTCAGCGTGCCGTCGACCGCCTGCGCGATCTCGGCCAGAGTCATCCGGATCACTGCGGCTCCGACCGGTCTGCCGTGCGGGCCGCGCAATCCGGGGTGTGCCCGGCCGGCGATCCCTCGATCGCCGCGCGCAGCACCGCCGCGTCGTCGAACGGGTGCACCACTCCGGCGATCTCCTGTCCTTGTTCGTGTCCCTTGCCGGCGACCACCAGCGCGTCGCCGCCGCGGCTCGCCGCCACGGCCTCGGCGATGGCCTCGGCCCGGTCCGGCACGATGCGCACCGTGGCCTTCGCCCCGCCCGCGACGGCCTCGCGCGCCCCGGCGGCGGCCGCTTCGAGGATCGCGAGCGGGTCCTCCGAGCGCGGGTTGTCGTTGGTGAGGATGACCTCGTCCGCGCCGCGAGCGGCCGCGGCGCCCATCAACGGCCGCTTGCCGCGGTCGCGGTCTCCGCCGCAGCCAACGACGATACGCAACCGGCCCGCTGTTACCGGGCGCATGGCGGCTAGGAGCGTGTCGATGGCGTCGGGCGTGTGTGCGTAGTCCACGACGGCGAGGTACGGCTGCCCGGCGTCGATGCGTTGCATGCGGCCCGGTACGCCGGGCACGGAGGCGACGCCGGCGACCGCGGCCTGCGGGTCGATCCCGGCTGCGATGAGGGTGATGATGGCTGCCATCGCATTGGAGACGTTGAAGGCGCCGGGAAGTTGTACGGATGCGGCCAGGCGAATGTCGTCCGGGCCGATCAGCGTGAACCGCGAGCCCTCGGGCGTCGGCTCGACGTCTTCGGCGCGCCAGTGCGCGGCCGGCTCTTCGTGTGCGCTGTGCTCACCGTGGGCGGAGAAGGTCCAGTGCGGCAGGTCGGCGTCGGTCAGCCGCTGCGCGATGCGCCGGCCGTACGCGTCGTCGGTGTTGAGCACCGAGAACTCGGTGTAGCCGGGAGTGAACAGCTTCGCCTTGGCCTCGAAGTAGTCCTCGAGGTCGGCGTGGAAGTCGAGATGATCCTGCGTCAGGTTGGTGAACGCGGCGACGGCGTAGCGGATCCCGGCGGTCCTGCCGTAGGCCAGCGCGTGGCTGGAGACCTCCATGGCGACCGCGCCGACGCCGTCCTCGCGCATCATCGCCAGCAGCGCCTGGAGATCGGGGGCCTCGGGCGTGGTGCGGCTGGACTTTATGGCGCGCTCGCCGATGCGCGTCTCGACGGTGCCGATCAGGCCGGTGTGGTAACCGGCCGCCCGCAATCCTCCGTCGATCAGGTAGCTGACCGTGGTTTTGCCGTTGGTGCCGGTCACTCCCAGCATCTTCATGTGCTCGGAAGGCTGGTCGTAGAGGCGAGCGGCGATCGGGCCGAGCACGGGACGTACGGACGGCACGACGACTACCGGCAGCCCTGTCGCCTCGGCGCGTTCGGCACCGTCACGGTCCGTCAGAATCGCCGCTGCGCCCTGCTCTGCGGCCTGAGTGGAGAACTCGGCGCCGTGCACGGTCGCGCCGGCCATCGCGGCGTACAGGTCGCCGGGACGCACAGCCCGCGAATCATGCGTAAAGCCGGTGATGACCACCGCATGTGCGTCGCGCGTGCCGGTGACCAGCGCCTCGGGCACCGCCTCGGCCAGTTCCGCGAGAGAGCGCTGCGGAGTGTGTCCCGGTCTCGGCTGGCCGGTCGCGGGAGGCGGTTGTTTGAGCGGGTTCGGCACGACGGGCAGGCTACCGTGTCCCGGCGTGCCCGCGTGCCAGCGACCCCGGTAGATCCCGCCAGGTTTCGCCAGCTCGCAGAACTGTTACCAGATCGTCACTGCACGATCATCGGGCGGGCGGCCGGACGACACGGCCGCGCGCTCACCAGGTGACCGGCAGGTCCGGCGGCTTGGTGCCGGTGGGCGGGATCGCCTTGCTCTGCAAGGCGAAGGACATCACCTTCTGGAACACCGGCGCGGCGATCGAGCCGCCGAAGTAGGGGCCGCTGGTCGGGTTCTGGATCACCACGGAGACGACCAGCTGCGGGTTGTCGGCCGGGGCGAATCCGATGAAGGAGGCCGTGTAGCCGCAGTATCCGTTGCACCGGCTGTCGAAGCGGTTGGCGGTACCCGTCTTGCCGGCGACGCGGTATCCGGCGATCTTCGCGGCCGGCGCGGTGCCCTTCTCCGAGACGACCGACTCCATCATCTGCTCGACCTGGTGTGCGGTGCTGGCGGAGACCACCTGCGTGCGCTGCGCGGCCGGAGCCGCGGTGAAGTGGCCGTTCGCGTCGACGTAGCCCTTGACCAGATTGGGCGTGACGCGAACCCCGGCGTCGGCGATCGTGGCGAACACGCTGGTGGCCTGTACCGCATTGACCGAAAGGCCTTGGCCGAACGGGATGGTGTACCGCTGCGACCCGCTCCATTTGGACGGCGGCGCGAGAAGGCCGGGTGATTCGCCGGGCAGGTGCAGGCCGGTGGGCTGGCCGAAGCCGAACTGGGTGAGGTACCGGTAGAGGATCTGGTCCCGGTTCGGGCCGAACCGGTCGCTGGTCTCGATGGTGCCGATGTTGCTGGACTCGGCCAGCACGCCGGTGAGCGTCAGCTGCTCGGTGCCGTGGCTGGTGTCGTCGTGGAACACCGTGCCCTCGCGCAGGATCGCGCCGGGCACCACGACGCGCGTGGTCGGCGTGGCGACGCCCTGCTGTATGGCCGCTGCCATCGTGATCACCTTGGCGACCGAACCCGGCTCGTAGACCTCGGAGACGGCGCGGTCGCCGAGGTCGGCCGGGTTCGCGGCGGCCAGGTTCGACGGGTCGTAGCTCGGCGAGGTGGCCAGCGCCAGGACGGCGCCGGTGCGCGGGTCCATCACCACCACGGTGCCCGATTCGGCCTTGGACTTGGCGACCTGCGCGTCGATCGCCTGCTGCGCGGCCCACTGGATGGAGCTGTCGATGGTGGTCTCGATCGAGGTGCCGGGCACCGGGGCCTGCTCGTTGATGCCGGCAGTCGGGATCTCGGTGCCGTCGGCGGCCTGGTAGGAGATCCGGCCGTTCTTGCCCGCGAGCGTGCTGTTGTACGCGCTCTCGAGGCCGGCGGCGCCCTTTCCGGTGCCGTCGAGGAAGCCGACCACGTTCGAAGCCAGCGGTCCGCTCGGGTACACCGTCTTGGCGTGCGGTACCCCGTAGACCCCGGACAGGCCCAGTGCCTTGATCTGGTTCCAGACCTGCGGAGTCACTTGGCTGGCCAGCAAGACGTAACGCGTCGTCACATTGGAGAGCTTGGTGCGTAGCGCGAGGACGTCGACGTTGCCGGGAGGGTCGCCGAGCAGGGCGGCCAGCTTGGAGGCGTAGACCGCGGGGTCCTGCTTGAGACTCCTGATCTGCACCGGGTCCGCGGTGATGTCGACTGCGTCGACCGATTCGGCCAGCGGCTGGCCGGCGGAGTCCAGTATCGAGCCGCGCGTCGCGGTCAGCACGTAGTCCTGGGTGCGTTCGGCCGAGGCGCTGGCGCCATAGCCGGCCGAGTCCATGGCCTGGAGTTGGAAGAGCCGGCCGCCGAAGAGGGAGAGGATGAACGCCATCGTGATCATCCCGACGCGCAGCCGGCGGCGCGGATCGCCGAGCGTCAGCGGCTTGGCGGCGGTGGCGGGCACGTTGGAGGGTCGCGAGGGAGCGGGCGTGAAACGGTTCTCGGTGCGGGCTCTGGCGGCGGGGCGTGGCTTGGCGGGCTGGTTGGGGATGCGGCGCGGCGGCACACCGCGGCCGCCGGCCGGGTTGCCGTTGTTCGGGCGTTTGCCGTTGCGATCCGGGCTCACGGGCGCGATCCGGTGGCTGAGGCCGATGGGGTCGGCGTAGTGGAGGGCTGCGGTGAAGGCGACGCGCCGTCAGGAGAACTGGGCGATGCGTCGGGCGTGGCAGGTACGCCCGGGCCGTTCGCCGGGGGCATGGCCCGGCCCGAGACGCCGGGAGACGCGCTGACCGTGGCGGTCGCCGCGGGCGACGACGACTGCGATGCGGACGGCGACGGGGACGCCGATGGCGCGGGCGGCGCCGTGGTTGGCGCCGAAGTCGGGATGCCGAGCACCGCAGCGTTGCCGGGGTCGAGGAACACCGGGCGCGGGTTGGGCACCAGGCCGAGGCCGGCGGCCTGGGAGGCGAGGGCCCCGGGGGCGGAGAGCCCGGCCAGGCGCAGCTGCAGTTCCTGCTGCTGGTCCGTCAGCTGGCTCTGTTTCTTCTGCGCGGTCTGGATCTCGAAGGCGCCGCGGTCGAGCGCGGTGTTGAGCAGCAGCAGGAGCACCAGTCCGACGGCGAGCAGGCAGAGCACGAGGATGGCGAACGGGACCACGGAGCGCCGTCCGGCGAAGCCCTCGATGACGGCGACGGGTCCTGCCTTGCCCGGACGGCGCACTTGCCGCCGGATCGACTCCGGCGGCCGGTCAGGCGGTCCCGCGCTCATCGCCGGGCCCCCGTGCCTGCTGCAACCATGGCGGCCAGTATTCCGCACGGCCTGAGCCGGGCGGCGCAACGGCGCGGCCTGTGGCACCTATTCTCAGATTTACAGCCATGCTTTTTCAGATTGGCACGGTTCAGGTAGACACAGCCCAGGCAGACACAGCTCGGGTAGACACAGCCCAGGTAGAGACGGTTCAGGCAGACACAGCGTCAGGTTGCCGAGCGCCGCTGCTTCTTCGCTTGCGTCAGCCGATCCGTGACTGCCCCCTTACGCACCCTCTCGGCGACGCGGAACTTCGCCGAGGCGGCCCTCGGGTTCTGCTCGATCTCGGCCTCGGTCGGCTCCTCGGCTCCGCGCGTCACGAGCTTGAGCAGCGGCTCGGTCCCCGGCGGCGCGATCGGCAGGCCGGGCGGGGCCGTCGAGGCGGCGCCGGCCGCGAGGACCCGCTTGACCAGGCGGTCCTCCAGCGAGTGGTAGGCGAGCACGGCGATCCGGCCGCCCACCGCGAGCGCGTCGACGGCGGCCGGCACGGCCCGCTCCAGGACGGCGAGCTCGGCGTTGACCTCGATGCGCAGCGCCTGGAAGGTCCGCTTGGCCGGATGGCCTCCGGTGCGGCGCGTGGCCGCGGGGATCGCGGCGCGCACCAGCTCGGCCAGCGGTCCGGTCGTCGCGATCGGCTCCTTCGCGCGGGCCGCGACGATCGCTGAGGCGATCCGGCCGGCGAACCGCTCCTCGCCGTACTCGCGCAGGATGCGGGCCAACTGCGGAGCCGAGTAGCCGTTGACCACCTCGTAAGCGGAAAGCGGCGCGCCCTGGTCCATCCGCATGTCCAACGGGGCGTCATACGCGTAGGCGAAGCCGCGCTCGCGCACGTCGAGTTGCAGCGAGGAGACGCCGAGGTCGAACAGGATGCCGTGGATCCGCGGCACGCCGAGCCGGTCCAGCACCGCGGGCAGTTCGTCGTACACGGCGTGTACCAGGTCGATCCGGTCGGCGAAGGCGGCGAGCCGCCGACTCGAACGCTCGAGCGCCTGCGGGTCGCGGTCGAGTCCGATCAGGCGGATCTGCGGGAACCGGGTGAGCAACGCCTCGCTGTGCCCGCCGAGGCCGAGCGTGGCGTCGACGAAGACCGCGCCGGGGGCCGCGGCCGGGGCCAGCGCCTCGACGCAGCGTTCCAGCATGACGGGTACGTGCCCGGCCGCGCCGGCCTGCTCTCGCCCGTCCGGCCGCTCTGGATCGCCGCTTGGCTGCACTTCTGTATCCGCATCCGACTCCGCGCCGATCGCCGCTCGCGAATCACCCTTTCGAGCCTTGTCGCCGCCGCGCCGCGGATCCGTCACCATGCCGGCCAGTATTCCATCGCAGCTCACCGGCACCGAATCGCGGCGGCCCGGGCCCGGCTCGGCGCGACCCGCGCGACACGCCATGGCAACGCAGCACCCCGATACGCCCCGATGGGGCGACACTGGAAACGGCGCCGCGGCCGTAGGTCCCCGCCCGCTCGGATGTACTCACGGACGCTCTGGAACCGGGGAAGGGGCTTCAGAACGCGGGTGAGCGGGTGGAGGCCCACGGCCGCGGCGCGCCGCCTTTCAGCGGCATTCGCGACCCTGGCTCGATCACTAGAACGACGTGCTCGGTCAGGGCAGGTCCGGCGCCACCCCCCGGAACAGATCGTCCTGGTCCAGGTCGGCGAAGGCCGGTTCCTTCTCGGCGACGTAGCGGTCCCAGGCCGCCGCGTCCCACAGCTCGAAGTGCGTGTCCGCGCCGACCACGGCGACCTGCTGGGTCAGGCCGGCGTACTCGCGCAGCGCGGGCGGCAGGGTGATCCGGCCCTGCTTGTCGAAGGACTGCTCGCTGGCGCCCGCGTAGAGCACCCGCAGGTAGTCGCGGACCGCGCGGGGCGAGGCGAGCGGTCCCGCCGACGGGGCGCGGCGGATCCGGTCGGCCGCTTCGGCGAACGCCGACGCGGGCCACACCGACAGGCACCGCTCCTGCCCCTTCGTGATCACCAGCCGCTCCGTTCCGTCGATCCTGGCCGCCTCCTCGCGGAACCGGGCCGGCAGGATCAGCCGGCCCTTGTCGTCCAGGCGCGGGACGAAGGTGCCGAGGAACATCGGCGCCTCCTACCGGCCGGGACGGACCGCTCGCCCTCGGACTGCCCTCGGGACGCGACGGTCAGCGGACGTTGCGCACAGGACCCGGCAGGGCGGGTTACGAGTAACCACGCCTTGACGTCATCCCACACGGCCTCCACTTCCCTCCACTCTACTCCACAAACCGCCCCCTACGCCGTCCGAGTGCTCCACTTCACCGCAGATTCCGGGTTTCCGGACTACTTCGGAAAAGGGCGGGACCGCACGGATTGGATCAAGCTCCGGTTCACCGTGCAGCCGAAATCGAAAGGGCCGCGCCGGCTCTTGCACATACACGGTCGGCATCGGGCAAGATGACCCCAACGGCCGACTAAGGCGTGGCCGTGAACGAGGGGAGGGTCCGGTGCCGGGCAGCACACAGGCGCAGGACGGCGAGCAATACGATCAGCGCCGGATTCAACGCGTCGCGTCCGGAACGGAGCGGGTGGACCGGCCCTCCGCGGTCACCGACCGGATCCACGAGCGGGTCGAGTCGGTCATCGAGGGCAAGGGCGACGTGGTGCGCCTCGCGCTGACCGTGCTGCTGGCCGAGGGCCACCTGCTGATCGAGGACGTCCCCGGCGTCGGCAAGACCATGCTGGCCAAGGCCCTGGCCAAGGCGATCGACTGCACCGTGCGCCGCATCCAGTTCACCCCGGACCTGCTGCCCTCCGACGTGACCGGCGTGACGATCTTCGACCCGCAGCGGCGCGAATTCGAGTTCAAGCCCGGCGCCGTGTTCGCGCACATCGTGCTCGGCGACGAGATCAACCGGGCCTCGCCGAAAACCCAGTCCGCGCTGCTGGAGTGCATGGGCGAGCGGCAGGTGACGGTGGACGGGGTCAGCTATCCGCTGGAAACCCCGTTCATGGTGATCGCGACGCAGAACCCCGTGGAGATGGAAGGCACATATCCGCTCCCCGAGGCGCAGCGCGACCGTTTCATGGCCCGTATCGCGATGGGTTACCCGGCGCCGGCGGCCGAGCTGCGGATGCTCGACGGGCACAGCGCCGCCAACCCCCTCGACGAGCTGATGCCGGTCGCGGGTACGCACGACATCATCAAGCTGATCGAGACGGTACGAACCGTTCATGTGTCTGAGGACGTTAAGCGGTATGTGATCGACCTCGTTGCCGCCACCCGCTCGGTCGGCGATCTGCGGCTCGGTGCGTCACCGCGCGCCGCGCTGCACCTGGTGCGGGCCGCGCGCGCCAAGGCGGCGCTTGAGGACCGGGACTTCGTTCTTCCGGACGATGTCAAGGCACTGGCGATACCGGTGCTCGCGCACCGGCTGATACCCACGGCCGAGGCCCGGGTCGCCCGCCGCTCCCCCGAGCAGATCGTCGCGGATCTGCTCGACCAGGTCCCCATTGACGTCCAATCCGCACGGCGCCCGCGCGCCTGACGGGCGGTCAGCGATGAACACCCGCCCGCCGTCAAAGGTCCGGAGCACCTTCCGGACCTTCTCGGCCGGGCTGACCACCCGTGGCCGGGCCTTCCTCTCCGCGGGGCTGGCCTCGGCCGCCTGCGCGATCCTGCTGGGCTACGGCCCGTTGCTGCGTGTGGCGATCCTGTTGGTCGCGTTGCCATTGGCGGCGGCCGGGATCACGTCAGCGTCGCGTTACCGCATCGCGTGTCGGCGGAGCCTGGAGCCGGCACGGGTACCTGTCGGCTCTCCTGCCCGTGTGCATCTGAGGCTGGAGAACGCGGCGCGGCTGCCGAGCACGCCGTTGCTTGTCGAGGATCAGGTACCGTACACGCTCGGTTCGCGCCCGCGCTTCATTCTGCGCCGGATCGAGCCGGGAGGCAGCCGGCGCGTCGCGTACCGGGTGCGGTCCGACAGTCGTGGCCGTTACCAGCTCGGTCCGCTTTCCCTGCGCAGCGCGGACCCGCTTGGCCTGTTCGAGCTAACCCGTTCGTTCAGCGCCCAGCACACGCTCACGGTCGCGCCCAAAGTGGAGACGCTGCCCGCGATCACGCTCGGCACGGTATGGGCCGGGCACGGCGACGGCCACGCGGCGCACGCGGCCGCGGCCGGCGAGGACGACGTCGGCGTACGCGAATACCGCTACGGCGACGAGCTTCGGCGCATCCACTGGCGGGCCACCGCGCATCACGGCGAGATGATGGTGCGCCGCGAGGAGCAGACCTGGCACAGCCGCTGCACCATCCTGCTGGACAACCGCTCCGGCGCGCACCGCGGCACCGGCCCGACCGCCTCGCTGGAGTGGGCCGTCTCGGCGGCCGCGAGCAGCGCGATCCACCTGCTGAACAACGGCTATACGGTGCATCTGAGCACCGGTAACGGCGGCGGCTCGATCCTTACCGACACCGAGGACGCGGTGCTCGACACGCTCGCCGTGCTGCGCCCCGTGCACGCGGTGGGTCTGAGCCTTAGTCAGGCCGCCGCCGACGACCGGGCCGACAGTCTGATCATCGCCTTTCTCGGCACCTTGACCGGCACCGACGCCGCCGACCTGGCCCGCGCCAAGCCCGCCACGGCCAGCGCGGTCGCCTTCCTCCTGGACGCGCAGACGTGGGCGGGCACTTCGACGCCGATCGCCGCCCTTCCGCCAGGGTTCGACGACGACCAGAAGCACGCCGCCGCCGTCCTGGAGGCGGGCGGCTGGCAGGTCGTCACCGCCCGCGCCGGGGACAAGTTCCCCGACCTCTGGCGCATCGCGTCCCGGCATACCGCCGCGCGCGTCGGCGTGAGCGACGAGTCCTTGAACATCGGCGCGGCCCCGGTCCGCGCCGGCGCTGCGGGAATCGACACTGCTGGAATCAACAGCGCCGGAATCAGCACTGCGGGAATCAACCCTACGCGAGCCCACATCGCGGGGAACGGCGCGGCGGAGGCCGGGCGATGACAGGAGGCTCACGATGACACAGCCGGGTCGCGCCCCGCTGCGCCTGACCGTCGCCGCCGGGATCGCCACCGCCACCGCCGCCATCGGGCTGGAGCGCCTGGTGCAGACCGGGTCGTGGCTGTCCGTCTGCCTCGTCCTCATCTTGGTGATCGGCGCCGCAGGCCATCTGGCCAGAAACGCGCGCCTGCCGCGCCCGATCGTCGTGCTCGCCCAGCTGGTCGCCGCGCTGCTCGCGCTGACCCTGCTGCGGGCCGCGGACAACGCGATCGCCTTGATCGTGCCGGGACCCGGCGCGCTGCACGAGCTGGCCGACCAGATATCCGCCGGCCGCGCCGACATCAGCCACGAGGCGCCGCCGGCCGCCGCGACCCCCGGCATCACCACGATCGTCGCGATCGTCTGCGCCGCCTTCGCGATCCTCATCGACGCCATCGCCGTCACCTATCGCCGCGCCGTGCTGGCCGGGCTCCCCCTGCTCGCGGTGTATCTGATCCCGGCGACGCGCCGCCCCGGCGGCATGAGCTGGCTCGCGTTCGCCGTCTCGGCGATCGGC
Organism: Actinocrinis sp.; assembly: GCF_035650855.1. Taxonomy (GTDB): domain Bacteria; phylum Actinomycetota; class Actinomycetes; order Streptomycetales; family Catenulisporaceae; genus Actinocrinis. Next base: position 84 of record NZ_DASRGV010000050.1, on the reverse strand, counting down.
TACCTGTCCCTGGTCAGCGCCGAGGGCCACGACCGGCTCAACCGCTGGGGTCGTGCGCTCGGCGGCCCGACGCGGGTACCGGGT
>NZ_DASRGV010000049.1:0-18038 GCF_035650855.1 Actinocrinis sp. | reverse complement strand
AAACGCTCATTTATGTCGGAGAACTCGACGGTCATCCCGTTATGACGTTCACGGCGCCATGGACTATTCACGACGTAGAGCTAACCAAACCTGCGAGTCGATATCTCAAATATCTCGCGTCTGGCTTACTCGAATCGCACGGCTGGAGTCTACGCCAGATCGCCGAGTACCTGGCGGAGTGTCCCGGAGCAGCGGGGGAATGGTCTGCTGGCGAAATTGAGCGAGAGATTCAGCCCTGAAACAGAAAAGGCTCTGTCCGAAGACAGGGCCTCTTAGGCATGTGCTGCGCTCATGCTGAGAGCACACGCAGGCCGTGATGGTCGACGTAGTAGGCGAAGTCCTTGACGTTGAAGGTGGCGAGCGGCAAGCCGTAGGTCAGGCAGCAAGCGGCGATCCAACTGTCATTGGTCGGACGGGGGCGGCCGTCCTGCACTGCGCGCGCCGACAGTTGACCCCACACGGTCGCCACATCCGCGTCACCGTTGATGACTGGTTGGGCCGACAGCCACGCGGCGAGCGTGGCTTGCCGCCGCGTACCCCAGAGCCGCAGGCGAACCCACTGGGTCAGCTCGCCGTAGGTCACGAACGTGATGCATGGTTCCCAGCCGACCAGCCGCGCCGCCATCGGCGGCGGAAGCTTGCCCTTAACGATGAGCGAGGACACGTCGGAGTCGAGCACAACGGCCGGCACGGTTCGGGCTACTCCTCAATGCCCAGTTGACGCTGGGTACGGTAGAACGAGATGAACTCCTCCACCTCGTCGTCAGACTCGAATACGCCATCTACCGCCAGCTCGCGCACGTCCGCTATCGGCTTAGAACGCTTCTCACGCAAAAGCTCATCGATCGAACGGCGCTGGTAGCGCGGGAACGGCTCAGCATGCGTCGTCTCGGCAGTCATCGCGCCTCCTTTGCTGCCAAATGCACCTACACCCAGACTACGCGGAGCGGCCTCGAACAAGGCCACATCTGCGGCGATGCGATGCGGAGGGCGTGGGATTCGAACCCACGATGACTCTCGTCATGCCGCTTTTCAAGAGCGGTGCCCTAGGCCACTAGGCGAGCCCTCCCGGCCGCGAGCACGCTCGCGAACCGGCGCCAGTGTCTCACAAGTGCTCAGGTCGGCGGAGAAGCGTTACCGCGCCGGAACCATGATCGTGGCGCCTCTGGGCCAGACGTGGGCCGACGGAATCAGAACACGGCCTCGATACGGCCCGTTCGCTGGTCAGCGGCTTGCGCGGCTCGCTGGCGCACCGGTCTTGAAAACCGGAGTGACGCAAGTCACCGTGGGTTCGAATCCCACGCCCTCCGCCTGAAAGCCACCGCGGTGGAGGTCACTCCGGTCCTCAAGACGGTCGGCCGCGGGACTCAGACCGACAGGTCAGCGGTCCCCGTGCCGATCCGCGTCCTTAGCCGAGCGGGGAGATGCGCACCGCGGTCCCGTAGGCGCAGATCTCGGTCCACACGTCGCCCATCTCCGAGGTGTCGAAGCGCATCGCGATGATCGCGTTCCCGCCGCGCGCCTGCGCCTCGGCGATCATCCGGCCCATCACCTCGTTGCGGCTCTCCACCAGGTTCTTGGTCATGCCGCGCAGCTCGCCGCCGAACATCGACTTGAAGCCGGCGCCCATCTGGCTGAAGGCGTTGCGCGAGCGGACGGTCAGGCCGAACACTTCGCCGAGGACCTGGTCGATCCGGTAGCCCGGCACGTCATTCGAGGTGACGACGAGGAACTGCGGGCCGGTCCATCCTGAGGCATCGCTCATCGGTGCGCTCCAAACTGATTGAGTGACAGGGTGTTCACCGGTACTTCCTATCGCCGTCCGGTGTGTACCACCAGACACGCCACGCGGCCTGACACGATGGGGTAGTGAAGTCCGACTACCAGCGCCCCCAAGTAGTCGCGCACCGCGGCGCCTCAGCCGAAGCGCCTGAGCACACCTTGGCGGCATACCGCACCGCGCTCTCCGTAGGCGCGGATGCATTGGAGTGCGACGTCAGGCTGACGCTCGACGGACACCTGGTGTGCGTCCATGACCGGCGCGTCAACCGCACCTCGGACGGCCGCGGACTGGTCTCCACGCTCGAGCTGGCGCGGCTTGAGGAGCTCGACTTCGGCTCCTGGCACGGCTCGCACGACATTGAGGCTCCGGACCTCGACCGCAATCGGGTGCTGACGCTGCGCCGACTGCTCCGGTTGGTCGCCGAGCACCCGAAGCCGGTCCAGCTCGCCATCGAGGTGAAGCACCCGACCCGGTACGCCGGGTTGGTGGAGCGGCGGCTGGTCGAACTGCTGGACGAGTTCGGCTGGGCTCACCCGCGCAACGGGGAGACGTCACCGGTGCGGGTGATGAGCTTCTCGCGGCTCGCGGTGCGCCGGATTCACCGGCTCGCGCCGCGGCTCGAGACCGTGTTCCTTATGGAGCCGTTCTCGTATCTGTTACGCGACGGGATACTGCCTCGCGGCGTACCGATCGGCGGGCCGGCGATAGAGATTCTGCGTTCGCGCCCGGAGTACGTGGAGCGGCTGCACCGGGCCGGGCGGCGGGTGCACGTGTGGACCGTGGACGATCCGGACGATGTGGAGCTGTGCCTCAAGCTCGGCGTCGATGCGATCATCACCAACCGGCCGCGCGAGGTCCGCGCCCTGGTCGATGCTTGAACCGCGCGCGGCGGTATCGGACGGGGCCTGAGCCCAGGTTGAGCCGGAACCGTCTTTGAACCACGGTTCACGTTCGAACGGGCATGTCATTTCGTATGCGTCGCGTATCCGTATGAATACGCTCTGAGATGCCCTGTCGACCGCCTTTCATTGGTTGCACTACGGCCTGCCTCAAATCTCGGTAAAGCCGGGGCATCGGGAGCGTTGCGCGCCTAAAGCGCCTGCCCGGCGATGGCCTGGGCGGTTTCGAGGTGACGGGTCGTGACCTGGAGCCCGATGGGGCGCACTGGGCGCGGGCCCGGCGTGAAACCGCCGTTGCAAACCGAAACGGGTCGTTTCCCCCGCAGCGGCCATGGGCATCGATCCCATGGTGCCGTCCGGAAATTCCACCGGGGCACCCGGGCGCTGCGAGAGGGGTCGGTGGGGGTGATCATGCCTGTGGCGCGGGTGTCACCTGCCTCGTACACCGGCTATCTGCCGCACTCCTCGGTGAGCGTCCGGCAGGCCCGGGCTCAGCTGGCCTCGGCCCTCTACGAGCGGGACGTGCTCGGATCCCTCGTGGACGACGCGGTACTCATACTCTCCGAGTTCGTGACGAACGCGCTGCGCCATGCCCGCGCGTTGAACTCGGGCACGATCCGCGTCTCCTGGGAGCTGAGCGGCGAGGGCCTGCTGCGCATCGAGGTGACCGACGGCGGCGGAACCACCCGGCCGTCCACGAAACCGTACTCGATGTCCGTCTCGGCGCAAGCAGGCCGCGGCCTGGAGATCGTGGACCGGCTGGCCGACCGCTGGGGCTCCCAGCGCGAGGAAGGCGGCGACGAGTACACGGTGTGGGCCGAGTTGGCCGTGCGAGCCCGGCACGCGGGTCGCAGGCTGCGCGCGGACCGCGCGGGCTCGGTCACCGCGACCGTGACCGCCCTGCCGTCCGCACCGGCCAATCCGAACGACGGCGCGCCGGCCGAACCCGTCAAGCAGCCGAAGGCGAGCGCCCGCAAGCGCCCTTCGCCGGCCGAGCAGCCCGCCGCCGCGGTGATCCACCTGCTGCCGACCTATCCGCAGAGCTGAGCGGAGCCCCTTAGGGCCAGGAGGACGCGGCTGTTAGTCGCGGTGCGGCCGTGAACCACAGTGACCCTGCTGACCGCTGTCCTGTTCCGCCCGCTCGCGTGACGGCCGCGGAACGGGTATTGAAGAACCCTGTAATGCACCGCTCATCCACCGGTCAAGACCGGGCAAAACAGTACCCTCAATCCGCTCAGTGGTCTTGCGAACGCGCTACGCATCCGGGGTAAGGTCAGAACCGGTTCGGCCGCCGGTGCATCCCCCGTCGCCGGCGGCCGGACCGCCCCCGTCGGCGGGCTCGTCGACCGGCCGTTCCTCCCCCTCCGCGCGGCCGGCGTCCGGCCCGTCGTCGCGGCCGGGCGCCAGATAGGCGTCCAGCATCTCGCCGAGTTCCGCCAGCAGCCTGGACACCGGCACCGGACCGCTGGCCGCGGCCGAGACGATGAAGGCCTGCGCGGTCAGCACGATCGCGTGGGCCTGTACCGCGATCGAGCCGCGCCGCACCGAGCCGTCCCGGTATCCCGCGTCCAGCCGGTGCGCCAACAGGGTGATCGCGATCTGCTGCGTACTGCCGAACCGGCTCACCAGATAAGGCATCAGAATCTCGGGCTCGGCCTGGAGCACCTGATGCATGAGCGGATCGGCGTGGAAGGCGCGGACCACGTTGAGCACCGTGTCCACCAGCTTGCGGCGGGCCGGGCGCGGATCCGGCGGCGCGTTCGGCGGCTCCGTGGTGTGCTCGCGCAGGATGCGGGCGAACTCATGCCCCAGCACCTCGCTGATCAGCGAGCCGATGTCGGAGTAGCGCCGATAGAGCGTCATCCGGCTCACGCCGGCTCGCCGGGCGACGTCGTTGAGTGTGGTGTCGTGTACCCCGGCGGCAAGGATGCAGGCCCGCGCCGCGTCGAGGATTTGCCGCTCACTCAGACGCAGGGGGCGGGGACGGCCGCCGTTGGCCGTGGGCACCGAGGGGGTAGTACTCATCACCGCCAGCGTACGCAAAAAGCTACCGGACAGTAACCACCTTGCCCGCAACCGCCGCTCCACTGCCGGAACGGGGACGCGGGCCGGGCTGACGCCATTGTCAGCCGCGACGCTTGAGCAATGACCTCAGTCACGCTGAAGCACGATCGGAACGCCACGTGCGTTCACCGGTTGACGGAAATAGCAGGATCGGTCGAACGCGGTACTGACTCAGTGCTTGACTGAGCGCGGTGCGAGCCGCCGAGTGCCGCGCCGGCCGGGTCACTGTGCGGCGGTCTGCGCAGCTGCGGCGACCAGCCCCGACTCCACGTGCACGACCCCGGCCGAGAGCGGGGCGCCCTGCGCGGCGATCTCCGCGATCGCGTTGTACGCGCCGCTGCCCCCGCTGATCGCGGTCGGGCTCGTCGCGCACAGCCCGGCGGCGTCCGCGGCGGCGATCGTGCACTGCACCTGCACCACGCTGCCGTCGGCCCGGGTCAGGTTGAGCGCGACGGTCTGCTGCGCGCTGGTGCCGTTCGCCACGTACACCCGCGCCGACGCCGAACCGGCGGACTGGTCGACGCACGCCTGGACGCGCACGACGCCGCCGGTCACGCTCGCGGTCAGCGGCGCGCCGCAGAACTCCGGCGTGAGGGCCTGCACTCCGGAACCCGCCGACGGCGAGGGCGTCGCCGAAGTCTGATCGGCTCCCGGCTGCCCGCTGTTCGCCCCCTGGTCTCCGGAGGCGGACAGGATGTCGCGGTTCTTCGCCGGGGGGCTCGCCTGGGCGGCGGCGATGGGCAGCACCACGACGCCGACTACCGCCCCGGCCAGTGCGATCGAGCGCACATGATGCGGCCGCAGCGGCTTGGCGTCGGTGCGGCGGGCGGGTCCGGCGGTCTGCGGCATGAAGCGCGGCCCCCTTCGAACGGGGAGTAAGTGAGAAGGATCAATGGTCTGATCGGATGAACACCGGATCAGTGCCGGACCGAATGTTAGTCCCGCGATCTATCCGGCCGGTAGTGGATTCACTCTTCCGGGCTGCACTTTTGCCGGATCGTGACGACCGGGTGACGGCATAGGATCAGCGAGTGGAAATCAGTGACCTCGCCGTGATCATCCCGGCGTTCGACGAGCAGGCCAGGATCGCCGCCACGGTCGAGGCCGCGGCCAAGGTGCCGGGCGTCGATCTGGTCGTGGTCGTGGACGACGGCTCGGCGGACGCGACCTCGCGTATCGCACGCGAGTGCGGCGCCGTCGTGGTCCGGCACGCGCGCAACCGCGGCAAGGCGGCGGCGATGGAGAGCGGAGCGGCCGCGGTTGCGGCGATCGAGGCGCGCGAGGGCCGCGGCGAGCCTCGGCTGCTGCTGTTCCTCGACGGCGACCTTGAGGCCACCGCGGGCAACGCCGCGCCGCTGGCCGAGCCGGTGCGCTCGGGTGAGGCCGGCATGACCATCGCGACGCTGCCGCCGCAGCCGGGCGGCGGCCACGGCTTCGTGGTGCGGCTGGCCCGCGACGGCATCCGCGCCGCGGTGGGCTTCGAGGCGCGCCAGCCGCTGTCCGGGCAGCGCTGCCTGAGCCGCGCGGCCTTCGAGGCGGCGCTGCCGCTGGCCCGCGGCTTCGGCGTGGAGACCGGGCTGACCATCGACGTGCTGCGGGCCGGCTTCCGGATCGCCGAGGTCGAGGTGGACTTCCGGCACCGGGTCACCGGAACCGATCTCGCCGCTCAGCTGCACCGGGCGCGGCAGTATCGCGATGTCGCGCTCGCCCTCGCGGTCCGGCGCCTCCCGGCCGAGCTGCGTCCGGCGACCTGGCGCGGCCGCCGTTCGGGATGAGGACGAATCCAGTCTCGGCGGCGAACTCACGCGGTCGGCTCGGGCTCGTCCTGATCGCGGCTTCCATAGCGTTGATCGTGCTCACGGGACTGCTCGGGCCTTCCGTAGCCGAGGCCGCGCTGCCGGGCCGCGCGGTCAGCCCGCCGTTCTGGTTCAGCGCCAACCCGCCGGCCTGGCTGGTGACCGTGCTACCGGATCTCGCCCTCGTCCTCGGCGCGGCCGGAATGGCACTCGCCTGGTCGGCGCTGCGGCGGGGCTGGACCCCGCGGCTCAGCGGCTTGATCGCAGGCTCCTGGGGAGCCGCGGGCGCGATGGTGCTCGTGCCGCCGATGCTTTCCGCCGACCACCTGGTCTACGCCGCCTACGGCCGTCTGGTGACCGCCGGCGGCAATCCGTACACCGAGACCGCCGCCACGCTCGCGGCGCACGGCGACCCGATCGGCCTGGCGGTTCAGCCGCCGTGGACCAACACCTCCTCCGTGTACGGTCCGCTCGCCACCGCCGAGCAGGCGCTGGCCTCGTGGATCGGCGGCACGTCTGCGCACACCACCGTGTTCGTGCTCGCCTTCCTGGGCGCGGCCGCGTTCGTGGCGATGGGCGCGATGCTGCGGCGGATCGGCGATCCGGTGCGGGTGACCGTGCTGTTCGGCCTCAACCCGCTGCTGCTGCTGGAAACGGTGAATGCGGCCCACCTCGACGCCTTCGCGGTCTTCTTCGCGGTTGCCGGCCTGTACGCGCTGCATCGACGTCCGGACGCGTTCGGGGCGGCACTCGCGGGCGCGCTGATCGGTCTCGGCTGTGCGGCCAAGCTGTCGCTCGGTCTGGCCGTCCTGGCTGGAATCTGGGGTCTGCGACACCGCTGGCGCAGCGCGGGAGTATTCGTGCTCTGTGCGGCATCCGTCGGAAGCCTGACATACCTGCCCTACGGCCGCGTCGCGCTGCGGCCGGCCCGCGAGGGGGCGCGCATGGTGTCGCTCGGGTCGGCGTGGCGGCCACTGCTCGCGCCGCTTCAGCGCGCGGTGGGTGACGGCACGGCCAGGGATCTGATCTCCGTGTTCGGCTGGCTCGTGCTCGTGCTGCTCGTCATGTTGCTCGCCCCGCTGCTACGCGCACGCAAAGCCGGAGCAGACGCCGACAGCGCCAACGCCGCGACGCCGGCCACGCAATCGCCCAGCGTGCGGGCCGCGGGGTCGCCCGGCGTGCAGGCCGCTCAGGCGCTCGCGCTGCTCGGCGTCGCCTGGGTCTTGGCGGCGCCGTACACGCTGCCCTGGTACGACATCGTCGCCTGGGCGCCGCTGGTCGTGTGCGCGGCCGGCCCGCTGGACCTGCTGCTCATCGCGCGTACCGCAGTTCTCGCCGCTGCTTACGTGCCCGGCCTCGATGTGCCGCTGCCGTCAGGCGTCGCGGGCTGGGCATCGTGGATCAGGTCCGACGCCGCACCCGTGTTCTCGATCGCCGCACTGCTCGCCTGCGCGGCGATCGGCATCTGGCGCTGGCGCGCCCCGCGAGTCTCAGCCGCCGTAGCCCTGTCTCAAGCGACGAAGGGCTGACCGCCGCTCTCGCTCACCATGGGCTTGCCGGCCGCGTACCAAGCCAGCATTCCGCCGGACACGTTCACCGTGGTGCGGCCGGACTGGTTCAGGTACCGCACCGCCTGCTCGGAACGGCCGCCGACCTTGCAGATAACGTAAACGTCACGATCGGCCGGCACCTCCTCCATACGGCCGACCAATTCGCTCAGCGGCAGATGCACCGCCTCCGGAGCGTGGCCTGCCTGCCATTCGTCACTTTCACGCACGTCGATGAGGTATGCCCCGGCGGGCAGGCCGGCGACGTCCACGGCGGGGGTCGGGGACTGGAAGATCATCGAGGCTTCGCTCCGTCTCTGCTGAGTCTGGTGTGGCGGGTGCGCCCTGAAGATCGGGTCAATGCAAGGTTAAGCGAAGCACAGGGAGCGCCGGTTGGTTCACCGAGGGTTCCCCTGGCTCTTGACACCCGATCTGGTCTAGTCCATTTTTGGCATGCCGGGTTGTGCAAGCGCCGGTCGGAAGCGGTGTCGGGAAACCTCCGACGGGACCGTGTTCCGAACGACGCCGCCCAGCCACGGCCGAAACCCTGACACGGGACGGAACACGGGGGCGGACTTCGGTCCCCCAGAATGCCGGGGAGGCAGGCGCCGCTGCCTCCCCGGTCCCTTTCCACGAAACTGTTTTCATCGGCTCGCTTAAGAGTTCGTTCGGCTCGTGACGCCGACCGCCCCGCGCCGTAGCGCGCGGGAAGCCGCGCCGCCATACGGGCCCGATCTCATTACCGATCAGCGGCGCGTTCAAGGTAGCTTTTGCGCTGTGATCGACCTACGAGAGCTACGTGACGACCCGGACCGCTTCCGCGCGTCCCAGCGCGCCCGCGGCGAAGATCCGGCCCTGGTGGACCAGGTGCTGGCGGCCGACGAACGGCGCCGATCGTCCTCGCTCAGGTTCGACACGCTGCGCTCGGAGCAGCGCGGCCTCGGCAAGCAGATCCCCAAGGCGACCGGTGAGGAGAAGGCCGCGCTGCTCGAGCGCGCCAACGAACTGGCCGGCGCGGTCAAGGCCGCGGACGCCGAGCAGAGCGAGGCCGCCGAGGAGGCGCGCCGGCTCGCCTTGGCGCTCTCCAACCTGGTCGAGGAGGGCGTGCCTGAGGGCGGCGAGGACGACTACAAGGTCCTCGAGCACATCGGCACGCCGCGCGATTTCACGGCCGAGGGCTTCGAGCCACGCGACCACGTCGAGCTCGGCCGGATCCTCGGCGCGATCGACCTGGAGCGCGGGGCCAAGGTCAGCGGCGCCCGGCAGTACTACCTGACCGGGGTCGGCGCGCTGCTGGAGTTCGCCCTGCTGAACCTGGCGATCCAACAGGCGCTCAGCTACGGCTTCACCCCCGTGGTGACCCCCTCGCTGGTCAAGCCGGGGGCGATGCAGGGCACCGGATTCCTCGGCCAGGCCGCGGAGAACGTCTACCACCTCGCCGAGGACGACCTGTACCTGGTCGGAACCTCGGAAGTGCCGCTGGCCGCCTACCACATGGACGAGATCCTGGACGCCTCCGCGCTGCCGCTGCGGTATGCCGGCTACTCGTCCTGCTACCGGCGCGAGGCCGGCTCGTACGGTAAGGACACCCGCGGAATCATCCGGGTGCACCAGTTCGAGAAGGTCGAGATGTTCTCGTTCTGCGCCCCCGAGGAGGCGCAGGAGGAGCATCGGCGGCTGCTCGGCTGGGAGAAGGAGTTCCTCAGCCGGCTCGAGCTGCCGTTCCGGGTGATCGACGTGGCGGCCGGAGACCTCGGCTCCTCGGCCGCGCGCAAGTTCGACTGCGAGGCGTGGATCCCGACCCAGGGCCGCTACCGCGAGGTGACCTCGACCTCGAACTGCACCGGGTTCCAGGCCCGCCGGCTGTCCGTGCGGATGCGCGACGCCGACGGGGTGCGCCCGGTGGCCACGCTCAACGGCACGCTGTGCGCGATGACCCGGATGATCGTGGCGATCCTGGAGAACCATCAGCAGGCTGACGGGTCGGTCCGGCTGCCCGAGGCGCTGCGGCCGCATCTCGGCGGCCGCGAGGTTCTCAGCCCCCTGGCCAAGTAGCAGGCGAACCCCCGGCCGACGGATCGGGCGCCGGCTCTCGGCGTCCCGGTCCGCGCCGCCGCGGCGAGACCGGACCGTCCGGCGGTTGAGACGCCGTGGCGGGAGGGGGCGCGTTCGCGGAACCGCGCTCCCCCGGAGTGCGCGCGGGCGTAAAGTACCGCCATGCCACGCCACTCTCCGCTGGCGGCACTGCTTCGGCGCTATGGGATCGCCGAGGTGCTCGGGTTCAGACCGCTCGACGAGGGCCTGCTCAACCGCTCCTTCGCGGTGCGCACCGGCTCCGGTCGGCTGTTCCTGAAGCACTACCTGGATCAGGAGCCGCACACGATCCGGGCGCAGCACGCCGCGACGACCGCGCTCGCCACGCGGGGACTGCCGGTCGTGGCCCCGCTCGCCGACTTGTCCGGCAGAACCCTGAATCGGGCCGGCTCGCGGCTGTTCGCGCTCTATCCGTGGGTCGACGGCGAGCATCGGCCGGGACTCGTCCTCGAACTCGAACAATGCCGGGCGCTCGGCGCGCTACTCGGTCGGCTGCACGACGCACTGGACGACATCCTCGGCCCGGTCGCTCAACCCCTGACGCAGCCCACGACGCAGGTGGACGAGGCACGTGCCAAGGCTCTGCGATTGCTGGACCTGCTGCGCAACCGGCCAGTGCGTGAGGGCATTGACGACCTGGCCGAGTTCCGGCTGGTGGAACGGCTGGGCCTGCTCGGCAAGCTCGCGCACCGGCGGCCGACCGACCGTGCGCTCCTGACCGTGGGCCACGTACACGGGGACTTCCACGGCCTCAACGTCTTTCATCGCGCGGACGGCGAGATCTGCTCGGTGGTCGACTGGGACCGGCTCAGTGTGCAGCCGTACGGCGAGGAGTTGGTGCGTTCCGCGCTCATCCTGTTCGTCGATCCGCACGACGGGCAGCTCGACCTCGCCCGCGTGCGCGAATACGTGCGCGGATACGTCGACGTGCGGTCGTGGATGGCCGACGAACTGGCCGCGGCCGTGCACCGGTTGTGGTGGGAACGGCTGACCGACTTCTGGATGCTCAGCTGGCGCTATGAACGCCAGGATGCCCGCACCGACGAACAGTTCCCGGCGGCCTCGGCACTGGTGGTGTGGTGGACGCACCACTACGAGAAGGTCCTCGACGCGTTCTGCGGCTGACCGCGTCAGGCGGCGTACTTACCAAGCGGGGCACTCAGCGAGCAGGCCACTTAATCAGACACAGGACTCTTAGTCGCGGTTACTGAACGCACTGATACCGCAACAGCTCGACGCCGTTGCCGAAGGTGCGGCTCTCCAGGAGCCGGAAGGAAGTCTTCGCGGTTCCCGGCGGAAACAGCGGCTTGCCCGCGCCGATCACGATCGGCTGCACGTAAAGCCGGTACTCGTCGACCAGGCCGTGCCGTAGGAACTCCGCGGCCAGGTCGACGCCGCCGAGCGCCAGGTCCCCGCCGGGTTCCTCCTTCAGCCGCCGGACCTCCTCCGGCGCGACCTCGCGCACGATCTCGGCATTCCAATCGGCCTTCTGCAGGGTCCTGGAATAGACCAGCTTCGGCATCTCGCGCCAGATCCGGGCGAACTCGACCACCGGAGCCGGAGCGTCAGGGTCCTGGTCCGCGGTCGGCCAATACTGCGCCATCAACTCGTACATCACGCGTCCGTTGAGGAACGCGCCCATCGCGCTCAGCTGGTGGTTGAAGTGGTAGTGCAGTTCCTCGTCGACCAGATGCCAGTCCAGCTCGCCCTGCGGTCCCTCGATGAATCCATCGAGGGACACACACATCTGCACGACGATCTTTCGCATTAGAGGTACGGCCCCGCGGCGGCGGAGTTGCCGTGCGGCTGCTCCGCGGACATGCCGGGCGGCAGCGCCCTGCGCATCTGCTCCAGCTGCGCCCGCGCCGCCATCTGCTGGGCGAACAAGGCCGTCTGGATGCCGTGGAAGAGCCCTTCCAGCCAGCCGACCAGCTGCGCCTGGGCGATCCGCAGCTCCGCCTCGCTGGGCACGCCCTCCTCGGCGAACGGTAGCGAGAGCCGCTCGAGCTCGCTGATCAGCTCGGGCGCCAGGCCCTTCTCCAGCTCCGCGATCGAGGACTTGTGGATCTCCTTGAGCCGCGCGCGGCTGGCCTCGTCGAGCGGCGCGGCCCGCACCTCCTCGAGCAGCTGCTTGATCATCGAGCCGATCCGCATGACCTTCGCGGGCTGCTCGACCATCTCGGCGACGCTGGTCGGGTCCTCGCCGTTGCGCTCGTCGGCCGGCTCCTCGGGCTCCGCGCCGGTCTCGACCACCGGGTGCCCGTCAGGGCCGACCACGACGTAGCGGCCAGCCCGGAATTCGGTCTGGTCCTGGTATTCCGAGTTCTGCAGGTTCATCGGCTGCTCCGGCGGGACGACGGTCGGCGGGGTGACAGGTGTGATTTATACAACGAGCAGCACTTTACCGACGTGCCCCGACGATTCGACGAGCCGGTGCGCGGCGGCCGCCTCGGACATCGGGAAGCGCTGATCAGCGACCACGGTCAGGGTGCCGGATTCGGTGAGCGGCCAGACGTGCTCGCGCACCGAGGCCACGATGGCGGACTTCTCGGCGACCGGCCGGGCGCGCAGCCCGGTCGACAGGATCGCGGCGCGCTTGGCCATCAGCCGGCCGAGGTCCAGCTCGCCGCGGACGCCGCCTTGAAAGCCGATGATCACCAGGCGCCCGTTGACCGCCAGCGCCTCCACATTGCGGCTCAAGTACGAGGCGCCCATGTTGTCCAGGATGACGTCCGCGCCGTGCCCAGCCGTAATCTCGCCCAGCCGATCGACGAAGTCCTCGGTGCGGTAATTGATCGCCGCGTCCGCGCCGAGATCGCGGCAGCGAGCGACCTTCTCCGGCGAGCCCGCAGTCGCCACAACGCGCGCGCCGAGCGCCTTGGCGAGCTGGATCGCAGCCGTACCGATGCCACCGGTGCCGCCGTGCACAAGCAGCGTCTCGCGCGGCTGGAGGGCAGCGCCCATGAACACGTTCGACCAGACGGTGCATACGGCCTCAGGCAGCCCGGCGGCGGTAACCAGGTCGACGCCCTTCGGCACCGGCAGCACCTGACCGGCCGGAACCGCGACCCGCTCGGCATAACCACCCCCGGCCAGCAGCGCACAGACCTCGTCGCCGACGTTCCAATCGCTGACGCCGTCGCCGAGAGCGGCGATCCGGCCTGAGCACTCCAGCCCGGGGATCTCGCTCGCGCCGGTCGGCGGCGGATAGAAGCCCGCCCGCTGCAGCAGGTCGGCCCGGTTCACCGCGCTGGCGGCGACCTCGATCAGCACCTCGCCGACGCCGGGCACCGGATCGGGTGCATCCGTCCACGCGAGTACCTCGGGGCCGCCGGATTCCGTGATCTGGATCGCCTTCATGCCCCCACCCTAAAACCTCGCGCGGCGTGGCCTGCGGGCGGCGCGGCAACCCGGCTCGGCTTCTGGAAGCGAGCCGGGATCGCGGTCAGGCTTCGTGCGCCTCTTCCTGAGCCTGCTGGTGCGCCTCGGCTGCGGCGGTGAGCGTGGCCACGACGCTGTCGAGTCCTTCCAGGCTTCCGCCGATCCCGAGTGCGTAACCGGCCAGGAACGTGGTCAGCGGCGCGGCGGGGCGGGCTACCGAGTGCGCGGCCGCCCGGGCGAGCTCAAGCAGGGCTGTCTGCTGCGCGGCGGTCAGCGCGAGTTCGGGACGGCCGAGTTCCGCCGCGGCCTCGCTGAGCCAGGAGTCGAACATCCGCTGTCAGTTCCCTTCCTCAGCCCGCACCCGGACCGTCGAACATGGATCACGTCGCGGAATCGGCGATCCGCCGCGCCGCGTCCACATCCTCCCAGGTGTCGCAGTCCAGCACGGAATTCCCAGGCTGCGTGATCCGAAGCAGATGCAGATCACGAACCAGTCGGCGCAGTGGAAGGCCGCGCACCCCGTCCGGCCCGTACTCAGCGATCTTCGATTCGAGCGCCTCGCGCCGGTACACGGCGTTCAGCCACTGTTCGCGACCCTCCGCGTCCACGGCGACGGCGCCGTCGTAGCCGGGCTCCGCTGCGCCGACTGCTGTCCACAGGCTGTGGACAGCAGTCGGCGTCAGGAAGGGAAGATCGGCGGCGAAAACGCCGATCCAGTCATTCGAACCCTTGGTGACTTCCGCGAGTGCGGCGAGACCTGCGGCGATGGCCGCGACCGGACCGCCCCCCGGCGGCTCCTCGCGGACCCAACGCACTTCACGTCCCGTTGTCCTCGGCGGCCCCACGATGACGAGTTCCCCCGAATCGCCCACGTCCGCGTCGGTGAGCGTGGCGCAGGCCGCAATGACTCGGTCGAGAAGAGTTCTTCCGCCGACCTCGACCATCGGTTTGTCCGCCCCGCGCAGCCGACGCGCCTCCCCGCCCGCGAGTATCAGAACGTCCACGCGCTCAGTAAACGCACATGGCCGGGTTCTTCGCTACGCGGCGACACGCTCGGGCGGCTTCAGGTCCCGCTCGAAGTGGATCATCGCGCCGCGGGCGGGGTGGTTGCGGATGTCCACCCGATCGCACAGCGCCTCGATCAGCATCAGACCCCGGCCGCCCTCGGGGGTGTCCGCGATGCTCACCGCCGCGAGCCGCGGCTGCCGGCCGCCCTTAGCGGCCGTCGAGTGCTCGGTGAGTCGGCGCGGAGCGAATCCGACCCCGTTGTCGATCACGTCGATCCAGCAGCGCTCGTCGCTGATCCCGGCCGCGACCCAATAGCCCTCGGCCTGCCCGGCGTGCTCGATCACGTTCGCGCATGCCTCGGTGAGTGCCACGCCCAGGTCGAAGGAGACGTCGGGATCCATCCCGGCGAGCGTCGCGGTGTCCCGCAGCATCCGCCGGGCCTTCCCCACGCTCTCCGCCTCTCGGGGCAGTAGCAGGGTCCAGTTGACGTCCACGAGCCACAACCTCCCACGGTCGAGGGGCACGCAGTTACGTATTACCGCTCGCGCGGATCAATACGCGCTCAAAGGCCGTGAAACGCGACACGATGTCGCAGTGAGATCACTCATACGGATGTATGTCGGGCACGAAGGAGCTCGCGAGACGGCTACGCACCGCGGTGCGAGGGAGGGATACCGTGGTGACCATGTCCGTTGAGCAACCAGTGCGCTACGCCTACCTCGGGCCTGAAGGCACCTTCACCGAGGCGGCGCTGCTCGCCCTACCGGAAGCAGGGTCGGTCGAGGCGGTGCCGTGCCCGACCGTGCCGTCAGCGCTCGATGCGGTACGCCGCGGCGAGTGCGCCGCCGCCGTCGTGGCCATGGAGAGCTCGGTTGAGGGTGCGGTAACCGCGACCATCGACGAATTGGCCTCCGGAGAGCCGCTGATCATCGTGCGCGAACTGCTGCTGTCTGTCAGCTTCGCGCTGCTCGTGCGGCCCGGTACGGCGCTCGAGGACATCAAGACCGTCGCCAGTCACCCGGTCGCCGAGCCGCAGTGCCGGCGCTGGCTCGGCGAGAACCTTCCCGACGCGCGCTGGGAGGCGGCCACCTCGAACGCGCACGCGGCCCGCCAGGTGCAGGACGGGGTCTACGACGCGGCGCTGGCCGGCTCGTTCGCGGCCGCGCGCTACGGCCTGGCGGTGCTGGCCGAGCCGGTGCACGACATCGCCGGCGCGCAGACCAGGTTCGTGCTGGTGACCAGGCCGGGCTCGGTTCCGCCGCCGACCGGGGTGGACAAGACCTCGATCACGGTCGGCCTGCGCGACAACCACCCCGGTGAGCTGATGGAGATCCTTGAGCAGTTCGCGACCCGCGGCGTGAACCTGTGCCGGATCGAGTCGCGGCCCACCGGCCAGGGGATGGGCCGCTACTTCTTCTTCATCGACTGTGAGGGGCACATCGCGGACGCGCGGGTCGGCGAGGCGCTCATGGGGCTGCGCAGATCGAGCGCTAACATGCGCTTCCTCGGTTCGTATCCGCGTGCGGACGGCCAGCCGCCGGCGCTGCGGTTCGGCACCAGCGACGAAGAATTCACGGCGGCGCGCGCCTGGCTCGACGACGCCCGCGGCGGCTGCTCCGCGTGACACCGTGCAGGTCGCAGTCGGCGTGACGGGGTGCCGCTGCTGACGTCGCGTCAGACGCCGCGCCGTGTGCATCCGCACGTGAGGACGGCAAGTTCCCGCCACAGGTCTCACCTGGCGTCTTGAGTCAGTTACGCTAGGCCACAAGACTGATTCCCGGCCGTTCGCGCGTATTTGCCGAACGGCGGCGCCGAAAGGACGGCGCAGGGCGGCGCGAGAGGGCGTACCGGGGCGGGATGTCCGGGAGGCCGCTTCGGTGCGGGATCAGCGGGTAGTCCAGCGAGCACGGATCGACGCACGAGGGGGTTGACGTTGGCGCTCGTAGTCGTGGTTCCGGGACCGAGTGGACCAGGCGGCTCCCGGTCGCCCGGCGCGCGGTCGCTCGGTCCACTCTCGGTCGGCCCGCTGTCGGTAGGTCCGGTCTCGGTCGGTCCACTATCTGTCGGCTCCGGGGTACGCCGCACGGACTCGGTACAGCGCGTCGTCACCGCCCTCTCGTCCTCGGTGCGTGCGGTACGGGGACCGGTCCCGCGATCAGGGGACGTCGTCGTACTCGACGTCGCAGACCTGTTCGCCGGCCGCACCGAGCACGACAAGACGGCGTATCAGGGCGCCGGAAAGGCGTCGGCTGGCGCTAACGGCGTCGCGACGCGCGATGAGAACGAGGAGCTGACTGAGGCGCTGCTGAGCGGCTGGTGGACCTCGGCGACCCGGATCGGCACGTTCGAGGGGCACGCGGATCGGCGGCGCCGGCCAGGACCGGGCTCGTCCCACACCTCCGAAGCCCAGAACTCGTCGTCGTCCCACAACTCGGCATCTCAGAACTCAGTGCCGTCCCAGAACTCAGTGCCACCGGGCGAGACCCGGCCGTCCGGCGCGGTGGACCCCGGAGCGGAGGCGACCGACGGCCCCGACGGCCCGGTCCGGATCGCGGCCCTGTCCGCCGCCCTGGGCGCGAGCCCTTACTTTCGCGGTTCCCCGGATTTGGCCGCGGCGGAGGCCCGTGCGCTGAGCCGCTATCTGACCGACCTGAAGCTGCGGCACGAGGTGCGCGACCGGACCCAGGCGGCGATCCTGCCGGACACCAAGGTGGTGGTCGGCCACGGTATCGGCGCGCTGATCGCCTACGAGGCGCTGTGCGCGCTGAGCGACGCGGTCTCGGTCGCCTTCGTCTCGCTGGGCGCCGCGATGTGCGGGCCGCAGCAGGTCTTCGCCCGGCTGGAGCCCGCACCACGCAACGAACAAGGGCACTGGCCGGCCGCGATACGCCGCTGGTTCAATGTCGTGGCGCACTCCGACCCGACCGCGATGATCGCCCCGCAGCTGACCGAGCGCTTCGGCCCGGGGATCGAGGACGAGGTCATCGAGATCAAGAGCAGCTGCGGCGACCTGCAGCCGTACCTGCTCGACCGGGCCACCGGCCGGGCACTGGCCACCGGACTGATCGGCTAGCGCCCTATCCGAAGAAGCCCAAGCCCGGCTTCTCCTGCTGCGGTTGAGCCGGATACGGCGTCGCGTACTGCATCGGAGCCGGCGACTCGGTCGTGTACATGGTTTGGCCGTTGTGCACGCCGCCTGCTGCGTACGCGGACTCAGTGGCAAACGCGGGATCAGCCGTGTAGGCGTGCTGTGCCGTATAGCCCGGCTCAGCCGCCGCATAGGTGCCATTCGTCGCATATGCGGCATCTGCCGTGTACACGCCGTGCAGCTCCCGCTCCTTGTACTGGATCTGCTGGTAGAGCCGCGCGTACAGGGCGTCAAGCGCCCGCTCGGCCCCGAACTCGGCGAGTACCTGACCCAGCGGGCTGGAAAGCAGCGTCTCCCGCTCGACCCGCGCCTCTGCGG
>NZ_DASRGV010000048.1:0-2313 GCF_035650855.1 Actinocrinis sp. | reverse complement strand
CGGCCTGCTCGCCGAGCCCATCAAGCAATACGTGGACGGAGCGGCGACGACTGCACCGACTCCGGCGCGCCAGACCCGGCAACTCATCCTGCGTCTTTCCGGCATCGCCGCTGTTACCGCACTGCCGCGTGCCATCTTTGTGGCGCTTTACGCGTTCGCCACGCTGTTCGTCGTGAACGAACCGCAGAGCGGGCACGGCTCGGTGATGGCAGCTGTCACCTTCATCGGCGCGCCCTTGTGCTTCGCGCTGATCGCGGACTGGGCGATCGCGCCGTCGGTCGCGGCGCTCGAAGGCGCCCGCGGGTTCGCCGCGCTCTCCCGGTCGCGCAAGCTGGTGACCGCCGGCCGGTGGCGCACGCTGTGGACCACCGGGCTGACGCTCACGATCTCGATCGTGGTGATGCTTCCGCTGATCATCTGTCAGTACTACATCGCCAACACGCAGGGCGTGCGCGATCTGCTCAACGGCGACCCGGTGACCGGCGCGACGTACTGGTGGCTGGCCGGGTATCTCGTCGTGCTCATACTTATCCAGGTCCTGACCGCGCCGTTCCGGGCCGCCGTGGCGACCATGGAATACATCGACCGGCGCTTCCGGCGCGAAGGCCTGGACATCCGCATCGCGTGGGCGCGGGTCGCCCGGACGATCGCCGCCGGAAAGGGGCGGTCGGCATGATGCGCGCAGACACGCCGGTCACCGTCAACAGCGACCAGGCGCGGCAGATGGCGATCCGTGAGCTGTCGAAGTCGCAGTACCACCGCGGTGCGCTGCCGAGTCCGTCCCCCACCACGGCGCTGCCCTCGCCTCCGCCGCTCAGGCAGCCCCCGCATCCGCCGTCGCCGAGCCACGCGCTCGCGGTGGTGCTGATCATCCTGGCGATTTTCGTGCTGGTCGTCGTGGTCCTGCTGGTGCTGCGCTGGCTGGGCAAGCCGCGCACCGAGAAGCGGCGCAAGGAGAAGGCCGCGCAGGGCGCCGGAGCGAGAGGCACGGTCCAAGAGGCCCTGACCGGGGCCGCACTTCACCGCCACAACGCCGAGCGGGCCGCGTCCGCCGGCGATTTCGCGGAGGCGATCCGCGAGCGGTTCCGCGCGGTGATCGCGACGCTCGACGAGCGCGGCCTGTTGCCGGAACGCGCGGACCGCACCGCGGACGAGGCCGCCCGGGACGCCGGTGCGATCCTGCCCGCGCACGCCGAGGTGCTGGTCGCGGCGGCCCGGGCCTTCGACGAGGTCGAATACGGCGAGTACGTCGGCACGCCCGAGGCTTACGCCGTGATCAGCCAGGTCGACGAACTGGTGCGGACCGAGGTGCCGGGAACGCTGCAGCTGCCGACCGCGATAGCCCCGACCGTGCCGGGTGGCGTGCAGTGAGGCTAGTGGTCAAGCAGGTCACGTCTCCGCGTCTCGCCGCTGCCGCGGCGGCAGCCGTGGCGTTGTGCGCCGCGGTCGGTGTCATGGCCGGCACGCCGGCGTACGCGGATGTCACGCCGAGCCCGAGCGGATCGGTCGACACTTCGACGCTGCTCGATCCGAATTCGGACACGGCTCTGCTCAATCTGCTCGGCCAGCAAGGCGTCACGTATTACCCGATCACCGTGCCTGGCGAAGCGATCCGGTACGCGGACGGAACGCCCGACACCACGCTTGTCATCAGCGAGGACGAGCGCCTGAGCACAGACGGGCTCGCCGCATTGCACCGGGCGGGATTCGGGCGAGTCGTGATCCTCAACAACGACGCGGCCACGATCAGCGCGTTCCTGCTCGGCGCGGGCGTCGGTTCGTACACGGACAACATCACGACGCTTGTGCAGCCGTCGTGCACCATCGCAGATCCGGTCGCGGCTGGAAGCGTGGACCTGCATACCGCATCGGCGACGTTCACAGCCGGTGAGACTGACCAGGTCGCGAGCTGTTATCCGGTGAACGGGGCACCGACGCTGATCTACCAGACCTACGGCGGGGCCGACGCGTACGCGGTGGGCTCGACCACGTTCTTCGAGAACGACGAGCTCGCTTCGGCCGGGAACGCGGCCCTGGCGCTGCGGCTGTTCGGGGCGCATTCCAGGCTGCTGTGGCTGGCGCCGAACTTCATACCGGATCCGTCGTTACAGAACTGCTCCGGCTATGACTGCGGCTCGGATCAGAACAATCCAGGTCCCATGCCGACCACGACGATCACAGCAGGCGGCGGAGGCGGCGGCGGTTCGAGCGCGAGCCGGCCGACGCTGACCAGCCTCATGCCGAGCTGGATCTGGTGGGCGCTGCTGCAGCTGCTCGTGGCCGTGCTGCTGGTCGCGTACTGGCGCGGCCGCC
>NZ_DASRGV010000047.1:0-46339 GCF_035650855.1 Actinocrinis sp. | reverse complement strand
CGGCGGCGGGAGGGGCGGCGGCAGGAGAGGCGGCGGCCGGGGCAATGGCCGGGGGCCCGGCAGCGGGAGGGGCGGCGGCGGGGCCAGCTACCGGGGACATGGCGGCGGGGGATGTGCCGGCGGGAGGGGCGGCGGCGTTCGGCGCGCTGGCCGCGGCTTCCGCGGCGGCGCTGGCGAGCTTCGCGATCTCCTCGGCGGACTGGGCGATGGTGGCTTTCTGCGAGTCCTGAGTCGCATGATTCCGCTGGTTCTCGGCCGAGGTACCCGAGTTGGAGTCGTCCGCAGAAGGCTGCGAATCCGCGGTGCTTGGTGCGGCTTGCGGGTTCTCGGGCTGCTGGCCGGAAGGGGTCGCTCCGGTGATCGTCGGAGGCGGCGTCGAGGGAACCGGTGTCAACGCGGACGACGCGGTCTGGCCGCCGGTACCACCGTTACCACTACCGCTGCCGAGCGAGAAAGCCGTCTGTGACGGAATCGCGTGGGACGAATGGACACCGGACGGAGCGCCCTGCGTATTCGTGCCCTGTTGCTGGCCCGGCTGCGTCGTATCCGACTGTCCGGGGTTGAGTTGGATGCCGCCGGTCTGGGCCGGGCTGAGATTGTTCGGGGAGATCGGCGCCGGTTCGACGACGAGGTCACCGCCGGTGGCGTCGGCCGGCATCATCAGGATCCAGCCGGGCCGGATCAGAGCCGCGTGGGTCAGCCGCGAACCATCCGGCTGCACGCGGTCCTTGTTGAGCTCGAAGATCTCCTTGTACCTGCGGCCGTCGCCGAGGTGCCGCTGCGCGATCTCCCAGAGCGAGTCGTGGTGCCTGCCGTGCGGCGGCTGGACACGGTACAGCTTGGTGGCACTGAGTGAGGCAACGGTGGCGTTGTCCGCGACGCGCAGCCCTGATTCACCGCGAAGCGCCGGCAGGTTGCCGGTGTAGGCAGCTTGGAGGGAAGTATGCGATGCCGCGGTGACGGTGATCGCAGCGTGCTGATTGGCCGCAGGGAGCCGGCCCGCAGTGGCCACCGTGGGGCTCGCCGCTGACGGGGCGGGATGCGAGCCGAGGTGTGCGAGGTTGGGCACGAACGAGGCGGCCGAGGCCGTGATCATCAGCAGCGCCGCGACCAGTTGACGGGCGAGGAACTGGCTCGGACCGGCGCCGGGTATGTGCGCCGGCAGGCCGATTCCGCGCTTCGCCGCGACGAACTCGACGATCACGCAGGCCGCGAACTGCGCCCACGCCAGCCAGACGATGACCGCCAAGGCGTCGAGCAGTACGTGCGGCGTGATCGGCCGGTTGAACATGTCCGCGGTCGGCATGTGGTGCGGCAACGGCCAGCCGATGAAGAGCACGAGCGCGAGCGGGATCGCGCCGAGCAGGACCACCAGCGCGATGAACGCGCCGAGGCCCTTGAGCACGTCGCCGCCGGTGCGGCGGTGCTTGATGCGCTGCGGCTGCGGATCCCAACCACCCGGATGCGAGCCCTGCGATGCAGGCCCAAGCCCCGAGTATGACTGCGCTTGGCCGGGCTGGCCGGACCGGGAGGGCGCGCTCGTCGGCGGGTTCATGGCGTTCCTCTCTCTCCGGCTCAAGGTCCCGGCTGGGGATGGGCGGTGGCACTCGCGTTGGCGAACACGGGCCCTTTCATGACCATGCCGAGAAGGATCGGATCGTAGGTGATCTCGACGTTTACCGTCATGGTGGGCACAACCAGCCCGTTGGGCAATGTCAGCGATCCAACTGCGCCGCAGGTGACCACGGCCTTTGCGCCTCCCGCCGCGGAACCGACGAGCTCCGCTCGCTGACAGGCGTCGCCGGCGAGTACGTATTGACCGTTGCGGAGCGCGTTCTGGTCGAGGTCGTTGGCCGCGGCGCGGGCCGCCTGCTCGGCGATGTCCCCGGCGCGCTGGCGTTCGGTGAGCGCGAGGCCGCCGTCCACCACCAGCCCGGCCAGCATCATCGCCATCAGGGCCCAGAAGATCACGGCGAACGTGAAGGATCCCCGTTCGCCGGACGGCCGTCGGCGAATCGGCTTCCTGATACCGAACCGGGCACGCATCAGCCGGTCCTGCGGAACGTGTCGAGCGGCGCGGTCGAGTAGGCGGTGATCGTCTTCGCGCCGAGGCTGAACCAGTCCAGGCCGGTGAGCGGAATGGTGCAGCTGACCTTGATGGTGAACAGCCCGCCGGCCGTGAAGTCCTGGGAGTTCTGCGCGGTGTCGTTCGGGTTCACCTGCGTGACGACCGCCCCGGGGCAGGTACGCGCGAGTTCCGTGGCGGCCGTGTTCTGGGCCGCGCCTTGAGCGCTCGTGTCGTCGCGTTGCAGGGACCCGATCCGCGCCGCGTCGCGGGCCGCGCCCTGGACGTTGCCGCGCGCGTTCACCAGCACTCCGAACACGACCAGGATCATGATGAACCCGATGACCAGCGGCGCGAGCAGCACGACTTCGAGGACGGACATGCCGGCCTCGCGCCCGCCGTCCCGCCGCGGTCTCCTCATCACGCTCCTCGCCTCATTCATCGTCGCGTTCATCGCCGGCCCGCTCAGCGGCCGGTGTCCTGGATGAACTGCTCAACCGGACCGGCGCTGGTCTCGGTGACGTTCATGTCGCCCCACAGGGAGTGGACGGTGGCGGTGACGGTGACCGACACGGTCCACGAGGCCGCGCCGGGCGTCCCCGACTCGCCGGGCGGCGGCACCCGCAGGTTGTCCACCATGCCCGATGCCAACTGGTTGACCCAGTCGTGCGTCTTCTGCACCGCGTCGCCGGACCAGTTTTCGTTCGGATTGGCCCGCTCCTCGCGCGCCACCCGATCGCCCTCCTGCGCCGCCGCGATCGCGACATGCCGGGCGTAGAAGTAGATCGCGAACTGCACGGTGGCGAAGATCAGGAAGAACAGCAGCGGGGTCAGCAGGACGAACTCGATCGCCGAGACGCCGCGTTCGCGGTCGCGGCCGCGCTTTCCTGCGGCGTCTCGGCGCGTTCGGGTTCCCCCGCTGCGCTGCTTCACCTGACGCTCACTTGCCTCCGCCGTTGGTGCCTGAGCCGCAGCCGCCCGCGTTGTTCGCGCCGGCGATGCAGTTGCCCACGTCCGTCGCCTTCGTGGTGAGGGCGGTGGACAGCAGGACGCCGACCGCGACGCAGATGCCGACCACGATCATCGAGATCACCACCCACTCGACCGCCGACGCGCCCCGCTCCCTCTCACCGGAGCGGACCTGCGCGATTCGGGCGCGCAGGCTCACCCACGCGTACTGCAGCGCTGGGCCGCCGAACACTGTGCCCATCCCAGTTCCCTCCTTCGGTAGTGCCGCGGTCACTGCAGCTGAAAGATTCGGACCGCGGCCGGATATACGATGAAGATCAGGAATCCGGCGGCCAGCAGGATCTGCGCCACCAGCATCGACTGGGAGCGCGCGCCGGCCTTGCCTTCCATTTCCGCGAGCTCCCGGCGCCGCATCGTCTCGGCGCGGGAGGCCAGCGAGGCGCGCACCTTGGCGCCGTCGTCGGCCACCAGGTTGAGCGCGGCCCCCAGGTCGGTCAGTTCCTTGATGCCGATCTCGGTGCCGAGGTCGCCGAGCGCGCTCCACTGCGGCACGCCGGAGAGCCGGGCGTCGGTCAGGCAGTCGCGCACCCGGCGCAGCGCCCAGCCGTCGCTGACCTCGGCCGCCGTCATCAGCGCCTCGGGCAGTCCGCGGCCGCCGGCCAGGTTCATCGACACCAGGTCCAGGTACGCGGCCACCACCCTGCGGAAGTCGTCGCGCTTGGCGGAGGCGTCCCGGCGCACTTCGAGGTCGGGCAGGATGAAGCAGAGCCCGCCGAAGGCCAGCGCCAGCCAGATCGGGATGATCGGGGTCAGGTGCAGCCCGGCGAACCACAGCAGCACGAAGAGCACCGGGCCGAAGACGAAGCCGAGCGCCGCCAGCCCCAGCTTGGTGACCAGGAACTCCTGCCAGGAGCGCTCCAGCAGGGCGAGGTCGGCGCGGACCGAGCGCTGCTGCCAGCCCTGCCTGGCGTAGAACTGCGCGACGCGGAAGCCGATGCGCCCGCGAATCGACTCCTCGGCGGGCGAAGGGGCGCCGAACTGGCCGCGGGCGCGCAAGGCGTCGATCTGCGCGACCTGCGCGGCCGCGCCCGGCCGCGACGGAATGAGGGCTCTGATGACCACGAAGAGGCCCAGCCCGCACAGCGCCCCGACGACGACTTCGGTAAGCATCAGCGGCCTCCGCCCGGTCGCGGTCCGGGCGGCGACATCCCCGGCTGGAACGAGAGCCCGGCCGGGTCGGCCACGGCCAGCTGGCCGCCCAGCGATGCTTGGGGCTGCGCGGGCGCGGCGTGCCGCAGCAGGAACCGGCTCGGCGACTCCACCCTGGCCAGGCGCCGCAGCCAGATGAATCCGGCCGCGAAAAGTCCGAGCACGACGGCGAGCACCAGCTGGCCGACCGGCGTGCCGAACGGCTCGACGAAGTGCCGGTTGAAGATCGCCATGCCGAGCACGAACACGACCACGACGGTGACGATGATCTGCACCGAGCGGCGGGTTCCGGCGCGCTGCGCGATGACCCGCTGGCGCATGTCGACTTCTTCGCGGGCTGATTTGCCGAGCGCGGTCAGCACCTCGCGCAGTCCGGGACCGCGCAGCTTGGAGTTGAGGATCAGCGCCGCGATCACCAGGTCCGCCGACGGGTCGTTCAGGTCGTCGGCCAGGTGCTGCAAGGCCTCGGACAGCGGCATCCGCCCGCGCAGCCGGTCCAGCAGGGCGTTGAGATTGTCGCGCAGCACCGGGTCCGCACCGCGGGCCGAGGACGGGATCGCCTGCTCGAGGCCCACCGCGCCGGCGATCGTGTCGCGCAGCGCCTCGGTCCACATCGCCAGCGCCTCGACCCGGCGCATCGCCAGCTTCTCCGCGGCCGCGCCGCCGAACAGCTGGTTCCAGAACAGCACCAACGCGATCGTGCCGAGTCCGAGCACCGGCCACTGGCTCGCCAGGCCCACGACCAGGCCGATGGCCAGCGCGATCACCAGGCGCTGGCCGAGCTTGCGCATCCGGTCGGCGTCGGAGGTCGCCTTCGCGTCCCTGGGCTTGCCCGGCCAGCCGATCAGCCCGGCGACGAGGAGCGCGAGCCCGAGCCCGGCCGCGACGCCGACCACCAGCGCGAGCATGGTGTCCTGGGTAAGCAGCTCGGACGGGTTCACGGCGCCACACCTCGGTTCGTCACCAGATCACCGCCACAACCCGCTGGGCACGTAGCCGTTCGCGACCAGCTCTTCCAGGCAGGAGATCGGCGAATGCGGCACGGCGCGCCCGTCCAGCCCCGGCGCGAACACTTCCGACGAGAGCACCCGGCCGTCCACGCCGTTGACCTCGCGCACCGAGGAGACGAAGCGGCGCAGCGTGCCGCCGCGCGCGTAGTCGTTGCGTTTCTCGATGAAGACCACGAAGTCGATGGCGCCCGCGATCAGCATGTGCGAGGCCTCGACCGGGAGCCGCTCCACGGCCTGCAGCGCATAGGTGGAGATGCGGTTGAAGACTTCCAGCGAGGAGTTGGCGTGGATCGTGGACAGCGAGCCGTCGTTGCCCTGCGACATGGCGTTGAGCATCGTGACGATCTCGTCGCCGAGCACCTCGCCGACGATCACCCGGGAGGGGTTCATGCGCAGCGAGCGGCGCACCAGCTCGGCCATCGAGATCGCGCCGAGGCCCTCCGAGTTCGGCAGCCGCTCCTCGAAGGCGACCGCGTTCGGGTGCAGCTCGGGGAACTGGTCGAGACCGAGCTCGAGCGCACGCTCCACGGTGATCAGGCGCTCGTGCGACGGGATCTCGTTGGCCATCGCGCGCAGCAGGGTGGTCTTCCCGGCGTTGGTCGAGCCGGCGATCATCAGGTTCTTGCGGGCGGCGACCGCGGCGGACAGGAACGAGCCGAGCTCGGGCACCAGCGTGCCGTTGCCGACCAGGTCGGAGAGGAACACCTTGCCGAGCCTGGCGCGGCGGATCGAGACCGCGGGCCGGCGGGTGACGTCCATCACCGCGGACAGCCGCGAGCCGTCTGGCAGGCGCAGGTCCAGCTGCGGATTGGCCGAGTCGAACGGACGCGAGGACAGGCCGGAGTACGCGCCGAGCACCTGTATCAGCTCGGTGAGTTCGTCGTCGGACTCGGCCACCGGTTCGCCCATGACCTCGCGGCCGTCGGCGTAGGAGAGGAACACCCGGTCGCAGCCGTTGATGTCGATGTTCTCGATCTCCGGATCGTCCAGCAGCGGCTGGAGCCGCCCGACGCCGAACAGCGCCGCGTGGATGCCGGAGGCCAGCGCCTCCTCCTCCTCGGCGTTCGGCGGGGTGCGGCCGAGGGTGACCTCGCTGCGCGTGTGCTCGTCCAGCACCTGCCCGATCACGGCGCGCGCGTACTGCCGCTCGTCCTCGCCGGTCATCGGCGGCAGGCCGGAGATCTGGTCGAGCCGGCGCTGCTCCGCGATCCGGTCGCCGACCTCCTGGCGCAGCCGCTTGACGAGCCCGTGGTCCATCAGGCACCCACCGCCTGGCCGAACGCCTGGCCCTGGCTGTGGCCCTGCCCTTGCCCCTGGCTGAGCCCCGGCGCCTGAGCGGGCGCCTGCGACGTGACGTTCAGCAGGCCGTACCGCCGCGTCACCGAGAGGGCCACGTCGCGCGCGGAGCGGATGAGCAGCGACTTGTCGACGCGGGCCCGGCCGCGGCCGTTGAGCGCCGCCGCGCCGTCCGGGTCGTCGGCGATCACGCCGAGCACCTCGCCGCCGCCCGCGGTGACCGAGAGCAGTTCGCCGACCTGGCCGGCGGCCCGTCTGGCCTCCTTCGGCGGGGCGATCAGCACCACGCCGATCGGCGGACGGGCGACCGAGGCGGAGGAGCCCTGGTTGCCGTGCAGCCGGTTAGACAAGCCGTTGACGCGGTCGCGCACGTGCGCCACCTGCTCGGCGTCGGCGCGGGCGATCAGCAGCACCAGCGCGGCGTACGGCATCAGCTCCAGCGTCGGCGAGTCGGGGCCGACGCGGCCGCAGTCCGCGATGACGTCCGCGCCGTGCGGGATCGCGGCGTAGTGGTCGAAGCAGCGGCCGAGCTGCGGCCAGTGCCCCGACACCGCGGCGGACTGTTCGGCGGTACCGAGGCCGACGATCACCTCGAGCCCGCCGGTGATCCGCTGCACGTGCTGCGGCAGCGCGGAGGCCTCGAAACCGCGCCGCGCGGCGATCGCGATGGAGAGCAGGCCGCGGTTCGGGTCCAGCGGGCCGCCGTGGTCCGCGGCCAGCCGGTAGACCAGGTCCCCGCCGTGCGGATCGCACTCGGCCATCAGCGCGCGGCGCGGCCACGAAGCCGCCAGCGCCACCGAGGCGGTGGTGACCCCGGGTGAGCCCTTGTCGCCGGCGACGACGATCAATGCCATGACTACAGCCCGCTACTGGGTGTGCTTGTCGAAGACGAGCACGAGGTTGCCGCCGGAGGCGGCCTGTGTGACGGCGTTCGCGCTCTGCTGGCTCAGCACCAGCGAGACGTCGAGCACGCCGTTGGTGGCCGCCGTGCCCACGTCGTACACCCGCACGCTCGCGACGATCGGCGGTGTGGTGAATCCGTCGGTGAGGTAAGCCTGTCCGGTTTTGTCATCGTTCTTGTTCGAGACGTAGTACGCGCTCACCGTGTCCCCCACCTGGATGCCGATTGGATACTGGCCGTCTTTGAGCGAGAGTCCGACCACCTCCTGCCCCTGCGACAGCGGCTGCACGGTGGTCAGCATCTGGCCGACCAGCAGGGTGCCTGGCAGCAGGTCGGTACGCGCGGTGTACCCGTGCAGCACACCAGCCCGGGCCTGTGCCCAGGTGACGTAACTGATGTTCGAGTCCACCGCGACCATCACCTCGCCGATCGAGTCGGTGGTGATGGCCTGTCCCTGCGGCACCCGCTTGACGATCTCGACGACACCGACTCGATTCCCCGCCCGCTGCTGGAGATAAACCGAGGCCAGCGCGCCGACCAGGACGAGCAGCAGGCCGAGGGCGGCCAGCGCGGGCTTGCGGTTGCGCGGCGCGGAGGGCGGCCGGACGTTCGACGGGGGAGGCCCGCCCGGCACGGACCGGCCGGCGATGGTCGCCGTGGACGGGGATGGGGACGCGGACGGCTTCCACCCCCCGCCGGCCGGCGGTGCGCCGTTGTCGTTGTTCATCACGGTGTTCAGGCCCCCCGGCCAATCGGTTCGTCAGGGTACGCGGAAGCTTCGAGTCAGGGTTGTTATTGGAGTTTGCGCTGGAAGCCGGGCTCCCGGCCCGGGTCGGAAGCTGATAGTACTCACGCGGTGACGCTGAAGAACAGACCTCGGGGCCAAGATCGGCGAAACTGCGACCTCACGCGTCCGTCCCGCCGGGTTTCCGACGGTTCGGTAGAAAAAGATTCGGTTAAATCCGGCTTCTGCGACTACCGGCAGCCTACTGCGGCCGGTACGATCCGTAGCCGACTTGTCAACATCGCGCCACGGGCCGACGAGCAGTCAGTTCAGCACTCCGGGCCGGCCCTGGGGACGGGATCCCATGCTCCGTCGCAATCACGGCGTTTTCGCCCGCTTCGCACCCTTCGCCGCCGGCGCCGTGGCGGCCGTGACGGCTGCGGCGATGCTGTCCGGTTGCGGCGCCTCCGCCTCGCAGCCGCCGGCGGCCCTGCCCGGGGTCGGCGCCGCGCAGGACTCGGCGAACGCGGCGGTGACCGCGACCGCGAGCGTCGCGGGGCAGATTCCGGCGGACTACAAGGTGGACGTCGAGATCAACCCGACCGGGGACGCGACGCAGGACGCCCTGATGAGTCAGACCCGAGCCATGCTCATGGCGTATGAGCAGGCGGTTTCCCGCAACGCGCCGAATGACGCGCTCTATCAGAGCCTTACCACGTCGTTCGCGCGCGGGAACCTGTACTCGATGATCAACACCTTCGCTCAGGCCGGCGAGCGCCCCACCGGTTCCGTGCGCTTTTACGGGTTCAACGTGAAGTTCACCGGGAAGGTGGCGGACGTGTTCTTCTGCCAGGACACGTCGAAGGTGGTGCCGGTCAGCTTCAAGACCGGACAGAAGAAGGGCGCGGCCGCGACCGGCACGGCGGCCTTCTCGTGGTGGGACACCGCGTTCGAGAAGAACTCCGGCGGAGCGTGGGCCATCGTGTACGCGTCGGCTCAGGTGGGGAGGCAGTCGTGCATGTGACGAAGACGGCCAGGACGCGGATGACCAGGTGGGTGGCCTCCGTGGCGCTGCTGGCCGGGCTCGGCCTCTCCGGCGCGGCCGGCTCCGGCGCGCGGGCGGACACGGGCGGCTCCGGAGGATTCTGGATCGCCACGCATGTCGAGTTGAGCGGCAGCGTGTACTCGGGCGGCGGCTCACCGTACTCGCCGGACGGCTGGACGCCGCCCAAGTGCTGGCTCGAGCTCAACTCGGGCTACGGCGTCGATCCGGCTTACACGCCGGACGGCTTCGCGGCCTATATGGCACAGGTCTACGCCTTCTACCTGCACGCGCAGGAAGACGCCATCAGGAACGCGTTCTACGCGATTTACCACGACGGAAAGGGCGTCGATTCAGCTGTCGGGCTAAGTGCGCCGCCGTATAACCAGGGCTTGAGCGGCGGCAAGTGGTACGCGATCGCCTGCACTCCCGACGCAGGCTATGGCGATTACGTCGCCCTGCAGTCAAGCCTCGGCGTGGCCAACCAATACGAGGAATGGTTCTGGCTCGCCGACGGCGCCCCGCCGCCCGGAGTGCCGGTCATGGACCCGAACCTGCTCGCCGAGTACGCCGCGGCCAATACGAAGGTCATCCCTGGTTGGCCAACCTTCAGCCCGAAGCTGAACGCGACGCAGACCGTGAACTTGGCCACACTGATCACCAACGCGCCGGGGGCGAACGGCTTCCACACGTACACGGCGACCGCGACGCTGCCGACCACCGGCCAAAGCAGCACGGTCAACGCGAACCCCGTCTCGGTGACGTTCAGTGCCCAAGAACCCGGCGTCATGTCGCCGCCCTCGGTTACCTGCTACTTCAACGCCGACGGCAGCTTGCAGTCCGGCTGCCAGGTCACCTTCCTCAAATCGACCACCACTGGCTACACGCTGGTTGAGAGCAGCATGTGGAATGTGACCTGGACCGGCGATCCCGTTACCGGCGAACCCGGCTGGACGAAGCCGATCGGTCCGGTCAGGCAGACGTTCGGCCCGGTCATCGTCCAGGAGATCCAAACGGTCGTCGGGCACTAGTCGCACATCGACCCGACCGAGTCAGCCCCAGAAGTTAAGCAGGATGGCGACCCAGGCGCCGAGCAGGAGATAGGGGCCGTACGCGATCTCCATGCGGCGCCAGGGTCGGCGTCGCACGGAGCGCCACGCGGCGGTGCCGATCGCGACGAGAGCAGCGACCACCGTGCCGAGCAGGATTCCGGCGAAGACGACCGGGACCGCGAGCCAGCCGAGGTAGAGGCCGATGACGCCGGCGAGCTTCACGTCGCCGTAGCCCATCGGCCCGAACATCGCGATGGCGTAGAAGATCCCGAACAGCACGGCCATCGCGGCCAGCGCCGTCACCAGGTGCGTTACCGCCGCATGGTCGTGCAGTAGCGCCGTGATCAGGCCGAAGCCCGCAAGGCCGATGCCGTAGAGCGGGAAGACGATGCGATTCGGCAGCAACTGGGTGCGCGCGTCGATGACTGCAAGCACGATGCTGCCTGCGGCAAAGAGTACGTACACGACGATGCTCACCACGAGGGCGGGCGTCGTCAGGCTGAGGTTCGCGTGCGTCACCTCGGTGACTCTATCGGCCGCCGTTGATCACACCAGGCGAACCGCACAACTTGTGGGGACAGGCGGACGCGAGGATGCACAACGCCCCGGGCTGGATGGAATTCCAGCCCGAGGCGTCCCTTCGCTTCGCTGCCGCGTTACGCCGGGACGACGTTCACCAGCTTCGGCGCGCGCACGATCACCGTCCGCACGCCGCGGCCGTCCAGCGCGCGGCGCACGCCTTCCGCCGCCAGCGCCAGCTCGCGCAGCGCGTCCTCGCTGATGTCCGGCGGGACCTGCAGCTTGTCGCGCAGCTTGCCGGCGACCTGGACCACGCAGGTGACCTCGTCCGCGACCAGGTACTGCGGGTCGGCCACCGGGAACGGCGTGTAGGTGACCGTGCCCTCGTGGCCCAGCTTGTCCCACAGCTCCTCGGCCATGTGCGGCGCGATCGGCGCGACCATCACGACCAGCGCCTCCGCCACGCTGCGCGGCACCTCGGGCAGCTTGGTCAGGTGGTTGTTCAGCACGATCAGCTTCGCGATGGCCGTGTTGAAGCGCAGGTGGTCCAGGTCCTCGCGGACGCCCGCGATCGCCGCGTGCAGCGCGCGCAGCGTCGGCAGGTCCGGCTCGGTGTCGGCGACCCGGACGGCGCCGGTGCCCTCGTCCACGATGTTGCGCCAGACCCGCTGCAGGAAGCGGAACGAGCCCGCGACCGCCTTGGTCTCCCAGGGCCGCGAGACTTCCAGCGGGCCCATCGACATCTCATAGACGCGCAGCGTGTCGGCGCCGAAGGTGTCGCAGAACTCGTCGGGGGTGACCGAGTTCTTCAGCGACTTGCCCATCTTGCCGTATTCGCGGTTCACCTTCTGGCCGTGGAAGTAGTAGACGCCGTCGACTTCCTCCACTTCCTCAGCCGGTACGTACACGCCGCGCTCGTCCGTGTATGCGTATGCCTGGATGTAGCCCTGGTTGAACAGCTTGCGGAACGGTTCGGCCGACGACACGTGCCCCAGGTCGTACAGCACCTTGTGCCAGAACCGGGAGTACAGCAGGTGCAGCACCGCGTGCTCCGCACCGCCGACGTACAGGTCCACGCCGCCGACGTCCTCGGCGTCGCGCGGTCCCATCCAATACTTCTCGACCTCGACGCCGACGAACCGGTCCTCGTTGGTCGGGTCCAGGTAGCGCAGCGGGTACCAGCAGGAGCCGGCCCACTGCGGCATGGTGTTGGTCTCCCGGCGGTACCTGCGCACGCCGCGGCCGTCGCCCAGGTCCAGTTCCACCTCGACCCACTCGTTCGCGCGGGCCAGCGGCGGCGCGGGCTCGGAGGTCGCGTCGTCCGGGTCGAAGGCCTGCGGCGCGTAGTCGGCGATCTCCGGCAGCTCCAGCGGCAGCATGCTCTCGGGCAGCGCGATCGCGTGCATCGGGTCTTCGGCGTCGTACACGATCGGGAACGGCTCGCCCCAGTAGCGCTGCCGGGAGAACAGCCAGTCGCGCAGCCGGTAGGTCACCGTGCCGGTGCCGTAGCCCTTCTCCTCCAGCCAGGCGATGATCCGCTTCTTGGCCTCGACGACCACCAGGCCGTCCAGCGAGACCTCCGCGTTGGCCGAGTTGACCGACTGCGCCTCGTAGGAGTCGAAGGCCTCGGTCCACTCGTCAACGTCCTGCGACACGCCCTCGCCCGGCGAGACCACGATCCGCATCGGCAGGTCGAAGGCCCGGGCGAACTCGAAGTCGCGCTGGTCGTGCGCGGGGACAGCCATGATCGCGCCGGTGCCGTAGCCCCACAGCACGTAGTCCGCAACGAACACCGGGACGCGCTCGCCGTTGACCGGGTTGATCGCGTAGGCGCCGGTGAAGACGCCGGTCTTCTGCCGGCCCTCGGTCTGCCGCTCGACCTCGGTCTTCGCGGCGGCCTGCGCCTTGTACGCGGTGACGGCCTCGGTCGGGGTCGCGGCGCCGCCGGTCCACGCTTCCCGCGTCCCGTCCGGCCACGCAGCCGGCACGATCTGGTCGACCAGCGGGTGCTCGGGGGCCAGGACCATGTAGGTCGCGCCGAACAGGGTGTCCGGGCGGGTGGTGAAGACCTCGATCTCGCCGCAGTCCTCGGCGGCGATCGGGAACCGGACCCGGGCGCCCTCGGAGCGGCCGATCCAGTTGCGCTGCATCAGCTTGATCGGCTCGGGCCAGTCCAGCCGGTCCAGGTCCTCCAGCAGCCGGTCGCCGTAGGCGGTGATGCGCATCATCCACTGGCGCAGGTTGCGCTTGAACACCGGGTAGTTGCCGCGCTCGGAGCGGCCGTCCGCGGTGACCTCCTCGTTGGCCAGCACGGTGCCCAGGCCGGGGCACCAGTTGACCGGAGCCTCGGAGATGTAGGCCAGCCGGTAGCCGTCGATCACGTCGGCGCGCTCGGCGGGCGTCAGCCCGGACCAGGCGCGGCCGTCCGGCGTGGCCCGGGTGCCCGCCTCGAACTGCGCGGTCAGCTCGCTGATCGGCCTGGCCCTGCGCGCGTCGCGGTCGTACCAGGAGTTGAAAATCTGCAGGAAGATCCACTGGGTCCAGCGGTAGAACGAGACGTCGGTGGTCGCGACGCCGCGGCGCTTGTCGTGCGCCAGGCCGATCCGGTTGATCTGGGCCCGGTAGCGCTCGATGTTCTTCTCTGTGGTGACCCGCGGATGCGTGCCGGTCTGCACGGCGTACTGCTCGGCAGGCAGGCCGAAGGCGTCGAAGCCCATCGCGTGCAGCACGTTGTAGCCCAGCATCCGCTGATAGCGCCCGAACACGTCGGTGGCGATGAAGCCCAGCGGGTGGCCGACGTGCAGGCCCGAGCCCGACGGGTACGGGAACATGTCCAGGACGAAGTACTTCTTGCCCGGCACGGGGGTGTCCGTGGCCAGCGGCCCGGACGGGTTCGGCGCCTCGAACGTGCCGTGCTGTGCCCAGTACGCCTGCCAGCGCGCCTCGATCTCGCCCGCCATCGCCGCGGTGTACCGGAAGGCGGGCTCGTCCGAAGCCGGCGGCTTGGTGCTCTCGCTCATGAGGTCCCCTCAGGGTGTCTGTCCGTCTACTACCGGTTCGATGGCGCCGGCCGGTGCGGGCCCGCTCTGCCGAGCCGAACGACACTGGCGCCAGAAATGCGAAAACCCCTCGCGCAGGAGGGGTCGCCACGCTGAGGAGCCCGGGATCGGGGCTCTTTCGCTCTCAGCGCGGCCCGGTAAGGAGCAGGCGTACTGCGTGCACGGGAACAGGGTACCACCGCGACCGGGCAGTCCAGGTGACACGCTCGTGGTCGGCATGGTCGGCAATGTCCTGCTCGACACTGCGTCGTTATCGGTGTGAGAGCTCGCATGCCTTACGGAAGGTGACCGTGATGCGGTAGCGTCCGGGCGACTAACGGTGTGTCCCCAACACCCATCCCAGGTAGAGGATCAGTGGACGCTCCCCAGTTACCCGGCGCCGAGTCGTCGGCACCCACAGCCGGCGGGCAGCCGCCCGGCCAGGCTTCCGCGTTCCGTCGCGCGCTCGACGCGCAGGTCGAGTCCTCCGACGCGACCACGGCCCTGGTTCCGGTCGGACCGCACGACCTGACCCGGCCGATCGATGTCAAAGCCCTGCGGGAGGCGCTGGCCGGGGAGTCCGCCGCCCCGACTACGATCACTGAGACGCCCCCGCCGCTGCCCCCGGTTCCGGGAATGCCGCCCTCGCCGAGCGGGCCGGCCGTAGTCGTGCCGACGGTGTCCGTGCCCGACCTGCGCGGCCCGACCACGATCGCCACGCCGACTCCGAAGTCGGTCGGCGCGCAGAGCGCAGGCGCAGGCGGGTACATCGCGCCGGTCCCGCCGCCGCCCGACCCGGAACACGACCACTCGCCGCGGCACAGCGGCGGCAGCGGCAAGCCGTCGCGGCTGCCGGCCACCATCGGCGTTTCGGTACTGCTGGGTGCGATCGCCGCGATCGCGCTGGTGGTGATAGCCGCGGGTCACTCCAGCGGGCCGCTGGCGCCCACCGCCATGCCGACCAAGTCGGCCACCGCGAGCGCCGCGCATCCGGTGCCGCCGGCCGCGACGTCGCACCGGCCGAGCCCGACTCTTTCGCCGAGCCACTCCCCCGGCCACAGCCCGGCCCCGTCGCCCAGCCCCGCCAAGCCTTCGCCGCACCCGAGCGCCGTGGCGAGTTTCGAGCCGATCAGGTGGACGAGCGACTATCAACCGCTGGTCGCCGACATTCAAAGCCGGCTCGCGAAGCTGCGTTATCTGGCCCTGAGTCGCGACGCGTCGCAGTACGGCCTGACCGGGCGCACGATGGCTGACACCGGCAATCGGTGGTGGAGCCCGACTGACGACGTCGGCTTTTACCAGAACGCCACCACGTCGGCTATTCGCGCGTTCAAATACGACTATCTGCAACACGATCAAGGTCAGGCCACGCCCGACGGCGCCTGCGACACGGCGACGTATCAGGCCCTGGTCAACGCGACGAGCTGACCAGGGCTTCAGTCAAGCACGTCGGCAGGATCACGCCGGTACGGAAACCGCTGCGCCGTGCCCGGAAATGATCTCCGAAATGATCAGCGGCGCGGTTCTACGTTCAGAACATGAAATCTTTACGAAAACCGTACCGTCCGAGCCCTTCATGTCCCACCATGGACGCACATCAGACAGAAGGGGGAGGAGTTCACTCGTGAGCCGCGTCGGGGGGCAGCTTGCGACCGGCCTACGGCGCGCACCTGACCGCTTGCACGTCTTCCACATCGACTCCAGCGGCGTTCTGCGCTGCGCCGTCCAGGACGGCACGACGTGGGCGGGCGTCACGCTGCCTCAAGCCGACGGCCTACCCTTCGGCACCGACCTGCACCCTCCCGGCGCCCTGATGACCGGTTACCAGGCCCGGGGCGCACAGCTCGACGTGTTCGCCGTCGACCGCGACGGAATGCTGCGTATCTATCTCACGCCCGGGGGACGCGCGTGGGAAGCCGACGTCGTGCCGGAAGCTGTGGGCATTCCGCCCGGCGCGTGTATCGCCACCGGCTATCAGGGCGGCGGCTCGGTGCTCGACGTGTTCGTGGTCGGGCGTTCCGGCGAACCGCTCATCTTTCAGGGGACTGATGACGGGCGCTGGTACCCGCGCCGGGTTCCGCTGGAGACGCCGCTGCCGCACGGGGCGAATCTGTCGACCGGATATCAGAACAGCGGCATGAAGCTGACCCTGTTCGCGATCGACCGCGCCGGCCAGTTGCAGGCGGTTTCGGAGACGGCGGACGGCGCGTGGGACGTCGAGTCGCCGCACCTGCAACTGGCGCAGGACTTCGAACTGCCGCCGGGGGCGCCGCTCGCCACCGGCTATCCGGGCGGCGGAGGTGAGCTGACCCTGTTCACCGTGGATGTGCAGGGTCGCCTTTGTGCGTTTCGGCGGGAACGGTTCGGCTGGGACGCGCAAGTACTGCCGGGCGGTGGGTTGCACGCGCCGTCCGCGCTCGCGACGGGTTATCAGAATGGCGGGCGTCAGTTGCTCGTCTTCGTCGTCGATGAAAACGGCCGGCTTCGTCAATACGCGCAGGAGCCGGACGGTATGTGGTCGGTCGGCGTGGTACCGAACGGTGTCGGTCTCCCGCCGGGCGCAGCGATCGCGACCGGGTACCGCGCGGGGGCGAACGAACTCGACGTATTCGTGCTCGACGAGTTCTCCGCGCCGCCGATTTATTACACGGCTCAGGATGGTGGCTGGACCGGACCGTATCGGATCTAGCATCCTTGCCGACATGGCCGTGTCGAATCTCAACGAGCTGTGGCACGAGATCACCGCCGCGCAGCCCGCCGCGCCGCGCTGGCTCGTGCTCACCGCGGCGTCGTTGGCGCTGGCGACCGTCGCTTACCGGCCGGTCTGGCGGGTGGCCCGCAACGCGGTGACGATCGCGCACGAGGGCGGCCACGCGGTCGCCGCGCTGCTCACCGGCCGCAAACTGAGCGGAATCCGGTTACACGCGGACACTTCGGGCGTCACCGTCTCGTACGGGAAGCCGTACGGCTTCGGCATGGTGCTCACGGCGCTGTCCGGCTACATCGCGCCCTCGCTCTTCGGTCTCGGCGGCGCGGCGCTGCTCGGCCGCGGGCATATCACGGCGTTGCTGTGGGTGTGCGTCGGGCTGCTCGCCCTCATGCTGCTGATGCTGCGCAACTTCTTCGGCCTGCTCGCGGTCGTCGTCACCGGGGCGCTGGCCTTCATCGTGTCCTGGTACGCCGATCCGAAGGTGCAGGCCGGGTTCGCGTACCTGGCGGTCTGGTTCCTGCTGCTCGGCGGGGTGCGCCCGGTCTTCGAGCTGCAGTGGCAGCGCCGCGGCGGCCGCGCCCCGGACTCGGACGCGGACCAGCTGGGCAAGCTCACCAAGCTTCCGGCCGGGCTGTGGGTGTTCCTTTTCGTGGTGGTCGCGCTGGGCTCGGTGGTGCTCGGCGGGCACTGGCTGGTTCCGACGGCGTTCCACACGGCGACCGCCTCCGCGCACTGACCCGCCGCTTACCCTCGCTCCGCTGCCTTACCGCTGCCTTACCGCTCCCTCACCGCTGCCCGGCCGCGCTCCTGCGGCTGGGCAGTTCCGCCTGCCCACCTCAGGTCTTGCACTCATTCACGCCATCGGCGACAATTCTTACAAGATCAAGGCTTGATCAGCGTAAATTCTTCTGACGGAGCGGGCTATGACGGAGATAGGTGTGATCCTCGACCATCCGGCCGGACGGCCCGCCGAGTCGGGGGCGCAGCGGCATCCCGCCTGGCACCGGCTCGTCGCCGCGGTGGAGGAGATCCGGCCGCTGCAGGCGAAGGACGGCTCGATCGATCCCGAGGCCCACGACCTGGCGGACGCCCGGGCCGCGGTGGGCGCGCTGCTGGACGCGCTCGACGCGCTCGCGCCGCTGTTCCCGCATGACGCCGAGTACCACGCCGCCTTGCGCGCCGACTTCGCGCGATGGGCGGACGGCGGGTTCGGCGTGCCGGACTTCCTCGACTCGCTGCTCGCCTTCCGGCCCGAGCGGCAGCGGGTCGACGGTCTTGAGCACCTCGTCGTCTTTCCGATGTACACCCAGAACGGCAACCCGGACCGCAACGTCGAGGCCGTGCTGTTGCGCGTGGTCTGGCCGGATTGGCTGGCCGAGCTGGAGCACAGCCGCTACGACAACCCGATGTTCGTGCCGGTCGCGTTCACCGCCTTCACCGCCGGCTACGACACCAACTCGGCCGTGCTCTTCCCCGAGACCGTCGCCGTGCGCGAGGTGCCGGTGTACACCTGGGGCGCGATCTTCTGCGACCGCGAGTCCGCCCGCTTCCGCGTGGTGACCAAGGCTGCCGCCGAGACCGTGCGGCTCGAGCTGCCCGCAGAGGCGGCCGAGCTGATCGGCTCGCAGCAGCGCGCCCAGGACGCCTTCGTGCTCTGGGACATGGTCCACGACCGCACCCACAGCCACGGCGACCTGCCCTTCGACCCCTTCATGATCAAGCAGCGGATGCCGTACTGGTTGTACTCGCTCGAAGAGCTGCGCTGCGACCTGAACACCTTCCGCGAGGCGGTGCGGCTGGAGGCCGACGGCCTCGAGCAGGGCCGCGCCGTGCAGCACGCCATCCTGTTCGACCGGCTCTTTCGCTTCCCGATCACCGGCAACCGGATCCGCAACTACGACGGCCTCGGCGGGCAGCTGCTCTTCGCCTACCTGCACAAGAACGACGTGCTGCGCTGGACCGACAACCGGCTGACCATCGACTGGCAGCGGGTAGCCCCGGCGGTGATCGCGCTGTGCGAGCGGGTCGAGAAGCTGTACCGCGACGGCATCGACCGGCCGAAGACCGCGCACTGGATCGCCGCCTACGAGCTGGTCGCCGAGTACGTCACGCCGAACCCGGCCTCGACCTGGGCGCGCGGTCTGAGCCAGCCGTGGGCCGAGGTGCTGCCGCTGGACGGCCCGCCCAAGGAGCTGGTCAACCAGGTGCTGCCGGACGAGTTCCCGCTCAGCATGTTCTACGAGGCGCTGGAGAAGAAGCTGCGCGACGTGGTGGCCTCGACGAAGGGGATCACCGGAGGGCACGCGGCGTAGACCGCTTAGGCTCAGTGAGAACAAGCAGCGGCGAGAACAAGCAGCGGCACGGCGACGAACAGCGAGCGGATCTGATGACGGTAGAGCGACGACACGACCCGGACTCCCGCGGTTTCGCCAGCGACAACTACGCCGGCGTGCACCCGGAGATCCTCGACGCGCTCGCCGTCGCCAACGGCGGCCATCAGGTCAGCTACGGCGAGGACGCCTACACCGAGCATCTGCAGGAGGTGTTCCGGCGGCACTTCGGCGAGCAGGCCACCGCGTATCCGGTGTTCAACGGCACCGGCGCCAACGTCGTCGGGCTGCAGGCGATGACCGAGCGCTGGGAATCGGTCGTCTGCGCGGAGACCGCGCACATCAACGTGGACGAGTGCGGCGCGCCGGAGAAGGTCGCCGGTCTCAAGCTGCTGACACTGCCCACGCCGGACGGCAAGCTGACGCCGGACCTGATCGCGCGGCACGCCTGGGGTTGGGGCGATGAGCACCGGGCGCAGCCGCGCATCGTCTCGATCGCGCAGACGACCGAGCTGGGCACCTGCTACTCACCCGAGGAGATCGCAGCGATCTGCGAGCAGGCGCACGGACACGGCATGAAGGTGCACGTCGACGGGGCGCGCCTGGCCAACGCCGCGGCGACGCTGAACCTGCCGCTGCGCGCGTTCACCACGGACGTCGGCGTCGACGTGCTGTCCTTCGGCGGCACGAAGAACGGCATGCTGCTCGGTGAGGCGGTCGTCGTGCTGAACCCGGACGCGGTGCGCGGCATGCAGTTCCTGCGCAAGGCGGCAATGCAGCTGGCCTCCAAGATGCGCTTCGTGTCGGTGCAGTTCGAGGCGCTGCTCGGCGGTGACCTGTGGCTGCGCAACGCGAGCCACGCGAACGCGATGGCTCGCCGGCTGGCCGACGAGGTGCGTGACCTGCCGGGCCTGCAGATCACGCAGGAGGTGCAGGCGAACGCGGTGTTCGCGATCCTGCCGCGGGACGTGACCGAGCGGCTGCAGAAGCGGTTCCGGTTCTACACGTGGAACGAGCGCACCGGCGAGGTGCGCTGGATGGCGTCCTTCGACACGACCGAGGCGGACATCGACGCGTTCGGCGCCGCGGTAGCCGAGGAACTGTCCAGCTGAGCGGGACAACTGACGTCACCTCAACCACGCTGTCCAGTTCAGCGGGACACGCAATCCTGATGCGGCTTGCCCCTCAGCTGAACCGGCGCAGTCGCAGGCTGTTGGAGACCACGAAGACGGACGAGCCCGCCATCGCCGCGCCCGCGATCAGCGGGCCGAGCAGTCCGGCGGCGGCCAGCGGCAGCGCGGCGACGTTGTAGGCGAAGGCCCAGAACAGGTTGCCCTTGATAGTGGCCAGGGTCCGGCGGGAGAGCCGGATCGCGTCGGGCAGGCTGCGCGGATCTCCGCCCACCAGCGTCAGGTCCGCGGCCTCGATCGCCGCGTCGGCTCCGGTGCCCATCGCCAGGCCGAGGTCTGCTTGCGCGAGCGCGGCCGCGTCGTTGACTCCGTCGCCGACCATGGCGACCGTGCGGCCCTCTGCCTGCAGCCGCTTCACGTGCTCCGCCTTCTCCGCCGGCAGCACCTCAGCGATCACGTCGCCTTCGTCGATGCCGACCTGCTCGGCGATGCGGCGCGCGGCCCGCGCGTTGTCGCCGGTGAGCAGGATCGGAGTCAGGCCGAGGGCGCGCAGCCTGGCCACTGCGTCGGCCGATCCGGGCTTGACCACGTCGCCGACGACGAGGACCGCACGCGCCGCTCCGTCCCAGGCCACTGCGACGGCAGTCGCTCCTTCCGCCTCCGCGACGACCCGCGCTTCGTCCAAGTCCGCCGGAAGTTCGATGCCGCGCTCGGCCAGCAGCCGCGGGCGTCCGACCAGCACCTCGCGACCTTCGACGAGCCCTTCGACGCCGAGGCCGTCCGTGTTCGAGAACCGATCGACGCGCGGCAGCGTGCCGAGGCGGTGCGTCGCGGCCTTGGCTACGGCGCGCGCGATCGGGTGCTCCGAGGCGGATTCGACGGCGCCGGCGAACCGGAGGACCTGCGTCTCGTCGATCCTGCCGAGCCCATCGAGCCTGTCGACCCTGTCGTCGGAGGCTGACGCGGTGATGGTCCGCAGCAGTGTCATCTCGCCGGTGGTCACCGTCCCGGTCTTGTCGAGCACGATCGTGTCGACGCGCCGGGTGGATTCCAGCACCTCGGGGCCTTTGATCAGGATGCCGAGTTGCGCGCCGCGTCCGGTGCCGACGAGCAGCGCGGTGGGCGTCGCGAGGCCGAGAGCGCAAGGGCAGGCGATGATCAGCACGGCGACGGCGGAGGTGAAGGCCCGCGCGGCGCCCTCGCCCGCGAGCAGCCAGCCGGCCAGGGTCGCGAGCGAAAGCACGATCACGATCGGGACGAAGACCGCTGAGACGCGGTCGGCGAGCCGCTGGACCGCGGCCTTTCCGGTCTGCGCCTCCACCACCAGCCGCGCGATCTGGGCCAGCTGCGTCTCGGCGCCGATCCGCGTGGCGCGCACCACGATCCGCCCGCCCGCGTTGACGGTCGCGCCGGTCACCGCGTCGCCGGGGCCGACCTCGACCGGCACGGACTCGCCGGTCAGCAGGCTGGCGTCGATCGCGCAGCGTCCCTCGACGACCACGCCGTCGGTGGCGACCTTCTCCCCCGGCCGCACCACGAACCGGTCGCCGCGCGCCAGCTGCCCGATCGGGACGCGGGTCTCGCGGCCGTCCCGCAGCACGGCCACGTCCTTCGCCCCGAGGTGCAGCAGAGCTCTGAGAGCGGCCCCGGACCGGCGCTTCGCCCTCGCCTCGAAGTAGCGGCCGGCCAGGATGAAGACGATCACCGCCGAGGCCACCTCGAGGTAGATCGCGTCGGTCCCGGAGCCGCTCGCGATCAGCTCGAAGGGCATCCGCATGCCGGGTCGCCCGGCGTCGCCGAAGAAGAGCGCGTACAGCGACCAGGCGAAGGCGGCGAGCGTGCCGAGGGAGATCAGCGTGTCCATCGTCGCCGCGCCGTGACGCAGGTTCGTGAACGCGGCGCGGTGGAACGGCCAGCCGCCCCACACCACGACCGGGGCGGCGAGCGTCAGCGAGAGCCACTGCCAGTTGCGGAACTGCAGCGCCGGGATCATCGCCATCAGCAGGACCGGCAGCGCGAGAGCCGCGGACGTCGTCAGGCGCCGCAGCAGGGCAGCGGCGGCTTCGGTGGCCGAATCCGCGGAGTTCGCCGAGCCCGCGGAGTCATCAGCATCCGCCCCATCAGTGGCCTGTTCCGGCGCTGTCGTCGAGCCCTCATTCGCGGCGTCGGGGGCCGTGCGCGGGGCGGGCACGGTCGCCTGGTACCCGGCGGCTTCGACGACGGCGACGAGGTCCCGCGGACTCAGTGCCCGCGGATACTCGACGCTGGCTTGTTCGGTGGCGTAGTTCACCGTCGCCGTGACTCCGTCGAGCCGGTTGAGCTTGCGCTCGATCCGCGTCGCACAGGACGCGCAGGTCATGCCGGCGATGTCCAGCTGCACCCGCGCGTTGTCGGTCTCGGTAGTCATCGCTTCCATCGCCACTCGGTCGTTCGCCGCCCCGTCAGCCGCCCTCGGCCGGTCAGGAGACCAGCTGGTAACCGGCCTCATCCACGGCCGCCTGGACCTCGGCGACCGGCAGCGGCCGCTCGCTGGTCACCGTGACCCGGCCCGAGGCCAGGTCCACGTCCACCGCGGAGACGCCGTCGAGCGCGCCGACCTCCTCGGTCACCGACGCGACGCAGTGCCCGCAGGTCATGCCGCTGACGGTGTAGTCGGTGACGATGCTCTTGTCCGTGTTGGTGCTCATTGCTTTGCTCCACTCCTCTTTCACGAACGAACCAGCCGGGCGATGGCGTCGGCGGCCTCTTTCACCTTCGCGTCGGCGGTGTCCCCGCCCTCGGCCACGGCAGCCGCGACGCAGTGCGCGAGATGCTCCTCGAGCAGGCCGATCGCCACCGACTGCAAAGCCTTCGTAGCCGCGGAGACCTGGGTGAGGATGTCAATGCAGTAGCTGTCCTCTTCGACCATCCGCTGCAAGCCGCGGACCTGGCCTTCTATCCGGCGCAGCCGCTTCAAGTAATCCTGCTTGTGCGCGGTGTACCCGTGTCCCTCCATGACTCCAGCATACCCCTGTGGGGTATCTTCGCATACCCCTCCCCGGTATCTGATGCTTCCGGCGCGTCCCTGGAATGCCGGGCTTGACTCGCTCTGCAAAGCTGTACGGGTGACCGCACCTGTCACCACCAGGCATCTGATCGTCCTGCGACACGCGAAGGCCGCCTGGCCGGATGTCGAGGACCGGCAACGGCCGCTCGCCGAGCGCGGGCGGCGTGACGCCCCCGCCGCGGGTCGCTGGCTGCGCGAAACCGGGCAGCGGCTCGACGGCTTCGCCATCGACCGGGTCGTGTGCTCCCCCGCCCGGCGCACCCGCGAGACCTGGGACCTGGTCGCCGAGGAACTGGACGACCCACCGGCGCCGATCTTCGACGGCAGGGTGTACGCCGCGACGACGTCCACGCTGTACACCGTGCTGCGCGAGACACCGGCGCGCGTCCGCGGGCTGGTGCTCGTCGGCCACAACCCCGGCATGCAACACCTCGCGGTGACACTCGCCGACGAGGACTCCGGCGCGCCGCTGAGTCGCGCCCGCGAGAAGTACCCGACCTCGGGCATCGCGTTGTTCAGCCTGCGCGGCGAGTGGGCGGACCTGGTACCGGGCGCCGCACTGCTTACCGAGTTCGCGATCCCACGCGGAGACGACACCGACCACGGCGACTGACGAGCGCCTCCGCCTTATGGCGCCCGCGTTAGGGTGACCGCGTGAGCGAGTCCTCGACGCAGACCACCACCCGGATCACCGATACCCCGCGCCTCGAACTCAACGGCCAGGCGGTCACGGGCATGGAGCTTTATCCCGCGCTCGGCGGCTACGGGCACTTCACCGCGATGCAGGTGCGCGGCGGCAGAGTGCGCGGCCTGGACTTCCACCTGGCGCGCCTGGACGCGGCGACCAAGGAGCTGTTCGGCGCCGGATTGAGCGGCGAACGGGTCCTCGAACACCTGCGGCACGCGCTCGCGGACGGCATCCAGGACGCCTCGGTACGGATCAACGTGTTCAGTCCGGACGGCTCCGTCGAGCCCGCACCGGGT
This sequence comes from Actinocrinis sp., assembly GCF_035650855.1. Classification (GTDB taxonomy): domain Bacteria; phylum Actinomycetota; class Actinomycetes; order Streptomycetales; family Catenulisporaceae; genus Actinocrinis. Next base: position 22,314 of record NZ_DASRGV010000047.1, on the reverse strand, counting down.
GTCGATCCCGACATCAGTGTCCTGGTGACAGTGCGGCCGCCGCACGAGATGCCGGCCGGGCCGCTGAGCCTGTCCTCCGTGCCCTATCAGCGACCGTTCGCGCACATCAAGCACGTCGGCGGCTTTGCGCAGGGCCATTACATCAAGCTGGTCGAACGCCGCGGCTTCGACGAGCCCTTACTCGTCGGCGAGGGCGGCTTGGTCGCCGAGGGCGCGATCACGAACATCGGGTTCATCGAGGACGACGCGGTCATCTGGCCGCAGGCACCCATGCTCCTGGGCATCGGCATGCAGGTCTTGCAGCGGGAACTCGCGGCGGCCGGCGTACCGCAACGGCATCGTCGCGTGCGGCTGGACGATCTGGCCTCCTTCGACGGCGCATTCGTGACGAACTCCCGAGGAGTCGCGACCGTCCGCCGCGTCGACGAACTCGACATTCCGCTCCAGGCTCCGCTGCTGTCCCGCCTGCTCGACCTCTACGCCCACGCGCCCTGGGACGCCATCTGACGGCTCCCGTCCGATAGCGAAGCGACGCTGCATATCGCTCCCGCGCTTCCGCAAGACTCCTTGGCAAGTTACGCTATATCGCGAGTTGCCGAAGGCGTACGGAGGGAGTCTGCGGTGTCCGAGGAAGTCGATCTACGGGTTTCCGACCGGGAGCGCGAGGAGATGGTCACCCGACTCCAAGTCGCTTTCGCCGAGGGGCGTCTCGACGACGAGGAGTTCGACACGCGGGTGCGTAGCGCGCTGGCCGCCAAGACGCGTAGCCAGCTTGATGCGATCGCCACTGACTTGCCGGCCGAGTCGGTACGCACGTCGGCACTCGTCCCGGCCACCTCCCTCACTCCAGCGACCTCCCTCACCCCGGCCAGCACGCACAAGCCCGGAAAGCTCTCGCTCGCGTACAAGACGTCGCTTCGGCGGGGAGGCCGGTGGCGCGTGCCGGCGAAGTTCACGGCCGTCTCGTACAAGGGCGGCGGCACTGTCATCGACCTGCGCGCCGCCGAGCTGACCAGCGCCGTGACCACGATCCGCGCCGTCGCTTACAAGTGCCGAGTGCAGGTCCTCGTCCCACCTGGAATGCGCGTCGAGTTCTCGGGCATCGGCGTGACCAACGCCGAAGACGCCGCGTCCGACGCCTGGCCCGCCGACGGGCCGGCCGTCCACGTGCGCGGCATCGCCTACAAGGGCCTGGTCGAGATCCGCACGATGCCGGCGAGCGCGAACTAGCTGGCGCACCGGTCCAGTGCGGATGTGACGAAATTCCGGTGAACAGCGTGTCCGTTTGGTGAACGGACCATCGGCCACTGCGCTACAATGCGATCTTCTCGCAGGTCAGAGCGCAGGAAGCCGGACCAAACCGCGCGCTTCGGGCGTCCGCCCAAAAGTCCCGCACTGTATACCTGGCGTTCACCTTGCCCGGTTCATCGATTCACCTCACGTCCCTACGTTCGCAGACGTCAGCACGAAACAGGCTCATGACGGCCGGAGAGCCGCCCCCTCGGGGAGACGGATCCGGCTTCGAACGGAAGGGACTTCCCCGTGAAGCTCCAGCGGTACGTCGCCGTCGCGGGCGCCGGCCTCATCGCCACCGCCACGCTCGCCGCGTGTGGTTCCAACAACAACAGCCCGGCGGCGAGCAGCTCCTCCGCGGGTGGCGGCGCGAGCAGCTCGGCCTCGGCCTCCGGCGGCATCTCCTGCGGCAGCGGCACCCTGACCCTGGCCGGGTCCAGCGCCCAGAAGAACGCGATCGACAAGTTCACCAAGGACTACCAGGCCGCCTGCTCGGGCGCGACGATCAACTACAACCCGAGCGGCTCCGGCGCGGGCGTCACCTCCTTCGAGCAGAAGCAGGTCGACTTCGCCGGCTCCGACTTCCCGCTCTCCGGCACCGACGTGGCCAAGGCCAACGCGCGCTGCACCGGCGGCAAGGCCGTCGACCTGCCGATGGTCCCCGGCGCCATCGCGGTCATGTACAACGTCTCGGGTGTGACCGCCCCGCTGAACCTGTCGGCGCAGACCCTGGCGAAGATCTTCAACGGCAAGATCACCACCTGGAACGACCCGGCGATCGCCAAGGACAACTCCGGCGTGACGCTGCCGAGCACGAAGATCACCACCTTCCACCGCTCGGACAAGTCCGGCACCTCGTACAACTTCTCGAACTACCTGAACGGGACCGACGCGGCCGACTTCCCGGCGAAGGCCAACAAGCAGTGGCCGGGCACCGGCGGCCAGGGTGAGAACGGCTCCTCCGGCGTCGCCCAGGCCGTGAAGAGCACCTCCGGCGGCATCGGCTACGCCGAGCTCTCCTACGCCAGCGCGAACAACCTGCAGACCGCCAAGGTCGGCAACGCGCAGGGCCAGTTCGTCGAGGCGACCACCGCCAACGCGTCCGCGTTCATCGGCAAGGCCAAGGTGAACCAGAGCGGCAACGACATCCAGCTGGCGTTCGACTACACCTACTCGGACCCGAACGCCTACCCGGCCGTCCTGGTCACCTACGAGATCGCCTGCGACAAGGGCAACGACCCGGCGCAGCTGCCGCTGATCAAGGGCTTCCTGAGCTACATGGCCAGCGCCACGGCGCAGGCCGAGCTGCCGACGGCCGGTTACGTCAACCTGCCGAGCAACATCCAGGGCCTGGTCGCGACCGCGGTCGGCAACCTGGGCTAATCGCCCACCGCGCAACCGGCGTCCGGCTCGTACGGACCCCGCCCGAAGGATCCTGAGGCTGTCGCCGCGACCTGCATGCCGCGGCGGCAGCCGAGGCCCTTCCGGCCCCGCACCCGACGCCGGACCGCACCGCACCCTCACCTACCCGACCGCACCTACGCCCGCACTGCACTGTCAGGAGAACGATGAGCGGCGAGCCGCCGGCCGTGACCGACTCCGGCCCCTCACATTTGAGCGATGAACGGCTCGGCGAGGCCGAGTACGCCCCGGCCGGCCCCCCTTCCGAGCCGCGTCGTTCGCGGCGTGGTCCGGGCGCCGGGCTGACCGGCCATTCGCGCCGCGGCGACAGCCTGTTCGCGGGCGGGGCGCGGGGCAGCGCCTGGTTCCTGCTGGTGCTGATGGGCGCGATCGTGGCGTTCCTGATCACCCAGGCGATCCACGCGATCAGCGCCGACTCGGTCAACTTCCTGACCGCCTTCGAGTGGAACCCGGACGACGACCCCTCGGTGTGGGGCGTGGCCCTGGTGGCCTGGGGCACCCTGATCACCTCGCTGTTCGCGCTGGTGATCGGCGCCCCCATCGCGGTGGGCGCGGCGCTGTTCATCTCCCAGTACGCCCCGCGGCGCCTGGCGCAGGCGCTGGGCTACGTGGTCGACCTTTTGGCCGCGGTGCCCTCGGTGGTCTACGGCCTGTGGGGCATCATCTTCCTGGTCCCGCACATGGGCGGGGTCTCCCAGGTCGTCTCCGACGTACTCGGCTGGATCCCGATCTTCCACTACGACGGCGCGCCGGCGCCGCGCTCGGTGTTCGCGGCCGGCGTGGTGCTGGCCATCATGATCCTGCCGATCGTGGCGGCGATCTCCCGCGAGGTGTTCCTGCAGACCCCGCGCGAGAACATCGAGGCCGCCTACGCGCTGGGCGCGACCAAGTGGGAGATGATCCGCCTCGCCGTGCTGCCCTACGGCCGCTCCGGGGTGATCAGCGCGATCGTGCTCGGCTTCGGCCGCGCGCTGGGCGAGACCATCGCGGTGGCCATGGTGCTCTCGCAGACCGGCACCTTCTTCACCCGGTTCCTCGAGCCGGGCGGCAACACCATCGCGGCGAACATCGCGGTGCAGTTCAAGAACGCCTTCGACATCGGGCGCGGCGCGCTGATCGCCTCCGGCCTCGTGCTGTTCGTGATGACCCTGCTGGTGAACTACCTGGCCCGGTGGATCGCCCAGCGCGGCGTCATCAAGGAGGATTCCGGCGCCACTCCGACCGTGGCGCAGGCCCCCGAGGTCGCGGTCGCGGCGGCCGGCGGCGAGGCGAGCCCGGTGGAGAACTTCCGGCGCAGCACGTTCCACCGCACGATCGACCCGAACGACGCGCACCAGGACCTCGGCTTCTCGGCCACCGCGCTCAGCTCGGTGGCTGCCGGACGCCGCCTGGCGAACCTGTTCGCCAGCAGCTCGGTCGCGATCGCCTTCCTGCTCGCGGTGCTGCCGCTGGCCTCGATCCTGGTGCTGGTGATCAGCAACGGGGCCAAGTCCTTCAACGGCGCCTTCCTCTACCACTCGATGCGCAACATCGCCGAGTCCGACCCCGGCGGCGGCGCGTACCACGCGATCCTGGGCACTCTGGAGCAGGCCGGCCTGGCCGCGCTGATCGCGGTCCCGATCGGCGTGATGGTCGCGATCTACCTGGTGGAGTACGGCCGCGGCGCGCTGGCCAAGGCGGTGACCTTCATCGTGGACGTGATGATGGGCCTGCCCTCGATCGTGGCCGGTCTGTTCATCCTGTCGCTGTGGATCCTGGCCTTCGGGTTCAAGAGCTCCGGGTTCGCCGGCTCGCTGGCGCTGATGATCCTGATGCTGCCGCTGGTGATCCGCTCCAGCGAGGAGATGCTCAAGCTGGTGCCGCACTCGCTGCGGGAGGCCTCCTACGCGCTCGGGGTGCCCAAGTGGCGCACCGTGCTGCGGGTCGTGGTGCCCACCGCGCTGCCCGGCATCGTCACCGGCATCATGCTCGGTATCGCCCGTATCATGGGTGAGACCGCGCCGGTGCTGCTGGTGGTCGGCTTCACCTCCTCGATCAACCAGAACCCGTTCAGCGGCGCGCAGGGCTCCCTGCCGGCGTTCATCTTCAACGAGGCCACCCAGCCCTACCAGCCCGCGATCGACCGGGCCTGGGCCGGAGCGCTGACGCTGATCCTGATCATCATGATCCTCAACCTGGCCGCCCGGCTGCTGGCCTGGTGGAAGAAGCCGGGACGCGTCTGATGACCACGCGCTCGCACACCCAGACCGGCCTCGCCCGCCACGACGCGTACGTCGCGGTGAGCCCGCAGACCCTCGGCCGGCTACGGCTGTTGACGGTCGGCCCGGTCGAGCTGAACCTCGACGGCATGGCGGTACGGGTCGCCGGGCGCAGCGTGCACATGGCACCGAAGGAGTTCGAGCTGCTGGCCGTGCTGATGGAGAACGCCGGCCGGCTGCTCACCCGCAGGCAACTGCTGGACGCGGTCTGGGGCGAGGGCTACCCGGACCGCAACAAGACGCTCGACGTGCACATCCGGCGGCTGCGCCGGCACCTGGAGATCGACCCGGACGCCTACGCGAGGATGCGCACCGTGCGCGGCCTCGGCTATGTGTTCGACATCGGCGACTAGCGGACTGACAACCGGAACGAGAAGGAAGAAACTCACGATGGCAAAGCGGATCGATGTCTCCGGGATGTCCGCGTACTACGGCGGCTTCAAGGCGATCGACGAGATCAGCCTCACGGTCGAGCCCCGCACGGTGACCGCGTTCATCGGCCCGTCCGGCTGCGGCAAGTCCACCGTGCTGCGCACGCTCAACCGCATGCACGAGGTGATCCCGGGCGCGCGGGTCGAGGGCAAGGTGCTGCTCGACGACGTGGACCTCTACGGCCCCTCCATCGACCCGGTCGCGGTGCGCCGCACCGTCGGCATGGTCTTCCAGCGGCCCAACCCCTTCCCCACCATGTCGATCTACGACAACGTGGCCGCCGGGCTGCGCCTGAACGGCCTCAAGAGCAAGGGCGACCTGAACGACCTGGTCGAGCACTCGCTGCGCGGCGCGAACCTGTGGGAAGAGGTCAAGGACAGGCTCGGCAAGCCGGGCGCGGGCCTGTCCGGCGGACAGCAGCAGCGCCTGTGCATCGCCCGCGCCATCGCGGTCTCGCCCGACGTGCTGCTGATGGACGAGCCCTGCTCGGCGCTGGACCCGATCTCCACGCTCGCCATCGAGGACCTGATCGCACAGCTCAAGTCCGAGTACACGATCGTGATCGTCACGCACAACATGCAGCAGGCGGCGCGCGTCTCGGACCGCACGGCCTTCTTCAACATCGCCGGCACCGGCCAGCCCGGCAAGCTGATCGAGATCGACGACACCGCCCGGATCTTCGCCAACCCGGCCCAGCGGGCCACCGAGGACTACATCACCGGCCGCTTCGGGTGAGTCCGCAGTTCGATCGCCTACACGGATCGAACGACAGTACCGGTACAGTGTCTGCGTGACCGGGAGTGGCGCGGCGAGGGCCGAGGAAGCGAACGCCACGCCACCCGTGGCCGTTTCCGACGCGGTATCCCATGCGAACCTCGCGTCCCATGCGAACCCCGCGTCCGATTCGAAGTCCGCGCCGTCATATCCCGCCAGCGCGTACACACTCACCGACGTGGTCGCGCGACTGCGTCGGGTGCTGCGCGCGAGCATCCGGGCCGACTACCCGTGGGAGTCGCTGCCCATGGCGCAGGTCGAACTGCTCCAGTCGCTCGCCGACGCGGCTCCGGCGCGGGTCGGCGACCTGGCTACCAGGCTGCGGCTCGCCCCCTCCACCGTCAGCGGCCTGATCAGCCAGATGATGACCGCCGGCCTGGTGGAGCGCGGCACCGATCCGGCCGACCGGCGGGTCGCGGTGGTGGAGCTGAGCGAGCACGGCCGCCGCCAGTTGGCCGACTGGCACGCCGCGCACCGCGAGCGGATCGCCGCCGCGCTCGGCGAACTCGGGCCGCAGGAACAGGCCGCGATCGACGCCGCGCTGCCGGCCCTCTCGCTGTTGGTGGACCGGCTCGCCGAGCAGCGTCGCGAGGCTCCCAGCAGCCGATAACCGGTTGCGGGCCTGCTTAGGCTCCATCGTGTGACTGATACCGCCGCGCTGCTCGCCGCGTACGACGAGAACACCCGTGCCGTCATCCACGAACCCCGTCCCGCGGGGATCAGCTACGAGTGGGACGGCGCGCTGCTGCGCACGGTCGGCATGCATCGGGGCTTTGTCGAGACGCCGCGGGATCCGGGAGTGCGCGGCGCCGAACTCGACGCCCTGATCGCCCGCCAGCGCGACTACTTCGCGGCCCGGGGCGAGGCCGTGGAATGGAAGACGCGCGGGCACGACCTGCCGGCGGACCTGACCGAACGGCTGCTGGCCGCCGGGTTCGAGCCGGAGGACCGGGAGACCGTGGTGATCGGCGAGGCCGCCGACCTCGCGTTCGAGCCGGTCATGCCGGAGGGCGTGACGTTGCGTCAGGTCACCGAGGGCGAGGGACTGAGCGACGATCTGCGCCGGATCGCGCAGATGCACGGCCGCGTGTGGGGCGCGGATCACAGCTACCTCGTGGACGACCTGGCCGGCCGGATCGCCACCGGGGGCGAGGATTTCGCGGTGTTCGTCGCCGAGGCGCAGACCCCGTCCGGCCCCGAGGTGGTCTGCGCGGCGTGGCTGGCGCTGCGGGAAGGCGAGGGCTTTGCAGGGCTTTGGGGTGGCTCGACGCTCGCCGAGTGGCGTGGGCGCGGTATCTACAAGGCGATGGTGGCCCGCCGCGCGCAGCTGGCGGCGGCGCGCGGAGTGAAGTACCTCCAAGTGGACGCCTCCGAGAACAGCAGGCCGATTCTGCAGCGGCTCGGCCTGCACGCGGTGACCACGACGACTCCCTACGTGTGGACGCCAGAGCACTGATAGGCCGGTCGTCTCGACCGTGAAGCGCGCGCCCGTGGGCTACGTGCCGTAATCTCCCGCGCACAGAAGGGATCTGACGCCGCCTCAGTTCGCGGCTACCGACGGTGAGGCAGGCGACACATCTGCGCCCAATATGCGACATAGAGCCACCAAACCATGGCACATAGCGAGCGATTGGGTGGCGACAAGTAGCGAATTTCACAAACTTGCCCGAAGAGGGTGACACGGCGCGGGGCGACCTCGTAGGGTCGAGCGCGTGCGCAGGCTAGCGCTGTCGAAGACGGCACCCGCGCACCCGCCGAGTCCACGTGTGGCACGGCGGACCGCGTGCCCCCACGGCAGCCTTCGAGGCGTTCGAGGCCTTCGAGCTACCGGGCCGGCCTGCTCGCGGTCCGGCGCGCCGTGGAGCCGGGGACCCACCTTCGTCGTACGACGGCGTCCCTGGGGTGAATCGGTGCGCAGTGCCGTGTTGCCGCCGCGAGTATCGCCGCTGCAGCCGCGCACCGCGCCGTAGGGCGACAAGACTCCCCCCGCCCGAACCCGTCAGCTAACCCGGTAGGCGGCCGGAGGAGAGGCACGACACGACCCCTATGGGCGCACATCTAGAACCCACGGCACCAGCATCGGCTTCGGCTCCGATAGCCGTCACCGCGGCCGTCTCCGTGACGAGTCCGGCCACCGGCCCGAACGCACCCTCGTGCCGGGCCGAGCGCGAGCGCATACGCGAAACTCGCTGACCAACCCCGGCGACAGCCTGCGCTGACGATCGGTTCGGCCGGTCCTGACCGTGGCTGTCGACGTCTCAGGGCTCGGGCGCGACTCACTGAGTCGGCAAAACGCCGCAACAACATCCCGGCCGCTTGGCTTTCGCGCGCCCGTAATCAACCTGACTCCCCGTCACCCGCCTCGGCACTGCGCTGCCGCGGCGGATTTCCCCTGGCTGTCTCGCGCCGCCCTGCCGGCCTGACCGCCGCCCTTTGAAGGACAAGTTTGTGAAGAAAGCCGCTCTACTCTCCGTTCCCTTTGCCTTGGCCGTCGCGCTGCTTGGCTTCTTCCTCAGCTGGAACGCCTCCGCAGCGCCGAGCGTGCAGAGCCTCTGGTCCACCAGCACCGTCCCGGCCCACGCGGACGCGTCGGACCCCAACAGCGTCAATGTCGGCCTGAGGTTCCATTCCTCGGTGCCGGGCCAGATCCTCGGTATCCGCTTCTACAAGGGCCCCGGCAACACCGGAACCCACGTCGGATCGCTGTGGACGTCCGCGGGCAAGCAGCTGGGGAACGTCACCTTCTCGAACGAGACGACGACGGGTTGGCAGGTCGCGCACTTCGCGACGCCGATCAACATCGCGGCGTTCACCACGTATGACGCGTCCTACCTCGCTCCGCGCGGTCACTATGCCTACGACTACAACTACTTCGGCGCCGCTCGGCAGAGCGGAAACCTGGTGGCGGAGCAGGCGACTTCGCTGTCTGGCAACGGCGTCTACACGTACTCCGGCGCGACGGCCTTCCCGGCTACCAGCTCGAAGAGCCTGACCAACTACTGGGTCGACGTGCTGTTCCAGCCCTCGACCACGACGGCTTCCTCTCCGGTGCCGACCTCGACCTCGGCCTCAAGCAGCCCGTCGCCGTCGCAGAGCCAAACCGCCTCGACCGCGCCTTCGGCGACCTCCTCGCCTTCCTCCGTCGCTAGCTCGACGCCCGCCTCGGTCACCACCACGGCCGCATCGACCAGCGGCTACGTCCAGCCCGGCACCGTGGGCTACCTGGGCAGCACCTCAGCCCTGACGGTCTACGAGCCCGGCGGTGCGGCTCCGAGCGGTTGTTCCTGGCAGTCCTACGGCCTTCGGTGCGACCAGACGGACCTGACCCTCGACCACGTGTGGATCAAGGGCAGCTTCTACTGGACGGGCACCGGCAATCTGACGATCTCTCAGTCGATCGTCCAGGGCGGAACCGGTACCTCCTGGTACGCGATCCTCGGGCACCCTTCGACCTCCGGGGCGATCAACTCGACGATCAAGGTGACCGACTCGACCGTGGGCTGGCTGCCCGGAAAGACGATGCCCGCCGGCGAGGACGTGGCGCCGATCTGGACCGCTTATGGCAACCAGGCGCAGATCGCCATCCGCGACGACCTGTCCGGCATGTCGCAGGGCATTGACCCCACCGCCAACTCGGTCATCCAGGACAACTGGATCCACGGCCTGGTGCAGAACGGCACCGCGAGCAGCCCGACGCACCTGGACGGCATCTTCAGCCAGGGCGGCGGCAACATCAAGATCGAGGGCAACTACGTGGACGTTCCCGTCCGCAGCGACACCACGGCCGCGATCTTCATCCAGGACCGCGGATCCACGGACACCGGCATCTCGATCATCGGCAACTACCTCAACGGCGGCGCGTTCAACCTGCGCAACCAGACCGGCATCAACGTCGCCGTCGAAAACAACACGTTCGCGAACAGCGTGTGGGGAGCGGTCGGCGACCTCTCCGGGTACCCCGGCACCTACGGAACCTGGACGGGCAACGTCACCCTCAATCAAGCAGCTGTCGTCAAGCCGTAGCTGAACCTAAGGCTGCACTGAACCCGAATCCCTCTGCGGATTCCCGATTCCCATGGACCTTGGAGGCCGGCGCGTTCCCACGCCGGCCTCCAGGGTCAGCGGATGTTCAGTCTCGGCGCGCCGATCGCGCCAACGTCCGGTCCCTGCACCGAAGCAGCGCTCAGGAAACCCGCGACCGGAAGCGTGGCCGCCCCGCGGGCCACGGCGTCCGGACCCAGCTGGCACAGGCTCAGATCCACCGTCGCGAACGCGTGCCGAAGCGCGTACTCACCGGCGATCTCCCGCACCCGGGGCAGCAGGCGCGCCCCGAGCAGCAGCCCGGCCCACCCGCCCAGAGCGATCCGCTCCGGGTTGAACAGGTTGATCAGGTTCGCGACGCCGACGCCCAAGTACACGGCGGTCTCCTCGAGCACGGCGCGCGCCGCCTCGTCGCCGCGTTCATCGGCCGCCAGGATCGCCGCCAGCGCGCTCTCCTCGCTTTCCGGCTGCGGTCGAGCGCCCTCTGACGTCGCATCAGCCGCCGCCTCGCGATACCGCTCTATCACCGCCTCGGCGCCCACGTACGCCTCCAGGCAGCCGCGCGCCCCGCACCGGCACGCCCGCCCGCCGACCTGGACCGTCGTGTGGCCCCACTCCCCCGCGCTGCGTCCCGTGCCGCGATACGGAGATCCGTCGGTGACGACGCAGGCGCCGACTCCGGACCCGATCAGCGCGATGACCGCGTCCCGGGCGCCCGCTCCGGCTCCGAACCACATCTCCGCTTGGCCGAGGGTGTTCGCGCCGTTGTCGATGAAGAGCGGCATGTCGGCGCGCACGCTTCCGGCCTCGCGCAGCAGCCGCTCGAGCGGAACCGCGTCCCAGCCGATCGTCTGGCCGTGCACCACCACGCCGTCCCGGCCGCTGTTCTCCCCGCCGCGCTCGACGACACCGGGGACCCCGACCCCGACACCGGCCACGCTCGCCTGATCGATCCCGCTCTCCTTGAGCACGCCGCGCAGCCCGGCGTCGATGCGTTCGACCACCGCTGTCACATCGCCGCAGCCGCCCGGCAGCGGATACTCGGCGCGCGCCAGCACGGCGAGGTCCAGCGTGAAGAGCTCGACCAGGACCCGGGTCTCCCCGACGTCCACGCCGATGGCGTGCCAGCGTGAGCCGTCGACCTGTAGCAGGATGCGGGGCCGGCCGCCGTCCGATCCGACCGAGCCGACCTCGGCGACCAGGCCGTCGTTGATCAGGTCGCCGATGACGTTGCTGACCGAGGCGGCGCTCAGCGTGGTGGTGTCGATCAGGTCCTGGCGGCTGAGCGGGCCGTCGAAGTAGAGGCGCCGCAACAGCAGCGACCGGTTCGACCGCCGTAGGTCGCGCACGGTCCGCATGACGCGCTCGCCCATCCGTTCCTTCCCGCCTTTCTCCAGCATCCCTGCACAGGCTGCCGCATCCCTTGACGAAAGTATGGCGTACGAGTTAAATCACAGCGCGAATTAAGGGCGGCGCCCGGTCATCGCGACGCCGTTCGATCACAACTTCACCCACCGACACCCGCACCTGCGGGCCGCCTGGCGCAGCGGCCGGAAGGCGAGAGCTCATGGCCCCACCGAACCTACCGCTCGGCCGCGCTGCCGGGCTGCGCACCCTGATCATCGCCGGCGCCGCCGGCACGCTCGCGGCCGGCGGACTGCTGCTGGCCACCCCGGCGCATGCCGCCGGCGAGACCGTCAACATCTGGCTGACCACGACCAACGACTCCGGCGGCCGCAACGTCACGCGCGGCCTCCAGCAGCAGTCCCCGATCTCGTTCGGCTCCGGAAACGCCAGCGGAGCGGTCACCGTCACGGTCAACGAGAACACCAAGTACCAGCAGTTCGTCGGCGCCGGCGCGTCGATGACCGACACCGCCGGCTACCTGCTCGGCAGCAGCGGCGCGCTGACCTCCGCCACGCGCAGCGCCGTGATGACGAAGCTGTTCGACCCGAACAACGGCATCGGCCTGGACTTCCTGCGCAACCCGATGGGCGCCTCCGACCTGGCCCGCTACAACTATTCGTACGATGACATGCCAGCCGGTCAGACCGACTCGAACCTGAACAACTTCTCCATCAGCCACGACCTGACGGACATCCTGCCGCTGACGAAGCAGGCCGAGCAGCTGAACCCGAACCTCAAGCTGATGATGGTGCCGTGGAGCGCCCCGGCCTGGATGAAGTCGGATGACAACTTCACCAGCCACAGCTACCTGCAGTCGCAGTACTACGCGGCCTACGCGCAGTACTTCGTCAAGACCATCCAGGCGTATCAGGCCCAGGGCGTGCACGTGGACTACGTGTCCGCGCAGAACGAGCCGGGCTGCTGCGACGGCTCGACGTACCCGACCATGAACTGGAACGGCAACGGCCTGGACTACTTCACCGCCACCGACCTGCTCCCCGCGCTTCACCAGGCCGGCATCACCGGCACCAAGGACCTGGCACTGGACTGGAACTGGAGCAATTACGGCAGCTACGCGCAGCAGGAGGTCGACGACGCGACCGTCCGCAACGACTCGCTGTTCGGCGGGGTCGCCTGGCACGGCTACGACGAAGGCAGCGCCGGCGAACAGACCACGGTGCACAATCAGTATCCGAACATCGGTCAGTTCGACACCGAGCACTCAGGCGGCACCTGGATCTCCAACCAGCAGAACGAGGATATGAACAACATCATCGACTACACCCGCAACTGGGGTCAGTCGGTGGTCAAGTGGAGCCTGGCGGTGGACCAGAACATGGGTCCGCACAACGGCGGCTGCGGAACGTGCACCGGCCTGATCACGGTCCACAACGGCGACAGCCTCAGCGGGCAGGTCGACTACACGGTCGAGTACTACGACATGGGTCAGCTCACGAAGTTCGTGAAGCCCGGCGCGTACCGGATCGACTCCACGGCCAGCTCGACGGTGCCCAACGTGGCGTGGATCAACCCGGACGGCTCGAAGGCGCTGGTCGCGTACAACGGGAGCGGCAGCACCCAGCAGCTGGTGGTCAACTGGGGCAACGAGTCCTTCAGCTACTCGCTGCCGAGCGCGACCTCCGCGACGTTCACGTGGAGCGGCACGCAGGGCAGCGGCAACGGTGGTGGCGGGGGCGGCGGTACCGGCCCCGGCTCGGTGACGGGATATCAGGGGCTTTGCCTGGATGTGCGCAGCGCGAACAACGCGGACGGCACCCCGGTCCAGGTCTACACCTGCAACGGGACCAGCGCGCAGTCGTGGACGCTGACTTCCGGCAACCAGCTGCAGTCGCTGGGTAAGTGCCTTGATGTCTCCGGTGGCGGGACAGCCAACGGAACGCTCGTGCAGCTCTACACGTGCAATGGCACCGGAGCGCAGGTCTGGCAGCATCAGTCGAATGGCGAGTACGTGAACCCGCAATCCGGCAAGTGTCTCGACGACACCGGCTGGGGCGGGTCGGGTACGCAGGTGCAAATCTGGTCCTGCGCCGGCGGTGCCAACCAACAGTGGAGCCTGCCGTAAGGACCCTGATCCGCGCACAATCTTGATGGCGCAGTAAGCGCAGAGCGATTACTGCGCCATCCCGAACGGCACCAAGCGCACCGCGAGTACAAGCCGCGCGCAACACAAGCCGTACACGCACGAGGCGCGCACACACGAGACGCGCCGCCTGGCCGAAGCCAACCCAACCTCGGCCCAGCCCGGCGGCGCGCCCCACACGCCCACTCGAGGCACCGAAGAATCAGGGCTCGATGGTAACCGAACGTGCCCGCGGGCCACCTGAATAGCCTATTGTCGCCCCTCATGGCGTTGACAAGACTGCGTGCTGTCCACCCGCCAACGACCCTTGCGGTGTTGGCGAGGTTTCGTCGGCACTCTGCCGGCAGGGTGCCGCATTCCCCTCAGGAGGCGCCATGTTCGTGCGCACTGTCTATGCGGTGGGCGATCCGCAGAAGATCGACGCGGCCATCGAAGCGCTCAAGGACGAGGGCCGCATGTTGCTGGCCGCGCAACCCGGCTACCGAGGCATGGGGCTATTCGCGGACCGGGAGCTCGGCAAGCTCTCCATCGGCACGTGGTGGGACAGCGAGAAGGCCAGGCAGGACAGCGACGACGCGCTGCGGACCCGGCGCGCGGAGATCCTGCACGCATTCGCCACGGCGATGACGATCGACAACTGGGAGGTGATCGCCGCCCAGCGGCCGGAACAGCTGCCCTCCGGTGCATGCATGCGGATGAGCCGCATGGAGTTCGACCCGATGGACGCCGACCTGGCGGCCGAGACCATGCGCGGCATGGTCATGGACCGGTTGAAGGCGATCCCCGGGGTGATCGGCGTGGCGATGTTCATGAACCGCTCGGCGGGCCGCTCCTCGATCGGTGTGATCTACCAGGACCGCACTGCCCTCGCGCAGTCGCGCGGCCCGGTGGCCCAACTGCGCGACGAGGCGGTCGGCAAGGCGCACTCGACGGTCCGCAGCGTCGAGGAGTTCGAGGTGATCGTCACGGAGTCCATCAGCGACAGCTGATTCGGCGTAGTCGATCGGCCGCAGCTGACCGTCACGAATACGGTCGGCGACAGCTGACCGCCCCGGAGTCGGTCGGCGACAGCTGACCGTCACGAAGTCAATCGGCAAGAGCTGATTCGGCTGGCGGGCCGCCAGAACCCCAACACATTCGGCTGCGGCCTCCTCGAATTCGAGGAGGCCGCAGCCGATCCGTGCGCCGCCCCGGCTCGGCGCCGGAGTCGGATTCGCTTCTGTCAGCGGACGTCTGTCAGCGAACGTCCGCGACCGCGAGTCCGCTCTTGTCAGTCGACCTCCGCCACGGCCTGCGCGAACTGTGCCGCGTAGAGCCGCGCGTACGCGCCGTCTATGGCCAGCAATTCGTCGTGGGTGCCGTGCTCAACGATCTGGCCCGCCTCCATAACGAGGATCAGGTCGGCGTCACGGATAGTGGAGAGGCGGTGCGCGATGACGAAGCTGGTGCGGCCCGCGCGCAGCTTGTTCATCGCTCGCTGGATCAGCACCTCGGTGCGGGTGTCGACCGAGCTGGTCGCCTCGTCGAGGATCAGGATCGCCGGCTCGGCGAGGAAGGCCCGCGCGATCGTGATCAGCTGCTTCTCGCCCGCGCTGACGTTGCCGCCCTCGTCGTCGAGGACCGTGTCGTAGCCGTCCGGCAGGGTCCTGACGAAGCGGTCCACGTGCGTCGCCTTTGCCGCATCGATGATCCGCTCCATCGACGGGTCGTCCGCGCCGTAGGCGATGTTCTCCGCGATCGTGCCGCCGAACAGCCAGGCGTCCTGCAGGACCATGCCGGTCTTCGAGCGCAGGTCCTCCCGCGAGACCTCCGCGATGTCGATCCCGTCGAGGGTGATCCTGCCGCCGGTCACCTCGTAGAACCGCATCAGTAGGTTGACCAGCGTGGTCTTGCCCGCTCCGGTCGGGCCGACGATGGCGACCGTGTGGCCGGGCTCGACGCTCAGCGACAGGTCCTCGATCAGCGGCTTGTCCGGCTCGTAGCGGAACGAGACGTGCTCGAAGCTCACCCGGCCGGTCACCTGCGCGGGCAGGCGCAGCGCGGTCGGCTCCGGGCTCTGCTCCTCGGCGTCGAGCAGCGCGAAGATCCGCTCGGCCGAGGCCACCCCGGACTGCATCAGGTTCGCCATGCTGGCCACCTGGGTCAGTGGCTGGGTGAACTGGCGCGAGTATTGGATGAACGCCTGCACGTCGCCGATCGACAGCGCCCCGGAGGCCACGCGCAGCGCGCCGACCACCGCGACCAGCACGTAGTTGATGTTCCCGATGAAGAACATCGCAGGCTGGATCAACCCGGAGACGAACTGCGCGCGGTAGCTGGACTGGAACAGTTCCTCATTGTGCTCGCGGAAGCGCTCCTCGGCCTCGGCGCGACGGCCGAAGACCTTGACCAGCGAGTGCCCGGTGTACATCTCCTCGATGTGGCCGTTGAGCTTGCCGGTGGTCGCCCACTGCTTGATGAACTGCGGCTGCGCCCGCTTGCCGAGCCGGGCCGCGATGAACACCGAGATCGGCACCGTGACCAGCGCGATCAGCGCGAGCAGCCAGGAGATCGAGAACATCATGCTCAGCACGCCCACGATGGTCAGCAGCGAGATGATCACCTGGCTGAGCGTCTGCTGCATGCTCTGCGCGATGTTGTCGATGTCGTTGGTGACCCGGCTGAGCACCTCGCCGCGCGGCTGGCGGTCGAAGTAGCTCAGCGGCAGCCGGGCCAGCTTCGCCTCGGCCTGCTCACGCAGCCGGTAGATCGCGCGCTGCACGATCGTGGTGGTCAGCCGGCCCTGCAACCACATCAGCAGCGAGGCCCCGACGTAGATCAGCGCGACGACGCCGAGCACCTGCCCCACGTGCGTGAAGTCGATGCCCCTGCCAGGGGTCAGGCTCAGCGAGTTGATCAGGTCGGCCAGGTTGTTCTGGCCCTCCGCGCGCAGCCGGGCGACCGTCTGCGCCTGGGTGACGCCGGGCGGAATCTGCTTGCTGATGACGCCCGCGAAGATCAGGTCGGTCGCGTGGCCGAGCACCTTCGGGCCGAGCACGCTGAGCCCGACCGAGAAAACCCCGATCAGCAGGCCGAGCACGATCAGCGCCCGTTCGGGCCGCATGGTGCGCAGCAGGCGCAGGCTCGAGTTCTTGAAGTCGAGCGACTTCTCGGTGGACCGGCCGCCCATGAACGCCGCGGGTCCGCCGCGGAATCCGCCGGGAGCGGGGCCGGGGCCGCGCTTAGGTACGGCGCGTTCGCCGGTGCCCGCGGCCGCGCCGGAGCCGTTGGCGCCGCCGGAACCGTTGGCGCCGATTGAGCCGTTGACTGGCCCCGGCGCGCCGGAGGCGGTCACCGGACGAGCGTCGGTGATGCCGGAACTCTCGGAACCCGCTGGCGCACTTGAGCCGTTGGCCGAAGCCGAACCCACCGTGTCGCCGGGCCCGCCCGGACTGCCCGGACCTCCAGGGCCGGTCCCGTTCCCGCCGCCCCCGGAGGCGCGGCGCTCATTCTCGCCGCCTCCTGCGGTGTTCCCCGCTTGGCCGCTCACGCCGCCGCCTCCTGCTCGGTCAGCTGGGAGAGCACGATCTCCCGGTACGTTCCGTCCACGTCCTGCATCAATTCCTGGTGGGTGCCGACGCCGACCACGCGGCCGTCGTCGAGCACGATGATCCGGTCCGCGTGCCGGATGGTGTTGACCCGCTGCGCCACGATCACCACGGTCGCGTCCGCGGTCTCCCGGGCCAGCGCTCTGCGCAGCGCCGCGTCCGTGGCGTAGTCGAGCGCTGAGAACGAGTCGTCGAACAGGTAGATGTCCGGGCGGCGCACCAGCGCGCGGGCGATCGCGAGGCGCTGGCGCTGGCCGCCGGATACGTTCGTACCGCCCTGAGCGATCGGCGCGTCCAGGCCCTCCGGCATCGCCTCGACGAAGTCCCGGGCCTGTGCGACCTCCAGCGCGTGCCAGAGCTCTTCGTCGGTCGCCTCCGGCTTTCCGTAGCGCAGGTTCGAGGCCACCGTTCCGCTGAACAAGTACGGCTTCTGCGGTACGAGCGCGACCGCCTCCGACAGCGCGGTGGCGTCCAGATCCCGAACGTCGATCCCGTCGACGCGGACCGTGCCCCCGGTCGCGTCGAACAGCCGCGGGATGAGGTTGAGCAGTGTCGTCTTCCCGCTTCCGGTACCGCCGATGACCGCGGTGATCTCGCCGGGCCTGGCCGCCAGGTCGATGCCCTTGAGCACCGGTTCCTCGGCACCCGGGTAGCGGAACTCGACATCGCGCAGTTCCAGATAGCCGCGCCGGTCGCCGATCGGGACCGGGCTGCCGGCCAGCACCACGCTGCTGTCGGTACCCAAGACTTCGTTGATGCGCTCCGCGGAGACCTCGGCGCGCGGCACCATCATGAACATGAAGGTGGCCATCATCACCGACATGAGGATCTGCATCAGGTAGCTGAGGAACGCGGTCAGCGCGCCGATCTGCATGCCGCCGCTGGCGATCCGGTGTCCGCCGAACCACATCACGGCCACGCTGGAGAGGTTCATCACCAGCATCACGGTCGGGAACATCATCGACATCAGCCGGCCGACGCCGAGCGAGACGTCGCGCAGCTCGGTGTTGGCTCCGTCGAAGCGGTTGCGCTCGGCGGTGTCGCGGACGAAGGCGCGCACCACGCGGATGCCGCTGATCTGCTCGCGCAGGATGCGGTTCACGCTGTCGATCCGGGTCTGCATGGACCGGAACAGCGGCCGCATCCGGGAGATGATCAGTGAGACTGCGATGGCCAGCACCGGGACGATGACCAGCAACAACGCGGACAGCGGGACGTCCTGATTCAGCGCCATGATGATCCCGCCGACACACATGATCGGCGCGGTGACCATCAGCGTGAACGACATCAGCGTGAGCATCTGGACCTGCTGCACGTCGTTGGTGGTGCGGGTGATCAGCGACGGCGCGCCGAACCTGCCCACCTCGCGGGCGGAGAAGTCCTGCACCCGGGTGAACACGGCGGCGCGCAGGTCGCGGCCGACGGCCATCGAGGTGCGGGCGCTGAAATACACCGCGCCGATCGAGCAGCAGATCTGGCCGAGGGAGATGGCGAGCATGACGCCACCCGCGGTCATGATGTAGCCGGTGTCCCCCTTGACCACGCCGTTGTCGATGATGTCGGCGTTCAAGGTGGGCAGGTAGAGCGTCGCGATCGTCGACGCGAGCTGAAGCACGACGATCAGCGCCAGTGGCCTTCCGTACGGGCGCAGGAAGGCGCGCAGAATTTTGATCAGCACGCGGACACTCTCAGTTCGTGGCGGGCACGGCGGCGGCCGCTCCCGGTGGGATGGTCAGGCTGCTCGGCCACTCATGGTGGCCTGCTCCGCTGACGCGCCGCTGACAGGACTGACAGCGTTCGGCTCAGGTCCCGAGGCGGGGTCGGCGGGGGAAGTCTCGACGGGAGCAGCACGCTCCGAGGCAGAAGCCTGCGGCGGAGTGGACAGCACGCGCAACTGATTAAGCGCGTCGGACAGCAGGAGGTGGTACGGCGGCGACTGCTCGTTGCGCAGCCACTGCTGGAGGGCGGCGCGCAGAGCGCCGAACACTGCCGCGGCGGCGACCTGGGGCAACAGGTGCCCCGGTTCCGTTCCGGTGCGTTCGGCGATCGCCTCGATCAGGGGCGACTCGGTCTCGGCGACGGTGCGCAGAAACTCTGCGCGCAATGATGGATTGCAATGGATCATCAGGAACTCGGCGCGGTTCGGTTCGCGCGGGTTCTCGCTCACCGTGTTGATGATCGCGTCGAGCAGGGCCTCCTCGGCCGGTCGGGCACGCACTGCGGCGGCGAGCCGCTGCATGTGACCGACGCGGGCGGCGCAGATCGCCGCCTCCCGGCTGGGGAAGTAGTTGTTGAAGGTGCGCGGCGACACACCCGCGGCCTCGGCGATGTCCTCGACACGAAGGTTGTCGAAGCCGCGTTCGAGTGCCAGCCGCATGGCGGCGGCCGTCAGCGCCTCTCGGGTCGCCAGCTTCTTGCGCTCGCGCAACCCCGGTTTCGCATCCCCGTGCCACCGTGGCGACTCGGCTTCGGGCCGATCCGGCGGACCGACGCCCGAGCCCCCCTCTTGTTCGTTCATGTATTCGACGATATCCAAAACTTGCGTGTCGCGCAATAATTCCTGCCGCGCAAGTTCAGCGCGAGCTTGCCGAGCCAGCCCGACGAGTGGCGGCGAGCACCGCCGGAATGACCGCGACCAGCAGCAGGATGAGCAAGAGCGGCAGGTGGCGGCGCATGTGACGTGCCATCAACGGCAACAGTGCACGAGACTTCTCGGTGGCGGCAGGGGCAGACGCGGGCGGAGGAATCGGGGCGATGGCAGCGGAGGGGGTCGTGGCGGGTGGGGAGGCGGAGAAGGGCTCGACGCGACCGACTGGGATGGCGGGGAGAACGGTCAGTGGGGAGATGTGGGGGGTGGAAGCCGGGGAGGTCGGGCTGGCCGGAGTGGGTGCGGTGCGGCTTGGCGAGGCGCTCGGAGACGAGGGTGGTGTGCTCAGCATGGGCAGAGGGCTGGCGACGCAGGCGAAACTTCCGCCGCCGCCTCGGCCACCACTTCCAATATCGAAACTGCCTGCACGACCTGTACTGCGTGCACTGTCTGCACTGCGGAGCTGATTCTCGGCCAGCAGCGTGGCTTCAGCGGCTCCGGACGCGACAAACACCGCACGAAGCGTGCCCGAATATTCGGTCCCGGCAGCAGCCGGGCCGGCCGCGAGGATCCCCGGGATGATGCTCGCCGCGCAGGTTGCTCCCGCCCTGACCACGAAGCTTTTGCTCACGGTCACTTCAACCGGGGGGACACGCGCGAGGGGACTGAACCCGCCGCCGACTTCACCCGTTCGGGTCAGTGACAGGGGACTCACCAGAGGTCGACACTCGCTCCCTCACGCATCCAGGTTGAGCTGAATCATCCGATATGTCAGTCTCAGAATCACATCGCACTGTGCTGTGTCTCGATGACCCAGGAGGGCCGGCCGTGCAGGTCGCGCAGCCGACAGAGGGCCCGGTGCTCAGCCACGACCGGGCGCGCGAGCTGGTCAACGGTTTGCTGGCCGGCGGGATCGGCGCGGCGGCGCTGCTGCCGTCCGTCCTCGACGACTACCGGGTCACGCGCGCCATCCTCGACGGCTCGGGGGCCGGGATCGGCGTCCTCGATCCGAACCTGCGCTACCTCTATGTCAACGAGGCGCTAGCCACGCTCAACGGCGTTCCGGCCGCCGAACACCTCGGCAAGCGTGTGCCCGAAGTGCTGCCCGACCTGGACTACGAGCCGATGGAGAAGGTGCTGCGGCACGTGCTGGCCAGCGGCCGGCCGCAGTTCGCCACCGCCACCGGCCGCACTCCCGCCGATCCGGCCGGCGAGACCCGCTGGTGGATCAACGCCTACCACCGGCTCGAGGATTCGGCGGGCGCCGTGCTCGGCCTGGTCGCCGTCGTCATCGAGGTGACCGAGACCTACCGGGTGCGACAACTGCTCGACACGGCCCGCACCCGCCTCGCGCTGCTCGACGAGGCGGCCACCCGGATCGGCACCACCCTCGACGTCGAGCACACCTGCAAGGAGCTGGCCAGGCTGTTCGTGCCCAGGCTGGCCGACATCGCAGCGGTCGACGTGCTCGACGTGGACGGCGCTCCGGGAGTGCTGCCCGCCCGCGGCGCGCTGCGGCTGCGCAGGGTCGCGATGACCACGACGCCCCGGCTCGGAAAGGCGGCGAAGTACTTCGGCGCGGCCGGGACCGTGATCGCGCCGCAGGCCTCGTCCGCGGTCGCACGCTGTCTTACCGAGCAACGCCCGGTGATCTCCAACGTGCCGAGCGATACCGAGCTGGCGGCTGACGCGCCTGATGCAGACCGCGTCGCGTTGTACCGCAAGCTCGACATGCATTCCGCCATCTGCGTACCGCTAACCGCACGCCGCGACCTGGTCGGTGCGGTGATCCTCATCCGCGCCGGCGAGTCATCAGAGTTCTCGCAGGAAGACGTGGACTTGGTCTCCGATCTGGCCCGCCGCGCGGCAACCAGCATCAACCACGCCAAGCGTTACGCCCACGAACACCAGACCGCGCTGGTCATGCAGCAAGCCCTGCTCGCCCGGCCGCGTACCCCGCACCCGGATGTGCAGTGCGCCAGCCGCTATCTACCGACCGGTGCGGACATCGAGATCGGCGGCGACTGGTACGACACCGTCGCGCTTCCCGATGGGAAAACGCTGCTGGTCGTCGGCGACGTCATGGGCCACGGATTCGAGGCGGCGGCCGCGATGAGCGAGTTCCGCTCGCTGCTGCGCACCCTGGCCCTGCAGAGCGACGCGCCCGAGCGCATCCTGACCGAGGCAGAGCGGATAGCCGACGCGCTCTCCTTCGACCGGGCCGCGACCTGCGTCGTCGCCGTCGTCGATCCGGCGCGGCGCACGTGCAGCTTCGCGAACGCCGGGCATATGCCGCCGCTGCTGATCCAGCCGGACGGAAGCAGCAGGCTGGTCGAGTTGCCGGTCGATCCGCCGCTCGGCGTCGGCACCGTTCTCGGCGGACGCACCGACTACCGCTGCTCGACCATCGAC
>NZ_DASRGV010000046.1:0-5312 GCF_035650855.1 Actinocrinis sp. | reverse complement strand
CAACTCGGCGGCGAGTCCGCGACAGCGGCGTGACCGCCTGACAGGCCGCTCCACCCCTCGGTGCCCGTCCGCCCCCGCACTGGCGGACGGGCACCGAACCTACAGCGCCCCCGCGTCCCGCCTCCGGACGATTCGCCCCAGAAAACAACCATCCGGATAGCATCACGGGTATCCCGCCGAACCGGCCAACGGGCCACCGTCCCGCCCGGCCCGACAGGAAGAGCCCGCATGGACCAACTGACCATCCTGTTCGCCATCGGCCTGGCCACCATCTTCTCCGTGCCGGTCGGCCGCCGGATCGGGCTTCCCTCCCCCGTGCTGATGACCCTGTTCGGCGCCGCGATGGCGCTGCTGCCGCAGGTGCCGAACCCGAACCTGCGCCCGGACCTGATCCTGCCGCTGGTGCTGCCGCCGCTGCTGTTCGCCGCGGCGAGGCGCACCCACTGGCGGCAGTTCAGGGCGAGCTGGCGCACCGTGCTGCTGCTCGCGATCCTGCTGGTGCTGGTGACCACGGCGGCCGTGGCCGGGGTGTTCAGCGTGCTGAACCCGGGCCTGCCGATCGGCGTGGCGGTCCTGCTCGGCGCGCTCATCTCGCCGCCGGATCCGGTCGCGGCCACCGCGGTCGCCGGGGATCTGAGCCTGCCGCGCCGGCTCATCAGCACCCTGGAGACCGAGGGCCTGTTCAACGACGTGACCGCGGTCGTCATCTACAGCGTCGCGGTCACCTCGGTGGTCTCGCACCACTTCTCCGGCTGGGAGGCGCTCGGCGAGTTCGCCCTGTCCGCGCTCATCGCCGTGGCGGTCGGGCTGGTGCTCGGCTGGTGCTCGAACCGGGCGATGGGCCTGCTCGGCGACGCGACCCTGCAGGTGAGCCTCAGCCTGCTGATCCCGACGGCGGCGTACGTCGCGGCCGACCACCTGCACGGCTCCGGCGTGCTCGCCGTGCTCGTCTACGGGCTCTACCTCTCCGACAAGATCGACGCCGACGACGTGGCCTATCGGCTGGTCGGCACAGCGTTCTGGGACATCGTCGAGCTGCTGGTGACCGGCTTCGCGTTCGGGCTCATCGGCCAGGAGCTGTACGTGGTCGTGCGCGACGTCGGCGACCGGTGGACCTCGCTGCTCGGCGACGCGTTCGCCGTGGTCGCCGTCGTGGTCGTCACCCGGCTGCTCTGGCTGCTTCCGGCCGCCTGGCTGGCCAACCGGATGGGCCGGGCCGAGGGCGACGACAAGCCGATCACCATCCGCGAGACCGCGGTGATGTGGTGGGCCGGGATGCGCGGCGTGGTGACCGTCGCGCTGGCGCTCGCGATCCCGCTCACGGTCGACGGCGGGAAGGCGTTCCCGGGCCGCGACGCGCTGCTGTTCACCGCGTTCGCGGTGGTCCTGTTCACCCTGGTCGTCCAGGGGCTGACGCTGCCGGTCCTGGTGCGGCTGCTGAAGGTCGACGCGGACGACCAGGCGGAGCGTGAGGCGGAGAAGCGGCTCTGGTACCGGGTCGCGAAGGCCGAGCTGCGCCAGCTCAACGCGGCGGCCGAGAACGGCTCGGTCCCGGACGAGCTGTACGACCGGCTGGCCACCCGGCGCCAGGGGCGGCTGGCGCAGGCGTTCCCCGAATCGGTCGACGACGAGATGCGCGCGGCCGCGAAGAAGCGCTACGGCGAGGTGAAGCGGCTGCAAGCGCTGGATCAGGAGATGATCGCGGCCGGCCGCCGCGAACTGCTCGCGGCCCGCGCCGAACCCGGCTCGGACCCCGAGCTGGTCGACCGCGTGATGCGCCGCCTGGACCTGCGCAGCGAGCGGCATTAGCCGGCCCCGCGCCTGTCCCGTTCAACTGGACAATCCCTGGACCGCCACCCGCCGCTCCGCCTTTCCTCCACAGATCCCCGCGATGACATCCCCGCGACGCGGCCGCACGAACAGCGGCGAGTCTCGTTCACAACTCCCCTCGGCCACAGACACCCTTGCGCGCTGGGTGTCCCGCGATAGCTTCGCCGACGGCGAATGCGGCAAGCCCGGGACACGCGCTGTCCAGTTGAACGGGACAGGCTTCGCAAGGCGTCGGTTTAGGATCAAGGTATGACGACACCTGCACGTCCATCCCTGGCGCAGGCGCTGGCCGCCGGGCCGATGGTGCTCGACGGCGGGATGTCCAATCAGCTCGAATCCGCGGGGCACGATCTCTCGGACGCACTCTGGTCCGCTCGGCTGCTCGCGGATGACCCCTCGGCCATCGTCGCGGCGCACGCGGCCTACTTCGCGGTCGGCGCGCAGGTGGCCATCAGCTCCAGCTATCAAGCGAGCTTCGACGGCTTGGCCCGCAAGGGATTCTCGCGCGACGAGGCGGCGGCGCTGTTCGGCCTCAGCGTCGAGCTGGCGCGGCGTGCTGCCGAAGACTTCGGCCACGCGGAGCGACCGCGTTACGTCGCGGCGTCGGTCGGCCCCTACGGCGCGGTACTCGCGGACGGCTCGGAGTATCGCGGACGCTACGGGCTGACGGTCGCGCAGCTGGAACGCTTCCACCGGCCGCGCATCGAGGCGCTGGCCGCGGCCGTCCCCGATGTGCTCGCGCTCGAGACTGTCCCGGATACCGACGAGGCCGAGGCGCTGCTCCGGGTGGTCGGCTCGCTCGGGCTGCCGAGCTGGCTCTCCTACACGATCTCCGGATCGCGCACACGCGCCGGGCAGCCGCTCGCCGAGGCCTTCGAGCTCGCCGCCTCGGTGGATTCGATCCTTGCGATCGGGGTCAACTGCTGCGCGCCGCAGGACGTCGCGCCCGCCGTGGAAATCGCCGCGGCCGTGACGGGTAAGCCAGTGGTCGTCTATCCCAACAGCGGCGAGTCCTGGGACGCGGCGGCGCATGCGTGGCAGGGATCGAATACGTTCGACGCGGGCCTGGTCGAGTCCTGGGTCCGCGCGGGTGCGCGCCTGATCGGAGGCTGTTGCCGGGTCGGTCCGGCGGGAATCAGCGCGGTCGCGCAAGTGCTGAAAGGGGTGTATCCCGGCAGCGCGACCCACCGGTAAGGTCTGAACATGGCGTTCGTAGACAAGGACCTCGACGAACTCGTCGAATACGTTCCATCCCGCACCGAACCCGACGACTTCGCGGCCTTCTGGGCCGACACCCTCGCCTCGGCGCGCTCGCACCCGATCGACGCGGTGTTCGAGCCGGTGGAGAGCCCGCTGAACACCGTCGTGGTCGAGGACGTGACCTTCCGCGGCTACGGCGGCCAGCCCATCAAGGGTTGGCTGCTTTACCCGGCCTCTGCGAGCGGCCCGCTGCCCACCATCGTCGAGTACATCGGCTACGGCGGCGGACGCGGCCTGCATTTCGAACGGCTGCTGTGGGCCAGCGCCGGCTACGCGCACTTCATCATGGACACGCGCGGACAGGGCGCCTCGTGGTCGGTCGGTGACACCCCGGACGACTTCGCCGACGGCAACGGCCCGGCGTATCCGGGCGTCATGACGCGCGGAATCCTCGCGCCGGAGACTTACTACTACCGCCGGCTCTACACCGACGCGGTGCGTGCGGTCGAGGCGGCGCGGACGCATCCGTACGCCGACGGTTCGCGCATCGTCGTGCACGGCGGCAGCCAGGGCGGCGGCTTGTCGCTCGCGGTCGCGGGCCTGGTGAACGACCTGGCCGGGGTGCTCACCGACGTGCCGTTCCTGCAGCACTTCCGGCGCGCGACCGAGATCACGGACGGCTATCCGTACAAGGAGATCGCCAACTTCTGCAAGGTGCACCGGGACAAGGTGGAGCAGGTGTTCAGGACCCTGTCTTACTTCGACGGGCTGAACTTCGCGGCGCGGGCGACCGCCCCGGCGCTGTACTCGGTAGCGCTGATGGACGACATCTGCCCGCCGTCCACCGTGTACGCGTCCTACAACCACTACGCCGGGCCCAAGGACATCACGGTCTACACGTACAACGGCCACGAAGGCGGGCAGGCGCACCACACGCCGCGCGCGTTCTCCTTCGCCGCCGAGGTGACCAAGTAGTTCACCCGGACGTCGGCCCGGCGTCGTGACGGCGCCGGGCCGGTGTAACGGAAATCGAGGGTAAGAACCCTGTTAGTTCGACGAGTCGGCGGCAGGTGCGGCCGCCGCCGACTCGTCAAGCAGCCAGCAGCGTGCGACATGCCCCGCCGCCGAGCCGTTCACGGCGCCCTTCACCGCCGGCAGGTCCGGCGGCCGGGTCGCGCAGACCTCCATCGCGAAGGGGCACCGGCTGCGGAACCGGCAGCCCTGATCGAGCGCTGATTCCCGGTGCTCCGCGGCGCGCGAGTCGCGCGCTCGGGCCCGCTGCGCCCGCGCCTCGGCCAGCTTCGAGCGGGTCAGCGTCGGGTCCGGCGCCGCGGAGGCGAGCATCTGCGTGTACGGATGCGCCGGATGCAGGATCACCTCGTCGCTCGGCCCGCGTTCCACCACCTCGCCCCGGTACATGACCATGATCTGCGAGGAGAAGTGCCGCGCGGTGGCCAGGTCGTGCGTGACATAGAGCAGCGCGAGGTCGCGGTCCCGCTTCAGCCGGTCGAGCAGGTTGAGGATCTCCAGGCGGATCGAGACGTCGAGCATTGACACCGGCTCGTCGGCCAGCAGCACCTTGGGGTCGGTGGCGAGGGCGCGCGCGATGGCGACGCGCTGGCGCTGGCCGCCGGACAGCTCGTGCGGGTGCTTGCCCGCCACGTCTTCGGGCGGGGTCAGGTTGACCGAGCGCAGCAGGTCGAGCACCGCGGCGTCGAGCTTCGGGCCGCGCCGGTAGCCGCCGTGCAGCAGCAGCGGCCGGCGCAGGTGGTGCGCGACCGTGTGCATCGGGTTGAGCGAGGCGAACGGGTCTTGGAAGACCAGCTGCATGGCCTTGTGATAGGCCTTGCGTTCGGCGCGGCGGCCGAGTCGCCCCGCGCCGCCGCCGAGATCCGGCAGCACGATCTCGCCCGCGCTGGGCTTCACGAAGCGGCTCAGGGTCCTGACGACGGTGGACTTTCCGCTGCCGCTCTCCCCTACCAGGGCGAGGGTCTGGCCGGGCTCGAGCGCGAAGGAGAGGCCCTCCACCGCGCGGAAGCGGCCGCCGTGCTGGCGGTAGTCGACGGTCAGTTCGGTGACGGTCAGCGCGCTCATCGCCCGCCCTCCTCGGCTGTTCCGGCGGTGCTGGTCGAAGCCTCAGAGCCGCCGGGAAGCCCGCCGGCGTAACGCGCATCGTGCAGGTGGCAGGCCACCGGCCAGGCGCCGGCCGGCGCTCGCAGCGGCGGGGTGATCTGGTGACAGGGGTCGAATACCGATTCGCAGCGCGGCGCGAACGGGCAGCC
>NZ_DASRGV010000045.1:0-4626 GCF_035650855.1 Actinocrinis sp. | reverse complement strand
CGGTGCTGCTGCACCTGTCCAACGCCGCCGCGGTGCTCGCCCGATAACCGTCGTCGTCACGGCGGCAGAGGATCCGATCCTCTGCCGCCGTTTCGCGTAACCCGGCCCGGACCGGTGCACCGGTATCGGAGCGGATGCATTAGCGTGGACCCGACGTGAGCAGCGACGGCAGTGAACGGAAGGCGAGAGTCGTGGGCGTGCAGGTGGCGACCGAGCCGTTCCGGCTCGCGGTGACCGACCCGGCGCTCGAACAGCGCATTCGCGACGGACTCGGCGCGGTCGAGGAGCTGCTGCGGGCCTCCGCGCGCAGCGATCACCCGTTCATCGCGGAGACCGCGAGCCACCTGGTCAACGCGGGCGGCAAGCGGTTCCGTCCGCTGCTGACCCTGCTCGCGGCCGAGTTCGGCGACCGCACCGCGCCCGGTGTCGTCCCCGCGGCCGCAGTCGTCGAGCTGACCCACCTGGCCACGCTCTACCACGACGACGTGATGGACGAGGCCCCGCTGCGCCGCGGCGTGCCCACGGCCAACGCGCGCTGGGACAACTCGATCGCGATCCTCACCGGCGACTTCCTGTTCGCCCGCGCCTCGCAGATCCTGGCCGACCTCGGACCCGAGGCGGTGCGGCTTCAGGCGGAGACCTTCGAGCGTCTGGTGACCGGTCAGATCAACGAGTGCATCGGACCGAAGGACGGGCAGGCGGCGATTGACCACTATCTCAGTGTGCTGGTGGACAAGACCGGCTCGCTGATCGCCACCAGCGCCCGCTTCGGCGCGCTGCTGTCCGGCGCCCCGGCCCCGGTGGTCGAGACGCTCACCCGCTTCGGCGAGGTGTTCGGCGTCGCGTTCCAGCTCTCCGACGACGTGCTCGACATCGCCAGCGACTCGGACCAGTCCGGCAAGACCCCCGGCACCGACCTGCGCGAGGGCGTCCCGACCCTGCCGACGCTCTACGCCCTGGCGTCCACGGACACCGAGTCGGCCCGCCTGCGCGAGCTGCTGTCCGCGCCGATCACGGACGACGGCCTGGTCCTCGAGGTTCTCGCCGCGCTGCGCGCCCACCCCTCGATCGACCAGGCCCGCGACACCGTGGCCCGCTACGCCGACGAGGCCCGCGAACTGCTCGCCTCGCTGCCGGACAACTCGGCGAAGGACACGCTGCTCGCGCTCTGCGAGATCGTCAGCTCGCGCACGGTCTGAGGCCGAGCGGTCCGGCGCCGGCGGACCTGGCCGAGCGAGTCGTACGTCAGCAGCACCAGCGCCAGCCAGACGATCGCGAAGCCGATCCACTCCGTGCCCGGCACCGCCTCGTGCACGATGAACACCCCGCAGGACAGCTGCAGGATCGGGGTGAGGAACTGCAGCAGCCCGATCGTGGAGAGCGGCAGCCGGTTCGCGGCCGCGGCGAAGCACATCAGCGGGATCACGGTCACCAGGCCGCAGCAGGCCAGCAGCACCGTTACGGTCCAGTGCGCGTGCCCGAAGGTCGCCGTGCCGCGCGCCTGGAGGAAGGCGAGGTAGCCGAGGGCCGGCAGGAACTGGAAGGCGGTCTCCACCGCCATCGACTCGGCCGCCGGGACGCTCGCGAGCTTCTTGAACAGCCCGTAGCTGCCGAACGAGAACGCCAGGATGAGCGCGATCCACGGCACCTGGCCGTAGCCGACGACCAGCTCGACGATCGCGGCCGCGCCGACGCCGACGGCCGCCCACTGCACCGGCCGCAGCCGCTCGCGCAGGATCAGCACCCCGAACAGCACGGTGACCAGCGGGTTGATGAAGTAACCCAGTGAGGTCTCGACGACGTGGCCCTTGTTGACCGCCCAGATGTAGACGCCCCAGTTCACCGAGACCAGGATGGCGGCGCCGCACAGCAGAAAGACCTTGCCGGGGGTGTGGCGCAGCTGCTTGATCCAGGACCAGTTGCGCCGGACGCCGAGCAGCACCGCCATCACGATCAGCGACCAGGCCATCCGGTGCGCCAGGATCTCGGTCGCGCCGGCCGGCTTGAGCAGCGGCCAGTACAGCGGGAACAGGCCCCACATCCCGTACGCGGCCAGGCCGAAGATCAGACCTTTGCGGGATTCCTGGCCGCCGGCGGGATTGGTCATAGGCACTAGGGTACCGCGAGTATTACGGTCGGTTCGTCTCGTTAAGAGACCGTCCGGTACGTGACGGACCAGTGGGCGGGAGGGCGCTCTTCAGCGCGAAGCGCGTTAGCCGTAAGCGCAATCACAACCCGGCGAAGCGCGCCGACTGGCTGTCCAGTTGAGCGAGACAAGGACATCCCGCCGCCGGTGGCCGCTACTCCTCTTCCTCGTCGCCCTCGCCGCCGTCGCGCGGGAGCAGCACGTACGACGGGTTCGACATGGCCAGGTAGCCCTCCATCTCGCCGACCATGCCCTCCACCCGCATCCGCGCGCCGGGCTCGATGCCCGGAATGCTGCGGCGGCCGAGGAACACCAGCGTGATGCCGCCGGTCTCGTCGTACAGCTCCGCTTCGAGCGCGGGGGAGCCGGAGACCGGGCCCACGTACACCGAGCGGACGCGGCCCTCCAGCGTGGCCCGGTTGCGCCAGCGCACCGACTTGATCGGGATCGGCGTGCCGGTGTCGACGGCCTGCGGCGGGCACTCGGCGTCGAGCAGCAGCTTCTTGGTCGCCCGCGCCGGCCGCGGCCGCGCCGCGCCGAGCGCCCCGGACGCCATCGCGCCGTTCGACGCGCCGCCCGCGCTCCCGCCGCCGCGCCGGGCCTCGAGCTCCTCGATCGCCTCGGCCACGTCGAAGGGCACGATCATGGCCGCGACGTGCGGCAGCTTGGAGACCGCGCCCGCGATCGCGTCGGCGGTGCGGTCGTGCAGCAGCCGGCTGGTGGTGTGGAAGGAGCGGCGCGGCAGCAATATCGTCACCTCGGAGTCGAACTCCTCGGTGGTGCGCGCGGCCAGCTCCACCGACGCCCGGCGCAGCCGCCGGTCTGGCACCTCGATGATCTCCAGCGGGACGTCCGCGGCCACCGACGATTCCCAGGTCTTGCGCAGGATCTCGGCATGCTTCGAGTCGATCATGAAATGCACGGCGCGCAGCTCGACCGGGTGCAGCGAGCGGGCATATCGCAGCGCCTTGATCACCGCCAGGTCCACCGAGTCGACCAGCACCAGGACCGTGTTGCGGGTCAGCGTCGGCAGCGAGGCCGAGGCCGGGGCCTGGGCCAGCGCGGCGGCCTCGCGGCGGTAGCGCTCGTTCAGCTTGATCAGCGCGAACACGCCGATCGGGAAGATCACTACCACCATCCACGCGCCCTCGGTGAACTTGAAGATCGCGAAGATGACCACGACCGCGAACGAGGTCACCGCCGCGGCGCCGTTGATCAGCAGCTTGATCCCGCGGTTCTTCTCCTGCCGGGTGTAGTGGTACTTGAACAGCCCGGACGCGGCCATCACGAAGCCGGTGAACACGCCGATCGCGTACAGCGCCACCAGCTTGGTCAGGTTGCCCTGCATCCCGATGATCAACGCGAGCGAGAGCGCGGTGAGCACCAGGATGCCGTTGGAGTAGGCGAGCCGGTGGCCCCGGTGGGTGAACTGGCGGGGCAGGAACGAGTCGCCGGCCACGAAGGAGGTCAGGAACGGGAAGCCGCTGAACGAGGTGTTGCCGCCGGTGTAGAGGATCAGCGCGGTGGCGATCTGCACCACGGTCAGCATCACGTCGCCGAACGCGCCGTGCCCCCAGATCAGGCTGGTCAGCTGGGCCAGCACGGTCGGGTTGCCGTTCGCGTACGGCATGCTCTGCGAACGCCAGGCCAGGATCGAGATGCCCAGCACCAGCGAGCCCAGGATGGTGGCCATGATCGACATGGTGATCCGGGCGTTCTTGCCGGCCGGCTTGCGGAAGACCGAGACGCCGTTGGAGATGGCCTCGAGCCCGGTCAGCGAGGAGCCGCCGTTGGCGAAGCCGCGCAGCATCGCCGAGATCGCGGCGAAGCTGAACACCCACTGGGTCTGCGTGCCGAGCTGGAGCACGCCGCCGAAGTGCGTGTCGTGCAGGTTGTTCGCCTGGTGCAGGTTGCCGGTGGCCAGCTCGACGAACCCGGCGAGAACGGTCAGGCCCACCAGCGCGATGTACACGTACGCGGGGGCCGCGAACGCCCGGCCGGCTTCACGCACGCCGCGCAGATTGCCGTAGGCGAGCAGCAGCACCACGGCGATGGAGATGTAGATCTTCCAGCCGTTGATGTCGACGCCGTGGCTGATCGACAGGTACGAGGCGATGGCGTCGGTGCCGGCCGAGATCTGCACCGCCACTGTGACGATGTAGTCGATGAGCAGGGCGACTGCGGCGATCTGGGCGATCCGCGGGCCGAAGTTCTCGCGCGCGACGACGTAGGAGCCGCCCGCCTTGGTGTAGTGGGTGACGACGTCCCGGTAGCAGAGCGTCAGCAGCACCAGCATGCCGAGGATCACGCCGGTGATCGGCATGACCAGCATGAAGCCCAGGACGCCGAAGTACGGGACGAGCTGGGTGAGCATCTGCTCGGAGCCATACGCCGAGGAGGAGATGCAGTCGATCGCCATGATGCCGAGGGCGACCGGGTTCGACAGCTTCTCCTTGTGCAGCTGGTCGTTGACCAGCGGC
>NZ_DASRGV010000044.1:0-3213 GCF_035650855.1 Actinocrinis sp. | reverse complement strand
CCGATCCGCCGGACCGTGCCCGCCCCGCCGTTGCGCCGGAACGCGACCACCTTCAGGTTCGGGTACTCCTCCTCGGCGGCCAGCAGCACCTGCAGCGTCTGGTCGGTGGAGGCGTCGTCCACGGCCAGCAGCTCGTAGTTGTAGCCCGCACCGTCCATGGCGGCGCAGATCCGCTTGACCTCCAGCAGCACGTGCGCGTCCTCGTTGTAGCACGGCAGGACGATGGTCACGTGCGGGGCTTCGCCGTCCTGCCCCGACGGGGCCCCGGCGGCCGACTGAGCGGCCAGCGGCTTCGCCGGATCTGTGAGCAACACGCGAGCGGTTTCCTTCCAGTCGGACCGTGGGCGTCCCCAGGGTAGTCAGCATCGCTAACATTTGGCCACGCGCCGTCCGGATGTGTCACTGGACCGCGGGCCACACTCAGATAACCTTCATCCGGCCTGACTATGTTCGCTCAGTCCGCGCCGCCCTTGCCGCTCCTGCCGAAGCTAAGACTTACGGAAACCGATGACCAGCGATTCCGAAGCAATAACTACCGAGGGCTCCACCGCAGCGCCGGTGGTTTCGGAGGAGGAATCCGCCCGCATTGTGACCGCTCACGGCTCGGGCACGGGATCGCAAGATCCGGACGTGCAGGCCGGGACGCGCCATGGCCGGCGCCCGCGGGCGCTCACCATCGTCTCGGTCCTCGCGGTCGCCCTGTTCGCGCTCTGGGGCATCGGCACCCCGCTGATCGGCAACGGATCGCTGACCACCACGGACAAGATGGTGACGTTCAGCCCCTACGCGGAGTCCGGTTTCGCGGACAGCACCACCAGCAACATGTATTTGGACGACACGTTCACCTCGGAGTTTCCCAGCATCATCCTGTACAAGCAGGCGTTGACGCATGGGCTCACGAACGGTCAGTGGGATCCGTACATGAGCGGCGGTGTGCCGCTTGCGTCCACGCCGAACTATGCGATGGCGTCACCGCTTAGCGTCGTCTACTACGTGCTGCCGGTTTGGCTCGCTCCGGCCTACGAGCGGTTGCTTGAGATCATCGTCGCGGTCGGCGGCTGCCTGCTGTTCCTGCGCCGGCTCGGGCTCTCCCGCCCGGCCGCGCTGACCGCCGGAATGGTCTTCGCGACCAGCGGTTTCATGGTGGCCTGGCTCAACTTCCCGCAGACCAGGGTGGCCTCGCTCATCCCGGCGCTGTTCTGGACCGTCGAGCGGTACCTGCAGGAACGCCGGCTGAGAGACGCCGCGCTGATCTCGCTGCCGGTCGCTTCGCTACTGCTCGGCGGCTTCCCCTCGGTGGCCGGATACGCGCTGGTGACGGCGGCGGCCTACGCGGTGGTCCGGATCGCCGTCGAGCACCGCGGCGAGCTGCGCCGGGCGTGGCGGCCAGTGGTCGGCACCGGATTGGGCGCCGCGGCCGGGGTCGGCCTCGCCGCCTTCCAGCTGCTTCCGTTCTCCTCCTTCCTGCACACCTGGTACACCGCGAACCGCGCGCAGGACGCCACCCAGCACATCGACGTGACGGCGCTGCTCACCTCGTTCGCGCCCTGGGCCTTCGGCTCGGCGGATCCGGCCCGGCCGCCGCTGTTCTACCTGGGTTTCAACTTCATCGAGTACATCGGCTACCTCAGCGCCGGCGCGGTGGTGCTGGCCCTGGTGGCTTTCGCCCTGCCGCGCGCCGGCCGGGCGCTGCTGCCACGCGCGGTGTGGGTGTTCTTCGCGGCGGCCGCGCTGGTCTGGGGCGAGCTGATCTACGTCGGCGGCTGGCCGCTTGGCGTGCTGCAGAACACCCCGGGGCTGCAGTCGTTGTTCGCGATCAACTACATCGGCCGCTCCCGCAGCGTGTTCGGCTTCGTGGTCGCGGTGCTCGCGGGCATCGGCTTCGAGCTGCTGCTGCGCCGCCGCGCGCAGCGGACGATAGCGCGGCCGCGCCCGGCGACCTGGTGGGCGGTCGGGCTGGGCGTCGTCAGCGCAGCGTTCGTCGGCCTGCTGGTGTGGTGGGGCGAGCACCACGCCAGCGCGGAGCAGGCGATGTTGCGACAGCAGAACGACCAGACCGACGTGGTCGGGCTCTACTGGCAGGAGATCGGCAAGGGCTTGCTGCTGGTCGCCGCGGCGGTCGCGTGCGTCGTGGTGCTGAGGCTCGCCGCGCGGCGCATGGCCGCGCCGGGCTACGACCGGGTGTGGCGCAAGGCCAGGTTCGCCGCCGCTGCCGTGCTCCCGGTGCTCATCGCGGTGCAGAGCGGCAGCTTCGTGTCGCTGTACAGCCCGAATTCGCCGAAGGACACGTTCTACCCGGTGACGGACACGCACTCGTTCCTCGCCGCGAACCTGGGCGAGCAGCGCTTCGCGTCCAGCGAGACGGGCATGATTTTCGGCACGAACGTGGCGTACGACCTGCGCTCGGTCAACGGACACGCCTTCATCAACCAGAACTTCACCGCACTGGTGAAGGGGGTGCCCGGCGACTCGGTGCCGTTCACGACGTACATCGACTTCGCGGCCTCGCACGCCACCGCGACCAGCCCGATCCTCGACCTGCTCGGCACGAAGTACTTCGTCACCGAGCTGAGCGATCCGGTGCTCGGCACCGAGACCCCGGCCCGGGGTGACGGCACGCAGCTGACCCTGCAGCCGGGACAACCGGTGACCGTGCCGGTGCCGATCAACGGTCCGTTGCGCGGGGTAGGCATCCTGATCCAGGGCCCCGTCGCGGACTCGCTGAGCGCGCAGGACCCGAACAGCTGGGTCGAGGTCGCGATCCACGACGCGAACGGGACGCAGATCGCCGACTCGAAGCGGCTGACCGGCACCATCGACCCCACCGACCCGAACGGCGACTTCACGGTCCCGGTGACGGCCGACGCGGTGGCCGCCGGGGCGCAGCTGACCGCGACCCTGACCTTGCACGCGAAGGACCCGCTGACCATCGCCGCGAAGAACGGCACTACTCCGGCGCTGACCGCGATCGCCGGCGCCGATGACGGGCTGCGGCTGGTGCACGTCGGGACGAACGCGATCTACGAGCGGCTGACCGCGCTGCCGCGCATCCGCTGGGCATCGCACAGCGAGCTCGTCACCAGCGAGTACAACCGGGTGCAGATGCTCGCCAACGGTCAGGTGGACGGCGACACGGTGGTGTTGTCCAGCTCCGGCCCGGCGGCGTCGGGCCAGTCCGGCACGGTGCACGTGAACGAGGACGGGCTGGACACG
>NZ_DASRGV010000043.1:0-4401 GCF_035650855.1 Actinocrinis sp. | reverse complement strand
GGCGCCGCCCGCGCGGAAGAGCTGTGCGGGACGGCCGCCCTGGCGGGTCGTGGTACCGCCCGTGGGGACGAGGAAGCCGGGTGTGCCGGTCACCTTGCGGTGGAAGTTGCGCGGGTCGAGCGCCACTCCCCACACGGCCTCGTAGACGCGGCGCAATTCGCCGACGGTGAACTCGGCCGGGCAGAACGCGGCGGCGAGCGGGGAGTACTCGAGCTTCGCGCGGGCTCGCTCCACGCCGTCGGCCAGGATCTTCGCGTGGTCGAAGGCCAGCGTCGCACCGGCAGGACCCGCACCCGCGTGGCCCGGGAAGAGCTCGGGCAGGAGCGAGGCGACCGGCGTCCAGGCCGCGGCGACCACGTCGCCGCCCGCGCGAGGCGTCGGCAGATCGGGGGCGAGCGCCAGATAGGCGACCGAGATGACCCGCATGCGGGGATCCCGGTCCACCTCCCCGTAGGTGGCGAGCTGTTCGAGATGCACCGGCAGTTCCGCCAGGCCCGTCTCCTCCGCGAGCTCCCGTCCGGCGGCACGGCCAAGGGATTCAGACTCTCGAACGAAGCCGCCCGGCAGCGCCAGACAGCCCGCAAAAGGCTGCTCGCCGCGGCGAACGACCAGTGCCGAGAGAGCGCCGTCCCGAACCGTGAGGACAACCAGGTCCACGGTAACCGCGAACGGCGGCCAGTCACGGGGGTTGTAGCCTGCCGGACTCTGCGACGTCGCCATGAGCGGGCATCATATATCGTCCGAATGACGATAACCAGCGATGAAAGGTTCTTACGCGCCATCGGCTCAGCGCCCCCTGTGCAGTCGGCCGGACTCCCGCTCCTGCGCCGCGTAGTGCTCGGCGTGCATCTCGTCGAGCCGACGCGCGGTGCCTTGAGCCGCCTCGCGAACCAATTCCGGGCCGACACCCCGCTCCAGACCCTGCTTGATCAGCCCCGCGAGTGCATAACCAGGCACCGCGTTCGCCGCCCGCTCTAGGCAAAGCCGGCTCCACGCTCCCCAGCCCAGCGCCCAGGCGGCCCACGCCGCGATCGAGTAGGCAGCCGCCGCTTGCTCCGCCGTGACCGCGCGCCGAGCCAGCTCCACGCTGAGCGCGACCGCCTGTCCGGCCCGATCATCACCGCACCAGGTCGCCAGGTAGTCGCGCACCCGCACGTCCGTCAAGGCGACGAGCAGCGCGCCCGCGGTCTCGTCGGTCATGGCCCGATCCGGCGGCACCTGACCGTCGCAGAGGCTGTCGGCGAGCTGCCAGGCGCGTGTCACGTCGTCCCAGTCGAAGTCGAGAATCCGGCTCGGTGTCGGTGTCCGACGACGCTGGGACGCCTCAGGCGTGGGTGGCTCAGGTGAGGCGATCGCCTCGTCGGAGGTTGAGGCATCGAGCGGCGTATCAGTTGCGTCGCAGAAGATTCCTTCCGACTCCTCTTCGGGGCTTACGCATTCGCGGGCTGCACACTCGTCGGATTCGGGTGCACAGTCCACGGCGCCCTGCGGTGTGCTGGCGCCGATCACCAGGGCCGGCTCAAGCGCGGGATAGAACGGGATGCCGGTGCCGTCGCCGAGGCCGCCATCCGGGAAGCAGGCCGCACCGGATCGGAACGCGGCTTCCGGTCGGGCCACGCAATCGCCGGCCGCCTCGGCCGCGAAGTGCTCGGCGGCGATGCGGCTGAGTGCGTCATCGCACGCGGCCCGCATCCGCTCGACCATGTCGCCGCCATACGGCTCAAGGCTCGCTGCGAGAGCTGCGCGGTTCGGCAGCACCGCCAGTCCCGAATAGGCACTGAGCGCGGCGATAGCGCTGGCCCCGCTCTCCACCGGCGAGCCCTCGGGAGGACAGCACGTCGGGCTGTCGCACAGGAACGACCACCAACGGCCGTCCGCAACGAACAGCACGTCAAGCGGCGGCACACCGGCCAGCCGCAGCGGCGTGCACATTCCAGCCACTAGCCGCCGGTAGTCCGCCATCCGCGCCGGGCCACCCTCCGGCGGGTAGATCACGCACAGCGCCTCGTTCGCCCCGGCCTCCACCAGCCGCCCGGCCGCCCAGCGACCGAAGGCGGCCGGACCGTGCGCCACCGACGAAAGGTCTACCCGCAGCCCGTGGCTGATCCCGGCCCGGCAGTCGTGCCGCGATCTGGCGAGCCCGAGCATCACGATGCTCGAATCGGGATGGAAACCGAAGAAGTGCGGGATGGCCGCTGCCACTTCCGCCGGGGAGCCCAGCCGTACCGCGCCCGGCAGTCCGCCCTCCAACTGCGCGGCCAGTGCCTCCGCCTCGTCCTCACTGCCCGCGGTGAGATGGATTCCGTTGAAGCGGTCCGCCTGTGGCTCCAAGATCTGCGCTCCCGCACAGTCCGGTTCGGGACACTCCCGCCCGCCGCAACACACGCCGCCCGCCGCGGTAGCCGTCGTCATGCTCATCAGCCCTGCCTCCCTCGCATCGTCTCCGCCGCCGACCGGCGGATCGGACGGTGCTTGCCGCAGCCGCCCTGAATCAAAGATCACCGGTTTGCAAGCGCTGTGGGGAAGATTTCCGGGCACCTGTGGACAACTGCCCCTTGTGGACAAAGACCATCGCCTGAACAGCGCAGTTGATAATCCGACCATCGATTAGCCTGGGACGTAGTTGTACGAAATCAGGAGGATCGGACGGGTTCCGAGGCGGCTTGTTGGCGAGGCTTTCGGCGCGTCTCAGGACCTTCTCAGCGCGTGGGGTAACACTTCGGGCATGCGGATTCTGGTGGTTGACGACGACCAAGCGGTGCGCGACTCGTTGCGCCGCTCGCTGGCGTTCAACGGATACGACGTGGACGTGGCCACGGATGGGCTCGCCGCCCTCGAGGCGATCGCGCGCAACCGGCCGGACGCGGCGGTGCTCGACGTGATGATGCCGAGGCTGGACGGCCTGGAGGCGTGCCGCCGGCTGCGATCCGCGGGCGAGGACCTGCCGATTCTCGTGTTGACCGCGCGCGACGCCGTCTCCGATCGGGTCGCGGGCCTGGATGCGGGCGCCGACGACTACCTGCCGAAGCCGTTCGCGCTGGAGGAGTTGTTGGCGCGG
Organism: Actinocrinis sp.; assembly: GCF_035650855.1. GTDB lineage: Bacteria > Actinomycetota > Actinomycetes > Streptomycetales > Catenulisporaceae > Actinocrinis. The sequence continues at coordinate 1,343 of NZ_DASRGV010000043.1, read as the reverse complement.
TTGCGCGCGCTGCTGCGCCGTACCCAGTCCGCCTACAGCCCGGGCCAGGACATCCTCACCTTCGCCGACCTGTCGCTGGACAGCGCCGCACGAGAAGTAACCCGCGGTGATCGCACCGTGCGCCTGACGCGTACTGAATTCAACCTGCTGGAACTGCTCATGCGTCACCCCCGGCAGGTGCTGACGCGCGCTCAGATCCTCGAAGAGGTGTGGGGCTTCGACTTCCCGACCACCGCCAACTCCCTTGAGGTCTACGTCGGCTACCTGCGCCGCAAGACCGAGGCGGAAGGTGAGCCCCGGCTGATCCACACCGTGCGCGGTATCGGCTACGCACTGCGGGAGACAGCGCCGTGACGACGGCTGCGCAAGACAAGCCGGAGCAGCAGCAGGAGCGGAAGTGGGCACTCAGGGCGCCGGCCTGGTGGAACGCGCGATCCATGCGCGAAGCGCTGCATCGCATGCCGTTGCGCGCCCGAGTGTCCCTGCTGGTCATGGTCACGGTTGGCGTCACGCTCACCATTGCGTCGATAGTCAGCTACGTCGTCGTGCGCAACGAGATCTCCAACCGCTTTGACGACGACCTGTTCCAACGCGCGATCTTCGTCGAGGCGTCGGATCTGGCGAACCCGAACGTCCTCGCGACCAGCACTGAGGGCGCCGAACTGCTGCACTCGCTCGGCCTGCAGGAAACGATCATTCTTCCTGGCCAGAACCCCGTGGAACCGCCGACTGTCCCAATCTTGATGCACGGGCAGACCATCAGCATTCATCCGGCGGCGCCCTTCGGGCAGCCGGAGTTTGACGTGGCGTCGGGCTATCTGGAGCGGTGCACACGGACGGTACAGGAAGGCGGCATCACGTACCGCGTGACCTCGTTGCCCTTGGGCGGTCGAAACAGCGGCGCGGCGTTGGTCCTCGCCGAGTCGATGGCTCCCACGCAGGCAACGCTGCACACGCTCGGGCTCGTTTCACTCCTCGTCGGCTTGGCCGGCATCGCCATCGCTGGAACAGCCGGATTCTTCCTCGGCCGGGCCGCCCTTCGGCCCGTGCAGAGGCTGACCCTGGCCACCGAATACATCGCCCAAACGGGCGATCTGCGGCGCATCGAAGTCACCGGCGACGATGACCTCGCCCGCCTGACGACCAGCTTCAACACGATGCTTACCGCCCTCGCCCGCTCGCAGGATTACCAGCGCCGCCTCGTCGCGGACGCGGGGCACGAGTTGCGCACGCCGCTGACGTCCATCCGCACCAACCTCGACCTGCTCGCGCAAGCCATGGCCGAGCCGGACAACCCGCGGCTCTCCGCGCAGGACCGGATCGACCTCATGAACGACGTGCGC
>NZ_DASRGV010000042.1:0-5955 GCF_035650855.1 Actinocrinis sp. | reverse complement strand
GATGCCGTGCTCGGTCTGCGTCACCTTCGCCGTGGCCCGATACCCGCCCTGCTCCATCCGGGTGAGGGTGAGGCTCAGCGGCTTCTCGACGCCGTGCAGGCTCAGCGTGCCGTTGAACGTTCCACCGTCACCGCTCGGCGTGAAGGCGTTGGCGCGGTACACCGCTTGCGGATTCCGCTCGGTGCCGAGCGACTTGCGGGCGTTGCCGACAATGTCGCCCCGGTCCTTGTCCGTCAGCGGCTTCACGCCGCCGGTGCCCTCCAGCACGCGCAGCGAGGTCAGGTCCACGCGCGCTTCGATCGCGGGACCGCCTTCCACCCCGGGTGGCGTCACCGCTGCGGACCACTCGGTGATCTGCAGCACGAGGTCGTGGCCGACTTGCGCGGCCAGCCCCTCGCGGTACGTGCGCAGGATGATGCGGCCGTCGGACGGACCGAGTTGCACAGAGCCGGGCATGGGGCCACGTTAGGCCCCGCGCCCGGTTGCCGCCACCACCGCGCGAATCAGGAGACTTTCGCCTCCCTCGCCGGTCAGAGGCCGGTCAGACGCCGGGTCGGACGCCGGTGAGAGGACGGGTCAATCGTCAGTCGTAGCCGCTCAGACCACCGGATTCCACCCGTCGCCGCCGGCGAGGTACTTGGCTGCCGTGTAGTTCGCCGCGGCGCTGCTGCTCAGTTGCGGGCGGCTGGAGTTGACCGCCGCGCCCGGCCCGGAATTGGCATATTCGTAGTACCGGCCGGCGGTCCAGGTGGCACCGGAGATGCCGGTCCACGGGCCCGACCCATGGATCGCCGCCGGCAGCACCGTGTTGCGGATCACCGCCTGCGGTACCGCGCCGCTGTACGGCACCCACGCGCGGCCGAGGTAAACCGTGTTCGCGGCGAGCGAGGACGCAACCGTGCTGCCGGTGATCAGGATCCCGTACGCCTGGCTGCTGTACGTCGCCGGTGCGGTGAGCGCGCCGCTGCTGTAGACGCCGTCGTTCTCCACGTTGATGGTGCTGCGGTCGACTACCAGCGTGCCGTTGCCGAAGATGAAGTCCACGTCGCCGTCCACGGTCGAACCGTAGACGTACTGCCGGATGTCGACGCTCGGCGTGTTGCTCCAGGACAACAACGTGTCCTGATGTCCCCAGAACTTGTCGTACTTGTACACCTGCCGGTCGCCCTGCATGGCCAGCGCGACGGCCTGGGTGCCGCTGACGCCCGGGTAGTTGTTCTTGTTGAAGTTGTTCGCGAACGTGAGGTATTCGGCCGTGAAGTTGTTCGCCTTCACGGTGACCGTGGCCGAGCCGAGCGTTCCGTAGGCCGAGCCGGTCGCGGGATTGGTCTCGCCCGCGTAATTCGAGGCCTGAATCACCACGTCGGCGGCGTTGCCGGTGGCGCCGAGCAGCGTCAGGTGCAGCTTCGAGGCCGGGACGGTCACCGTCTCCGAGTAGGTGCCGGCGCCGATGGAAATGATGTAAGAGGTCGAAGAGTTGTTGGGCACGGCGTTCACCGCGGCCTGCACGCTGGTGTACTGGCCGCCGCTCTTCGCGACGGTGATCGTGACGGCGGCGTGCGCCGGCGGCGCGGCGCAGAAGGTGGCGAACGCCGCGAGGGCGGTGCTGCAGGTGCAGGCCAGGCTGAAGCGGGTGAGGGCTGATACACGCATGTGGGCCATCCATGAGAAGCGAAGTAGGCGGCTGCGTGCCGGACACCCTCATACCCGGCAGGCGGTGGACGGCCGGACGGGCCGTCCGCCGGTGAAGTTAAAGCAGCGGCGGACCGCCGTCAACGGTCCGCCGCCGAATCCCCCGCCGCTCCCCGCGCTTCTCAGACGGCGCCGATCAGCGCCGCCCCTCAGCGCCGCCGCGGCCGCCGGTCACACGCCCGGCATGGTGATCTGAGTCAGCCGCAGGTGGTTGCCGGACGGGTCGCGGAACCCGCAGTCGATGCCGTACGGCTGCTGCTGCGGCTTCTCGACGAACTCCACGCCGCGCGCGCTCAGCGCCTCGTACTCGGCCTGGCAGTCCTCGGTGGTCAGGAACACGGTGCCGGCGAATCCCTTGGCCACCAGCGCGCGCACGTCGTCGGCGGTCGCCTCGTCCATCACCGGCGGGCCGGGGATGGCCATCAGCACGATGGCGATGTCCGGCTGCCCGGCCGGCCCGACCGTCAGCCAGCGGAAGCCGCCCATCTCCGGCATGGTGACGTCCGACCGGACCTCCATGCCGAGCTTGCGGGTGTAAAAGGCGAGCGCCTCGTCCTGGTCGGTGACCCACAGCTGGGTCGTCGCGATCTTGTACATTCGAGCCTCCTGCACGGGTTGGCGACGACCCCAACGCTATGTCCGCGCGCCGCCGCCGTCTTCTCGAAACGTCTGATGTCGCGGCCTTCCGTAGAAACGCACGACACAGCCCGGGACGTGCGCGAAGGTCGAGGCCGGCGGGAACTTCGAGCGGTAGGCGGTGGGGGAGACGCCGTACGTCCGGGTGAAGCTGGTGGTGAAGGAGCCGATACTCTCCAGCCCCACGCTCATGCAGATCTCGGCGACCGACCGGTCCGTGAAGCGCAGCATCGCGGCCGCGCGCTCCAGCCGCCGGGTCAGCAGGTAGACGTGCGGGGACTCGCCGAACGCGCGCTTGAACTCGCGGCTGAACTGCGCCCGCCCGAGCCCGGCCGCCCGCGCCACGTCGGCCACCGTCAGCCGTTCGGCGTAGCGCGAGTCCATGAGGTCCTTGGCCCGCAGCAGATGCCGGGCATGCGGAACGACCTGAGCCATGCGGCCAGCGTAGGTCGCGGCGCCGACAATCGGGCGCCGCGTCCGGCTACTCCTCGATCGCCCCGCCGACCGACCGCAGGTGCTCGCGGAAGGTGAGTGCAGGCTCGGCGCGGCGGCGCTCCAGGTATCCGCTGAACCCGAGCTGGCGGCGCAGCCCCTCACCGGCGCGAATGCGGTCGGCCTGGCCGCGCTCGGTGTCGCGGATCCGCTCCGCGCTCGCCAGCAGTTCGGCGGCGTGGTCGGCCGGGAGGAACAGCGCGCCGTCCTCGTCGGCCGCGACCAGGTCCGCGCGGCCGACGGTCCACTGGCCGACCCGGGCCGAGTCCAGCGCGTCCTGCGGGCGGTCGTCCAACCGCAGCGGTCCGGTCGGCAGCGCGCCGAGGCTGAACACCGGCAGCCCGATCGCGCGGATGTCCGCGGTGTCGCGGTGCAGGCCCCAGACCACGATCCCGGACAGCCCGGCGTCCGCCGCTTCGAGCACCGCCAGATCGCCCACGCAGGCCTCGTCCGACCGGCCGCCGTTGTCCACGACCAGCACGTCACCGGGCTCGGCGCCCGCGAAGGCTTCGAGGAACACGTCGACGCTGCCGACGTGCCGCGCGGGCAGGACGCGGCCGAATACGCGGCTGCCAGGGACGACCGCCGCCAGACCCGCCGGTCCGCAGCGCACCGGCACCCCGGCGCGAATGCAGGCGTCGGCGAGATGCGCCGTGGTCAGCGTGGCGAAGCGTTGCCGAAGTTCCGCATAGTCCATGTCGCCGTATCCTGCCAGGCCCCCGCGCGGAGGGCACCGACGCATCCGCCGCTGCGGCCGGGGTAGACGGGCCTGGCACAGCTGAGGCAGCGCTGGCCCGGCCCGGCGGATCGGCAAGCGGGTCCGCCGGCGGCCGCGATATCCCTGGAGGTCTTGTCATGACGAAGGTGACCGTGTTGGGGACCGGATTGATGGGGTCCGGGATGGCGCGAAGCCTGGCGCGGGCGGGGGAGCAGGTCACGGTGTGGAACCGCAGTCCCGACAAGGCGCTGCCGCTCGCGGACGTCGGCGCGAGCGTCGCCGAGGACCCGGCGACGGCGGTCTCGGGCGCCGAAGTCGTGCTGACCATGCTGTTCGACGCCGACGCGGTCGAGCAGGTCATGACTGAGGCGCTGCCCGCGATGCACGAGCAGGCCGTGTGGATCCAGAGCGCCACGGTCGGCCTGGACGGGACCGCGCGGCTGGCCCGGCTGGCCGACCGGCATGAGATCGGCTTCATCGACGCGCCGGTGCTCGGCACGAGACAGCCGGCGGAGCAGGGCAAGCTGATCGTGCTCGCGGCCGGGCCGACGGAGTTACGGGTACGGGTCGCGCCGGTGCTCGACGCGATCGGCGCGCGCACGGTGTGGGTCGGCGAGCATCCCGGCCACGGCCACCGGCTCAAGCTCGCCGCGAACTCGTGGGTGCTGTCGGTGACCGGAGCCACCGCCCAGAGCATCGCGTTGACCAGGCAGCTCGGCCTGGATCCGGCGCTGTTCCTGGAGGCGATCTCGGGCGGCCCGCTGGACTGCGAATACGCGCAGCTGAAGGGCAAGACGATGATCGTCGGCGACTTCGCCCCGGCGTTCACGCTCGGCGGCGCGGTCAAGGACTCGGCGCTGATCGTGCAGGCGCTGCAGGCGGCGGGCTGCGACGATCGGCTGATGACGGCCTTGAACGCGCAGTTCGAGGACGGCGCGCAGGCGGGGCTGGGCGGTGACGACATGGCGGCGGTGATCCGCGTCTTCAGCTGAGTGCGTTCGTCTGCGTCCGCGTCGCTCGTCGCGGGCGCGGGTCGTGCGCCGCCGTCCTCAGGCCTTGCGCGCCACTCCCGCGTACAGCCCGAACTCCTCCGCGCGCGCCGGCACGCTCGGGTCCGGCCACTGCGCGATAGGCACCAGCCCGGGTTCCTCCAGCGGCATGCCGAGGAACAGCGACTCGATCGCCGCGCCGGTGCGCGGTACGTATGACGAGGTGGCGCGATAGGACTCGGTCGCCTCCAGCGCCCCCGACGGATTGAAGTCCGCGGTTCCGTGCGAGATGACGAGATAACTGCCCGCCGGCACTTCGCGCATCAGGCGGCTGATGATCTGCGCCGGGTTGTCGTAGTCCTGCACGAAGTGCAGCAGCGCGACGAGCAGCACGCCCACCGGCTTGCCGAAGTCGAGCACCCGCCGCGTGTCAGGATGCTGAAGGATCGCCTCCGGATCGCGGGCGTCGGCGTGCAGTACCGCGATGTGCTCCATGTCGCCGCTCTGCATCAACGCCTGGGCGTGGGCGCGCACGATCGGGTCGGAGTCGACGTACGTCACCCGGGCCTGCGGAATGACGCGCTGCGCGACCTCGTGCACATTGGGGGAGAACGGCAGCCCGCAGCCGATGTCGAGGAACTGGTCGATGCCCCGATGCGCGAGGAAGGAGACGGCGCGCAACAGGAAGTCGCGGTTCTCTCGGATGCTGGCTCGGGTCGTCGGCGCCATCGCCAGGATGGTCTCGGCCACGTCGCGGTCCACCGGGTAGTTGTTCTTACCGCCGAGCCAGTAGTCGTATATGCGCGCGGGGCTTGGCTGGTCGGTGTGGATCCGCGAGGGCGGCACTCCTTCACCGAGCAGGTGTGCGACTCGATCGAAGTCCGCGTTAGACATGTGCCCTTCCGGTGGTGCAGTTCTCGCCTAGGCGACGAGCGTACTCGTACTCGACGACGCGCGATGAGGACAGGTCCGTGAACCGCTGTCCGCCGTCCGTCGTTTGCCGCGCGCCGCGGACAGGCGACCGGAGGGAAGGGGCTACCTTCGTTCGCATGATCCCTGCTCGCTCCGTCGCGCTGTTCCTTCTCGCCGCCCTGTTCGAGATCGGCGGCTGCTGGCTGGTCTGGCAGGGACTGCGCGACCATCGCGGCCTCGCCTGGATCGGCGCGGGAGTCGTGTCCCTCAGCGTGTACGGATTCGTCGCGACACTGCAGCCGGACAGCCACTTCGGCCGGATCCTGGCCGCCTACGGCGGGGTGTTCGTCGCCGGATCGCTGGTGTGGGGCATGGTCGCGGACCGGTATCGACCGGATCGCTTCGACGTCATCGGCGCAGTGCTCTGCTTGATCGGAGTCGGCGTGATCATGTACGCGCCGCGCGGTCGCTGAGGCCGGACATACCGCGGCTCCCGGCCGTCTCCGCTGCGAGACG
>NZ_DASRGV010000041.1:0-6676 GCF_035650855.1 Actinocrinis sp. | reverse complement strand
ACCGAGACCGACGTACGTCAGGCGGCCCTCGCGCTCACCGGCTGGCGGTTGGACCGCAGTTCGGGCAAGGCGATCTTCGCCGCGAAGGCGCACGCCGCCGGACCGGAGACAATCCTCGGGCGTACCGCGGCGTTCGACGTCGACGCCTTCACCGACCTGCTCATGGCGCAGCCGGCGAACGCGCGGTTCCTCGCCTCGCGCATGTGGTTCCGGCTCGGTTCGAGCGACCCGATCCCGGCCGACACACTCAGCCGTCTGATATCGGCCTACGGCGCGAGCCACGACCTGAGAGCGCTGGCCCGCGCCATCTTCACCGATCCCGTGTTCACCGACAGCGCTGTCACCGCCGCGTCCGCCTCGGCCCGCTACGCGCTCGTCAAACAACCCGTCGAGTACGTGGTCGGCGCTATGCGGGCACTGAAGATCAATCCGCCGGTCGACGGCTCGGCAAAGGAATCGGCCCTCTTGCGCGCCGCGCTCAACGGCCTCGGCCAGCTGCCCTTTGCGCCGCCGAACGTCGGCGGCTGGCCCTCCGGCAGGCTCTGGCTGACCACGGCGGCCACGCAGGCCCGCATTACCTTCGCGCACTGGGTCGCGACAGCCGGCGACGTCTCCCTAGTCGCCGACGCCGCACCGAGCGCGCGTATCGACGCCGCCGCGCATCTGCTCGGCATCGACGCGTTCAGCGACCGGACCCGTGCCGCGCTCGCCGATGTGGCCGGGGATCCCGCGGCCCTCGTCGAACTCGCCCTGCTGAGCCCCGAGTACGCGGTCAACTGAGGAGGCACCGGACCCATGGACATGCTCACCCGACGCAAGTTCCTCCTCGCCTCCGGCGTGACCGGCGCCGCGGCGCTCGCCGGCGGCGCGACGGTCCTCGGCCTGCACGAACTGCACTCGGCCGCCGCCACCGACCCGCTGCCGCCCGGCCAGGGCATCCTCGTGCTGCTCACCCTCTACGGCGGCAACGACGGACTGAACACCCTCGTGCCCGCCGCCGACCCGGCCTACCAGAACGCCCGCCCGGACCTGGCCTACCAGCCGCACGAGGTGCTCGACCTCGGCGACGGCCTCGGGCTCAACCCGGCGATGACCGCGATGCACAGCCTCTGGCAGAGCGGCAAGCTCGCGGTCGTGCGCGGCGTCGGCTATCCGCAGCCCAACCACAGCCACTTCGTCTCGATGGACATCTGGCAGACCGCGTCGCCGAGCGAACCGGGCACGTCGGGCTGGCTCGGCCGGTGGCTGGACAGCCAACCCGACGACCAGTTGCGCGCCCTGCGCGCGGTCTCGCTCGGGGGAGTGCTCCCGCCGCTGCTCGCCGGCGCAAAGACGGCCGGATCGGCGCTCCCGCTCGGCCGCTTCGCCCTGCCGAGCGGCGCACCGGGAGAAGCGCTCAAGGCGCTCGGCGCGGCCTCGACGCAGGACTGCCCGAATGCCGCCTACGCGGCGCGTGACACCGCTGACCTGTTCACCGTCTCGACGGCGTTCGGCCCGACCCTCAGCAGCGCGGCTGCTACTTCGAATAAGGGTGCTGCGTCGAACAAGGGCGCTGGGAAGGTGAAGCAGTCGGCAGGTACCAAAGCCAAGGCGGCCGGCACGGCCGCCAGCGCCCTCGCCCAACAGCTCGACATCGTCGCGTCCTGCATCGAATCCTCGGTTCCGACGCGGGTCTACGCGGTCAGCCTCGGCGGCTTCGACACACACTCGGCGGAGAAGGGTACGCAGAGCACGTTGCTCAAGCAGGTCTCGGACGCGATCGGCGCGTTCCAGCAGCGCATCGCGGCCGGTTCGCGGGCGAGGGACGTCGTGCTGGTCGCCTACTCGGAGTTCGGCCGCCGCGTGGCCGCGAACGCCAACGACGGCACCGACCACGGCACCGCGGGACCGGTGTTCGTCGTCGGAGAGTCGGTGCGCGGTGGCTTCATCGGAGAGCAGCCTTCGCTGACCGACCTCGACAACGGGGACCTGAAGTACCACACCGATTTCCGGTCGGTGTACGCGACGGTCTTGCAGCACGTCCTCGGCACCGACCCGGCGCCCGTCCTCGCCGGCTCGTTCCCCACCCTCTCCTTCGTCTGACCTGCCGGGCGCCGGAGGAACTAGCTAAGCTTGTTGACTGCCTCGAAGATCCGCTTCGGGCACTCCTGGCCGAAGTGCTTCAGGTATTCAGGGTCCGTATAGCCTCGCGGACCCATCTCGGTGAGCAGCAGCACCTGCATGTACAAGTGGTAGAGCGTCATGCGGCGCTCGGCCGCCTCGCCGTCGTCGATGGCTCCGCCGGCGGCAAGGTAGCCGGCGCGCACGTGCTCGTCCTGGTCGGCGCGCCCGAAGACCGCCATGCCCACGAACTCCATCAGCGGATCGCCCCAGATCATCCGCTCGCCGTCGATCAGGCCGCTGATGCGCGACGCCGCGGCGTTCGCGTTGCCGGTGGCGTCACCGTCCGCGGCTTCGTGTCCGGTGATCATCACGTTGCCCGGCCACAGATCGAAGTGCACCAGCGCCGGCGCCTTGATCGCCGCGAGCGCGTCGGCGTGCCGCGCCGCGGCCTTGCGCACCTGGGATGAGGGGAGCGGCAGCGGAGCGTTGAACCGGTCGGCGTCGTCGAGGACCGCGCCGATCATCGCCGCGAACGCCTCGGGCCACGTCGATCCGGACAGTTCGTCGACCGCCGGATATCCGAAGCGGCCCCGCGGATGCGTCACCCGGTGCAACTGCGCCGCGATGCCGCCGAGCTGCCGCTTGAGTTCGGCCTTCGCGCCCTCGTCGAGTCGCTGCTCGACCGAGTACCAGGTGACGCCGTCGACCGCCGACATCACGATGAAGTCGCCGTCGATGACCTCGCGCTCGAAGTTCGCGCACAGCACCTCGGGCACGAGCACGCCGCCGTCCGCCGCCGCGCGGAAGAACTCCGCCTCCCCGCGCATGATGTCCCGCTCGTAGGTCAGCAGCGGGATCCGCGGCTCCGGCGACGCCTTGAGCACGACCTCACGGCCGTCCGTCAGCGTGACGCGGAACGCGGCGTTGAAGAACCCTTCGTTGATCTCCTTCGCCGCGGCGATGCCGGTTTCCGGCCCGAAGGCCGCGCTGATGAGCGCGGCAAGCGTCGGTCCGTCCACGCTGCGCTTGCTCAAGCTCTCGAATGCCACGACGGACCCCTCGCTCTCGGCGCGCTTCTTCGCGTCGCCGCACGTCAAAGCGTCAAAGTACCAAGGTGTCCGGTACTGGGCGACCCGATTACCGAGTGTGCCGACGCGACTGCGATACCGTCACCACGGCCGCCCGTGCGGACGCGTGCCGCGCTGCGAGCGCCGCTCCAGTTCGCTGCCGAGCGTGGTGGCCGCGAAGATCAGCGCCAGGTGCGTGAACGCCTGGGGGAAGTTGCCCAGCTGCTCGCCGGTGGGGCCGATCTCCTCGCCGAACAAGCCGACGTGGTTCGCGTACGTCAGCATCTTGTCGAAGGCGTAGCGGGCCTTGTCCAGCTGCCCGGCGCGCGCGAGCGCGTCGACGTACAGGAAGCTGCACAGGTTGAAGGTGCCCTCGCTGCCGCGCAAGCCGTCCGGCGCCGCCGACGGGTCGTAGCGGTAGACCAGCGAGTCCGTCACGAGGTCCTGCTCGATCGCGGTGAGCGTCGACAGCCACGCGGGGTCCTTGGGCGAGATGAAGCCCACGATCGGCATTATCAGCAGCGAGGCGTCCAGCACGTCCCCGCCGTAGTGCTGCACGAACGCGCCGCGCCGCTGGGACCAGCCGCGCTCTATCACCTGCATCAGGATCGCGTCCCGGGTGGCCGTCCAGCCCTCGAGGTCCGCGGGGCGCGCGTACTCCCGCGCCAGCCGCACGCCCCGGTCGAAGGCCACCCAGCACATCAGCCTGCTGAAGGTGAAGTCGCGCCGCCCGCCGCGGGTCTCCCAGATGCCCTCGTCCGGCCGGTCCCAGGTGGTCTTGAGCCAGTCGAGCATCCCGGAGAGCGTCTGCCAGCCCTGGTAGCCGGAGACCTCGGCCAGCTCGCGCGACTGGGTCAGCGCCCAGACCGCCTCGCCGTAGATGTCCAGCTGCAGCTGGTCCGCGGCCGCGTTGCCGATGCGCACCGGGCCGGACTTCTCGTAGCCCTCCAGGTGCGGGAGCTCTTCCTCCACCAGGTACGGATCGCCGTCCACGCGGTACATGATCTGCAAGGGTTCGCCGCAGGCGTGCCGGGTGTCGCGCAGCCGCTCGGTCACCCAGCGGCGGAACGCGTCCGCCTCCTCGACGAATCCGAGCTCTGCGAGCGCCCGGGCCGCGAGCGCGCCGTCCCGGATCCAGGTGTAGCGGTAGTCCCAGTTGCGCTCCCCGCCGATCTGCTCCGGCAGCCCGAAGGTCGCCGACGCGATCATCCCGCCGGTCGGCGCGTAGGTCAGCATCTTGAGCGTGATCGCGGAGCGGTGCACCATCGTCTGCCAGCGGCCCCGGAACGCCGAGCCGCGCAACCAGGAGTGCCAGAACCGGGTGGTCGCCTCGTGCTCCTCTTCCAACTGCGCGACCGTGATCGGCCGGGCCGGCTCCTCGATCCCGGTGGTCAGCACCAGCGCCGCGGTCTCGCCGAGCCGCAGCGTCACGCTGCCGACGATGTCGTCGCCCTCGCGGTGGAACGGGAACGTGGTCTGCACCTGCAGGTCGAGATCGGGCCCGCGGAAGACCGCCGCGCTGTCGCTCACCAGGGTCAGCTCGTGCCCCGCGCGGCCGTAGTCGAACCGGGGCCGGCATTCGAGCACGAACTTGACCGTGCCGCGCACCACCCGCAGGATCCGCACGACGCGCCGTCGGCCGCTGGCCTGCTCCGGCCGGTCCAGCGGCATGAAGTCGACCACCTCGCCGACGCCGTGGTGGGAGAGGAACCGGGTGATCAGGATCGCGGTGTCGGGCAGGTAGAGCTGCCGGGAGTTGCACTGCACGTCCGCGTCGTCGGCCGCCAGCCGCAGGTAGCCGCCGTGGTCGTGGTCGAGCAGGGACGCGAACACCGAGGGCGAGTCGAAGCGCGGCGCGCAGAAGAAGTCGAGCACTCCGTCGGAGGAGACCAGGGCACAGGTCTGCAGGTCGCCGATCATGCCGTGCTCGGCGATGGGGGGATAGCGGCGCATCGAGATCGGCCTTTCGACTGGTCGGTCCGGAGCTTCAGCACCCTCCTGGGTCGCTCCAGGGTGCGGGTACCGGCGCGGGCGCGCGGTCAGGGCGCGCCCGGCAGTCACCCGGTTGGGGCACGGAAACGACCCGGAAACAGTGCGGAAACCACTTCAGGCCCGGTGCTACTCAAGCGCCACGGCATAAAGGGCCGCTCAAGCGGCGCCGTCGCGAGCATCGAGTCCGCGTCGGGAACGCAAGAGGCGCAACGCCGAGGGTGTAGCAGTGGGGCGAGACGGGAACGCCAGAGGCAGCGCGCGAAGCCCGGCCGCAAAGAAAGGGCGGCTTCGCGCCACGGGGGAAGCGCGAAGCCGCCGGGACGCAGTTGATCAGACCGCGTCGGGAGGTCCGCCCGCCACGGGGGGAGCGGGCAGTGCCTCAATGTTGAACATTCTAACGCGTGTCGAAGCTAGACGAAAGTGCGCCCTCGGCGCTCCGGTGAAGTGCGCCTAGTGCGCTGCTGAATCCCCAGCTCAGCGCGGATTCGGCCGACGCCGCGTCGGTACGCCGGGCTCCGAGGTCCCGCGCGTCTCGCCCTTCGGACGCGCTCGGCCGGGTTCCGGCCGCGGCCGCGACCCCTCCGACGCTCCGTCAGCCCAGCAGTCGCAGAACGCTGTCCAGGCCGCGGTCCCCGGTCCGTGGCTCCGCGGGCAGGATCAGGGCACGAAGCCCGCAGGCGACGGCGCCGCCATCCTGCGCCGGGTTGTCGCCGACCATCACCGTGCGCCGCGGGTCGGCGCCGAGGTCGGCGCAGGCCTTGAGGAAGAGCCGCGGGTCCGGCTTCTCGCAGTTCAACTGGTACGAGAGCGCGTACGCCCGCACCGCGTCGCCGACCCCCGCCGCCTCCAGATCGCGCCGCACGTCCCACACGATGTTGCTGACCACGCCCACCGGTATGCCCCGGCGCTCCAGCGCGCGCAGCACCGGCGCCGTGTCCGTGTAGGGGAACCAGTTCTCCTGCGCCAGTACCGCCTCGTACGCCAGATCGACGATTCCGGCCAGTTGCGGCACCTCGCCGAACCAGACCCGCGTCGCCTCCCGGTGCCGCTGCACGTCCAGGTCCCGGCCCACCTGCGCGGCCTGCACGTGCGGCAGCAGCCCGGCCGCGCGCACCTCGCGCACCAGCGATTCGATGTCGAGCTCTGCGACGTCCCGCCCGGCGGCCTGCCACACCCGCAGCAGGAACACGTCCGTCGGCACCATGCGGAACAATGTGTTGGCGAAGTCGAACAGGACCGCCTCGATCGGCGGGACCGGGGCGTCCAGCTCGTCGTCCGGGGTCTCGACGGCGGAGGGCAGGCTGTAGAGGTGCGTGTACATGGCGCCAAGTCTCGCTCATCGCGCCGCGCCGTGGATCTCGGCGGTCGCGGGTTCCGCGGCCGGGAGGTCGGGCGCCGGGACCGGGCCCCCGTCATGATGGATACATGTCCCATCCGGCGGCGCGGCACATGCGAACCGCGGCCGAGAACGTCCTTGCCTATGTGCGCAGCGCCCCGGGGACCTACGCCTGGCT
>NZ_DASRGV010000040.1:0-10282 GCF_035650855.1 Actinocrinis sp. | reverse complement strand
CTTCGCGATCGATGACTTCGGTGTCGGCCATGCGCCGCTCGACCGAGTCGCCAGCTTCGCCGCCACTCAGATCAAGGTCGATCGAGCGATCCTCAGCCACCCTCTCGCTTTGGACGAGTTGGACCTGGTCGTCAAGCTCGCGGACGACGGCTACATCGCCGAAGAGCCGGCCCCGCAGCAACTACGGCCGTTGAGCCAGGACCTGCGCAATCGAATCGCCTCGTTGACAAGGAGGCCACACCATGGCCGTTGAGCTGCGCTTGCCCGCGGACGTCATGGCAGCAGTCGAGCCCGATGCGGACACCGAACGAGGACCGTCCGAATTCACCATCGCCCTCGACGTCGTCGGCGCTGTCGCCAACGTGGTCACCGTGGCGCAAGTCCTCAAAGCAGCACCCGAACTCGCTCGCCGGCTGCGCAGCTGGGCACACGGCCGCTCAACCCACCCCGACGAGCGTCTAGTGATCAAAGCTCACCGATTTCTGGCACTGGCGCCGAGGGGCGTGGCGTGCTGGTGTGGTGCGCTGGTGGTGGCGCTGCGTGTGCGTGCTGGTATGACCATGAGGGCGACGCCGGTCACGGTGACGGTCGCGGCGAGGAGTGTGCGGATACCGACGTGCTCGCCGAGCAGCCACCATCCCAGCAGGAGCGCGACGATCGGGTTGACGAACGCGTAGGTTCCGGCGAGTCGGCTGGAGGCGTGGCGCACCAGCCACTCGTAGCTGCTGTAGGCAATCAGGCTGCCGAAGATGATCAGGTAGCTCACGGCGAGCGCGCTCTCGGAGGTCAGCGCGCCGACATGAATGCGCGACAGGTCTCCGCTGGCCGCGCCGGCGATGCACAGCGCCGCGCCGGCGCAGATCAGCTGCATGCTGCTGCCCAACAACGGCTGATCGGGGTGCGGGGCGCGCTTGGCGTAGGCGGATCCGCCGCCCCAGCACGCTGCGCCGCCGAGCGCGACCGCTGAGGCGGTCGGGTCGGGAGCGGCGCCGGAGAACGGATTGACGAGTACGGCTACGCCGCAAAGCCCCAGTAGGAGGCCGATCGTGGCGCGGCGGGTGATGTGTTCGAGTCCGGCGATGCGATTGGTGGCGATCAGCCATACCGGGATGCTGGCCAGGAGCAGTGCGACGGTGCCTGCGGGCAGTTTCTGCTCGGCCCAGGTGGCGCCGCCGGTGCCCGCGGCCGGCAGTAGCAGGCCGAGGATCGCGCTGGCCCGCCACTCGCGCGCGCTGCCGCGGCGCCAGCCGGCCTCGGGGTGTCGCCGGCGCTGCCACCAGCACCAGGCGTAGATCAGCAGCCCAGCGATTGCGAACCGGGCCCCGGTCATCATCAGCGGCGGCAGCGTACGTACTGCCACGCGCATCGCGATATAGGTCGATCCCCACACGATCCACACGACGCCGAGCGCCGCGGCGATCCCGCCGCGCGGGGCCGTCATTGTCGTCGGCACAGCCAGTTCGCCTTCCTCTTGGTCCCCTCTCGTGGTCTGCTCCTTCTCCGCGATGACCCGCGGCCAGCCCTGGCACGGCTGACACACCTGCCGCAGTTTCTGCCAAAATGGGCGGGTGCTGCGGACGGTAGCTGTACCGGTGATGGCGCCGGCGCCGACCTTCGAGCTGGGCATCGCCTGCGAGGTGTTCGGCCTGGACCGCACGGGCTTGGGCCTGCCGGGATACCGGTTCGGTGTCTGCGCCGGGCAGATCGCGCCGATCGCCTCGACCTCCGGTTTCGCCGTGATGCCCAGCCACACGCTGGACTTTCTGGCTGAAGCGGACCTGATCCTCGTGCTGGGTGCGGCCCCGCCGCTGCCCGCCCCGCCAGCGGCCCTGGTCGAACAGCTGCGGCAGGCCGTTGTCCGCGGCGCGACCGTGGCCAGCGCGTGCACCGGGGCTTTCGTGCTGGCCGCGGCCGGACTGCTCGATGGCCGCCGGGCCACCACGCACTGGATGCACGCACCGCTGCTCGCCCAGCTCCATCCCCGGGTGAAAGTCGAGGCCGACCGGCTCTACATCGAGGACGGACCGATCCTGACCAGCGCGGGATCGGCGGCTGCCATCGATCTGTGCCTGCACCTGATCCGCCGTGAACACGGCGCTGAGATCGCCAACCGGGTCGCCCGCCAAATGGTCGTGCCCGCGCACCGAAGCGGCGGACAGTCACAGTACGTTGAGATGAGCGTTCCGGAGTGCGGCCATCCCGACGAGCTGGCGCAGACCCTGCAGTGGGCGCAGCAGCACCTCGACCAGCCCATCACCGTCGAAACCCTGGCAGCCCGCGCGGCGATGTCTCCGCGCACCTTCGCCCGGCGCTTTCGCCAGCAGATGGGAACAACCCCCGGCTTCTGGCTCACTCGACAACGCGTCATGCTCGCCGAGCGGCTGCTGGAGCGCGGCGACCAGACGATCGCCGCGATATCGGCCCGCTGCGGGCTCGGCAGCCCCGACACACTGCGGCGCCACTTCGCCCGCGCCCGCGGCACCACCCCAGCGCAGTACCGGCGCGCCTTCCAGCTCACCGGGCGCGAGGCAGTCACACCCATACGTTCTGACGAGAGCTGAAACAACGGGGGAGCTGGTCCTGCGGCGGCAGGCACCTACTTGGTCTGCGCCGCGTCGGTAGGCCATGTAGCGCCAACGCCGCATCTGCAGCACGGCTGGGTCGTGTCCGTGAGATGCACGAGTTTGCCCTCCCGCAGACGCACAGGAGCATCCACTGCCGCTACAGCGCTTCCCGTCCGGGTGGAACTTCGAGTTCAGCGACACCACAATCCGGCACACTGTGGGCATCCCATGTGCGCACGTCGCCAGGAATGGCCTTCGATATCCGCATCATTCCGATTGGTCGGGAGCGCATGACCCGATCCCGAAATACACCACGAATACGGGTGAAATCAGGGCTCGTCCTCGACGGATCGCGGCCACTCGACAGGTTGCTGATCTCCGCTCTAACCTCGTCGTCATATCTGTGCACGAACCTTGGGTGTCGTGCCGTTCGGGTTGAACAGGTGGGGACCTAACCGTATGAGAATTCATATACAGCGGAGGCTGCTCCCGATCGGAGTGGTCTCCGTGGTCGCTCTGGCCCTGATCGGGTCGTCGGCCAACGCGGCCTCGACGCCGCGCGGATCGCACAACCGTCCGCACGTCACGGGGCAGCAGAACGCCTTCGTGCGCTCGAACGCGCTCGGGGGGCCGCCCGGGAATGCGGACGGCGGGGTCGACGACCCGACCTCGGCTGATCAGCAGTACTTCCAGGCACGCAGCGCGCCCGGGATCGTCGCGCCCGGAGCCTACGGCGCGGCGATCGCCCAGCTGAAGTCCATGGACGACGTCGGCGGCGACTGGCGGCAGGTCACGAACAAGCCGTACAACTCCGACGATCCGATCTACCGGGACTACGACTCCAACTCCTCCGCGGGTTCCGGCAACGTGACCGGGCGCATCACCGGGCTTGCCGCGGACAACGAGGGTCACGTCTACGCGGGCGCGGCCAACGGCGGCGTGTGGCGCTCCAGCGTCGGCGGCGGACACTGGACGCCCATCTCCGACAAGCTGCCCGCGGAGTCCACCGGCGACCTCGTGCTCGACGCCCACGGCAAGCTCTGGTACGCCACCGGCGAGGCCAACACCGCCGGCGACACGTTCACCGGATCGGGCGTGTACGTCCTGCGCGATCCCGAGCACGGCACGTTCTCCCCGCGCGACCGGGTCGGCGGCAGCGAGCTGGAATCCACCAGCATCCGCAAGCTGCGCATCTTCGGCGACACCGTCTGGGCGGCGACCACGCGCGGCGTGTGGACCCACTCGGCGAGCAACCTGTCCGGCCCATGGAAGCTCGCGTTCGCGCCGAACCCCGCCTATCTGCCCGGCGGCCCGCTCGCGGGCGACCCCTCCGCGATCTACAAGAACATCGCCAACGACATCGCCGCCGACCCGAAGGACCCGTCGAAGGTCGTGCTGGCCATCGGCTGGCGCAGCGGCGACACCTACAACGGCTTCTACACCCAGCAGCGCGGGGTGTGGACCCGGATCACCACCTCGCTCGGCGACCTGCCCACGGCGGCCGCGAACGTCGGCGCGGTGACCTTCGCACGGTCCGCGGACGGCTCCAAGTACTACGCGATCAACCAGGACCCGACCCTGATCACGAGCCCGAAGAGCACGCTCGGCGGCATCTACGTCTCCAACAGCGGCTCGCCGTTCGGCCCGTGGACCCTGGTGGCCACCTCGGCCAAGCTGGAGTCCTCGGGCTCGGCGGAGACCGGCGCGACCTACAACCCCGGCGTCCAGGCCTGGTACAACCAGTTCCTGCAGGTCGACCCGAACGACCCGCGCCACCTGTACGCGGGCCTCGAAGAGGTCTACGAATCCCACGACGCCGGCGCCACCTGGCAGACCGTGGGCCCGTACTGGAACTTCACCTTCGCCTGCTGGTCGATCGACCCCACCGAGCAGTCCGGAACCTGCTCGCAGACCACCCACTCGGACCAGCACGCCGTGACGATCGGCAGTTACCACGGCAAGAGCTACGTCGTCGTGGGCAATGACGGCGGCGCCTACAAGCGTCCGGTGAAGGGCTCGGTCGACGCCCTCGGCCACGCCACCGACTGGCAGTCGCTCAACGACGGCACGATCGACGTGCTGCAGTACTACTCGGTCGGCGTCGGCAAGGACACCAAGAGCGCCGGGTTCGACGTCTCCGGCGGTCTGCAGGACAACGGCCAGTCGATCCTGCGCCCGACCGAGCCGGTCATGGGCTCCAACTTCGGCGGTGACGGCGGCGACACCCTCGTCGACCCGGCGAACGGCTGCAACATCGCCGAGGAGTACACGAACCTCGCGATGTGGGTGACCAACGACTGCGGCGCGAACGTGAGCACCGACCCGTCGACCGCCACCGAGTACAGCGTTCCGCCGAACGACGGGGTGACCGGCAACGCCCGGTTCATCGCGCCGTTCACCGCGGACGCCAAGAACCCGAACGTGTGGGTCGCGGGCGGTGAGCACGTGGCCGTGCAGACCAAGGGCTTCGCGATCCGGTCCACCTCGGACTGGACCGACGTCTACGACCTCGGTGCCGGCAACGTCGCGACCGCGGTCGCCGCGTCCGGCGGGACGATCTACGCCGCGTGGTGCGGCGGGTCCTGCAACGGCCCCGGCTTCACCCGCGGCATCGCGGTGGGCAAGGCCGACGGAACCGGCTGGCACCAGCTGAACCTGCCGGTCAACGGCACCGTGCCCAACCGCTACCTGGCCGGGCTCGAGATCGACCCGCACAACTCGAACCACGTCTACGTCGCGGTCAACGGCTTCTCCCGTAAGTGGACCGAGGGCCCCGGCGCCGGCGTCGGGCACATCTTCGAGAGCTGGGACGGCGGGGTCACCTGGTGCGACATCTCCGCAAACCTGCCCGACGTGCCCGCGAACTCGGTGCGGATCCTGCCGGACGGCTCGCTGGTGCTGGCCACCGACCTGGCGGTGTTCTACCGCGGCGCGCACTCGGCCGAGTGGAAGATCCTCGGCGAGAACCTGCCGACGAACGCCACGCTGCAGATCAAGATCGGCCCAGACGGCAAGATCTATGCCGCGACCCACGGCCGGGGCATCTGGTCGCTGGCGGCCCCGCACAGGCGGGGAGGGTTCTGATACGGCTCTGGCGGATGAGGAGCCGGCAGCTGTGTGAGCTCTGAGTGACTGCTGCGGGGTGGTGGCCGTCCGGGAACGTTCCGGCGGTTGCCACCCCGCGGTGCGTTCGGACTTGGAAGTACGCGGGGCGGGCGCAGCGCGGTACTAGCGCTCAGCGTGAGGAGCCGGTCGGCTGGGGTGTGGGTTTGCGCCGGTCGACCGGGTTCTGCGGATCCGCCCCCGAACTCAGCGAGGGAGCGGGGGCAGGCCGCGTCGATGACAGGCTGACTGCCGACGGGGAAACGGTGCTCGGCACTGCACTGGGTCCTGCCGTCTTGGCGACCGTGGTCCCGCTGTACGTGGCGGATCCGGTCGAGGCCGGGCGCCCTCCGCCTCCCTGCCCGGCACCCGACCCGCACGACGACAGCCCGCATACTGCGGCCGCGATCGTGGCCGCGGTCACGGCCAGCGAGACAACACTCGTACGAGCGCACCTCATCGCGCATCCTCCTCGGGGCTTAGACGCACCGCGGTCAGCATGCGTTCCGGCGGAGATTCGCCGGGGACTCGGAGGTCGGCAGATCGGCCAGCCGGGTGCGCACGCGTTCGGCGTCGCGGGTCATGCCCAGGCGTTCGTAGATCTGCAGCGCATGGTGCAGCCGGGCCGCCGCGGTCTCGGTTTCGCCGAGGACGACGTGGCAGCGGCCGAGCCCTTCCAGGGCGAGTGCTTCGTCGTCCGGCTTGTTCAACTCGCGGTTCATGGCGAGAGACTGCTCGTAGAGCGCGAGGGCGCGGGTCAGGTCACCGCCGTCGGCGATGGCGGCGGCGTAATGGTTGAGTGCCCAAGCCTCGTCGCCGCGACTGCCGGCGGCCCGGTAGATCTCCAGTGCTCGGGTCAGCGCTTCCGCGGCCCCCGACGCGTCGCCTGCGTCGCGCCGCACGCACCCCAACTCGGTTAGGGCGTAGGCCTCGCCGTAGCGGTGGCCGAGCTGGCGGTACATCTCCAGGGCGAGGGCCAGCGCCTCGGCGGCGCCCGCGAGATCCCCGAGCTGGCGGCGCACGCGTCCCTGGTCGTTGAGGATGTTCGCCTCGCCGCGGCGATGGTCGAGCTCGCGGTAGATCTGCCGGGCCCGGTCCAGTGCCTCTACCGCCCCGGGGAGATCCCCGATCATCCGCCGTACCCGCCCGAGTTCGTTGAGGGCTACGGCTTCGCCGTAGCGGTAGTCGATCTCGCCGCACAGCTTCAGGGCGTGGGTCAGCGCGTCGACGGCTCCGGGCAAATCCACCATCAGGCGCCGTACGCCTGCCAGGTCCGTGAGGACGGCGGCCTCGCCGTGGGGATTGCCGATCCCGCGGTAGATCTCCAGGGCACTGCTGAGCGCCTCAAGCGCCCCGCGTAGATCACCCGTTTCGCGGCGCAGGCCACCCAGCTCGTTGAGGGCACCGGCCTCGCCGTGGCGGTTGCCGATCTCGCGGTAGATCTCCAGAGCGCCGGTGAACGCCTCGACGGCGCCGTGCAGATCACCAGTCAAGCGCCGTACGCCCCCTAGATCGGCCAAGGCTCTGGCGCGACCGGCTGCGTAGCCCTGGCGTTCGCCGATCTCGGCCGCGGCCCGGTGCAGCTCCAGGGCGCGAGCCGACGGACCGTCGGCGCGCAGGATCTCGGCCAGACCCGCGGACAGCGCGAGGGCCCGCTCGTGCAGATCGCGGCCGCGGGCGAAGTCGACCGCGGCCTCAAGGTTGTCGCGTTCGGCACGCAGCCACGCCCGCGCGGCCCCCGAGCTGGACACCTCGGGCGCATGAGCGGGCGCGGGGCCGTCCGGCGCCGGGCGCGGATAGCGTGCGATCAGTACCGACGCGCTTTGGGCAGTGTGCGCGTAGTAGTGCAGCAGCCGGTCCACGGCAGCATCGCGCTGCTTCGCAGGGTCCTGCTCAGCCAGGGTGCGGGTGTGGGCGCGGATCAGGTCATGCATCCGGTAACGGCCAGGGGCGTGCGCGATCAACAGGTTGTGATCGACCAGGTCCTCCAGCAGGCCGGTGGCCGTCCGCGGGTCCGTGTCCAGCAGGGTCGCGGCGGAATACGCGTCGGCATCCGAGCCGGGTGCAGATCCCAGGCGGCGCAACAATACTTGCTGCTGCTCGCCCAGGCCGGTGTAGGACAGGTCGAACACCGTGGCCAGGTCGCGTTCGCCGTCTGAGAGGGCGGCCACGCGCTGCCGAGGGTCGCGCAGCAGCCCGGCCAAGTGCTCCAGGTTCCAGGCGCGGCGGTGTCGCATCAGCGCGCCGGCGATACGGAGGGCGAGGGGCAGGTACCCGCACAGCTGCGCGACTTCGTCGAGGACCGGGTCATCGGCCGCGATGCGGTCCGCGCCGGCCACCGCGCGCAGCAACGCCGCCGCGTCCGCCGGCGTCAGCAGTTCGAGCGACAGGGTGTTGGCATCGTCCAGGCCCTTGAGCCGCCTGCGGCTGGTGATCAGCACCAAGCAGCCGGGCGCCGCGGGCAGCAGCGGCCGCACCTGCGCCTCGTCGACCGCGTTGTCCAGCACGATCAGGGTCTTGGTATCGGCCAGGCGCTCGCGGTAGAGCGCGGCGCGCGCGTCGGCGTCTGCGGGGATCTGCTGAGCAGGCACGCCCAGGGCGCGCAGCAACCAGTCCAGCGCCTCGGCAGGCGCGCGCGGCAGGTGCCCTTCGGTGTAGCCGTGCAAGTCGATGAACAGCTGACCGCTCGGGAAACGCGCGGCCAGCCGGTGCGCCGCGTGTACCGCCAGCGTGGTCTTGCCGATACCGGCCGTCCCATCGATCGCTGAGATAAGGACCGTGGCACCGACCACCTTCGCCGGATCGGACCGATCCACCAGCCCGGTAAGCCACTCCAGTTCGCCGGATCGCCCGGTGAAGTGCCCCGCCGCCGCAGGCAGCTGACGGGGTATCGCAGTGGGCTGCTGCGCAGCCGCCGGTGGCGCAGACTGCGCGCTCGGCGCGGTTCGCACCGGATCCGGCGCCAACAGCTCCCGGTCCCCGTCCAGAATCGCCGCGAAAAGTCGTCGCACCTGTGGCAGGGGATCGACACCGAGCTCGTCGGAAAGCCGCCGGCGCAGGTCGTGATAGGTGTCGATGGCCTCGGCCTGGCGTCCGGACCTGGCCAGCGCGCGCATCAGCGAGGCGCGCAGCCCCTCGCGCAGCGGGTAGCGGGCCACCAGTTCGGCGAGTCCGGGCAGGGCGGCGGCGTGCTGCCCGCGGGCGAGCTGAAGATCGGCCAGCTCTTCCAGGGCGTCAACGTGCTCTTGTTCGATCGCGTCCGCCTCTGCCTGCAGATGCGTGCACTCGATGCCGTCGAACGCCGGGCCGCGCCAGAGTGCCAGCGCGTCTGCCAGGTCGCGGGCGGCCGCGTCCACGTCGCCCCGGTCCCGCTGTGCGCGGGCGCGCTCCACGAGTCCACGTGCGTGATGCAGGTCGATCCGGTCTTCGGCGACGGCGAGCGAGTACCCGCGGCCGACGGTTCGGATGACCGGCGCCGACGCGGCCGGCAGCGCGCGACGCAGTTCGCTGACGAACCCGTGCAGCCGCGTCGTCGCGCTCGCCGGCGGCGCGCCGTTCCAGGCGAGATCGATCAGCCGGTCCTGAGATACGACGCGTCCCGGGCTCAGGCAGAGCAGCGCCAGGACCGTGCGGGCACGGCCCGCCGGCACCCGCGCGGCCACGCCGTCCGCATCGCGCACTTCGAGTGGACCGAGAATCGCAACCCACACTGTCGCCCCCCGGATGACCTCAGTAGCGCATGATCGACGGTCCTTTCCTACCACGGCTTCATTCGCGGTCACGGTCAGGGCCGTAGCGAAGCCGTAGCCGCGCGGAAGCCCCCTCGGGCAGCGTGTGGTGCGGTGCGAACAGCAAGCCGGAGTTGCACGAAAACAGGAGTAACACGTGACAAGTCGTCAGGACTCGAGCGAGCGCAACGGGGAGTCGGAATGCTGATACATCGTCGTCTGGGGCAGATGATCGCCACGGCAGCCAGTGCCGCGGGCCTGGTCGGAGCGCTCGCGTCGGGCCCGGCAGCCGCCACCCCGGCACCTTCGAGCACCGGTGCCTGGGCTGCGGGCATCGCGCACCCTGCCACTCCGCACTGCCCGGCCGGGACGTCCGCGCTGGTTCCCAACGGGGCCTCGCGCACAGCGCACGGCGGGACGAAGTACACCTTCGAGGTGGCGGGGCACGAGGGTTTCGAGATCGTCCCGCCCGCGGGGTTCAATCCCAGCTCGGCAAGCAACGCTGAGCTCCAGGAGATGAACCTGCCGACCCGCCCGGCCTCCGCCGGCGCCTTGGCTTCGTGGTCGAAGAGCATGGCGTCGTACAAGGGCGTCAGCACCCCGGCGTTCTGCCAGGGCGCACCGGTGACGAGGACCCAGAAGGTGCCGACGGACGCGCGAGCCGCGCACACGTCCGACACCGGCTGGGCCGGCTACATCAACACCGGCAGGACTTACGACCAGGTCGTTTCGCACTGGACCCAGAACTACGCGCACACCTGCAACTGCGCCGGCCCCACCGACGAGGTGACCTGGGTCGGGCTCGGCGGAGTGAACGGCGGACTCATCCAGGCGGGCACCCGCTTGTACAGCAACACGACACCGTATGCCTGGTGGGAGTACGTCGGA
>NZ_DASRGV010000039.1:0-15790 GCF_035650855.1 Actinocrinis sp. | reverse complement strand
CTGCCCGACGCACGCGCGCAGCCGGTCCACGGGCCTGGCCGGGCGCTGCTCGGCAGGCGGCTGCGTCGTAGCCGCGCTGTTGGCCGGCGCGCACACCGGAAGGGGCGCTGTGGCCCAGAACCTCTGGTGCCGCCAGCGCGGCGAGGGCAGGTCGATCACCTGAGCGCCGGGATGCAGCGAGCGCCGGACGGTGACCGGATCCAGCAAACCGTTCGCCAGCATGGTCGCGACCGCCAGCCGGAACGTCGTGGCGTCATCGGTGTCGCGGCGCAGCGTCGGCACCAGCACGGCGTCATCGATCGCTGACGCGCCGAGCGTCTCAGTGATCGGATAAATCTGGGTCGGGTGCGGCGAGACCTCGACGAAGGTCCGGTAACCGTCCTCGGCAGCGGCCATCACCGCTTGCTGGAAGCGCACCGGCTGACGCAGATTCCGCGCCCAGTATGCGGAATCGAGAATGTAGTCGCCGCGCGGGTCGTCCTCGACGGTCGTATACAGCGGACACGCGGGCCGCCGCGCGGTCACCGTGCCGATCTCGGCAAGGAATGGTTCGAGCAGCGGCTCCACCTGCGGCGTGTGACCGGCTGCGGTCACGTGCAGCGGACGCGCGGTGCCGCCGTCCTCGCTGACCGACTGGACGAGTTGTTCCACGTCGCCTGACGTTCCAGCGACGACGCACTGCCGCGGCGACGAATGCACCGCCACGCGCAGGCTGGGCAGAACCTCAGCGAGCCGTTCGATGTCCTCCGGTGCGCGATCGACGACGGCCATCGCCCCGCCGGAGAGCCCTTCGAGCAGGCGGGAGCGCGCCGCGATGATCCGCGCGCCGTCCTCGAGGTCCACGGCGCCGGCCACGACGGCCGCCGCGACCTCTCCCATCGAATGCCCGATCACCGCGGCCGGTCGCAATCCGTGCGCCCGCCACAGTTCGGCCAGCGCGACCTGCACCCCGAACAGCACCGGCTGCACGATCGCCGTCCGAGAAAGGTCGGCGCCGGGCTGCAGATGCGAGCGCAGCGACAAGCCCGCGTGCGAGCGCAGCAGCGGTTCGAGCTGGTCGATCGCCGCGGCAAAGGCCGGCTCAGTGCCGAGCAGGCGACGCGTCATGCCAGACCACTGTGAGCCGTAGCCGGAGAACACCCAGACCGCTCCGGACCGGCCCGCGCCCACCGATCCACTGGTGACACCGGGATGCGGCTGGTTCTCAGCGAACTTCGTCAGGGCTCTGACCACCTCGTCGCCGGACCTCGCGACGACGGCGATTCGGTGCCGGCCCTTGCCGAGGCGCCCGGCGAGAGTGTGCCCGACGTTCGGCAGGCCGGCCGCCTGACCGCGCGGCGAATCGAGCCAGGCGGCGAGGTCCGCCGCGTCCTCGCGCAGTCGCTCCGGGGTCGGTGCGTCGAGCGGCAGCACGGACGGCGCGATCGAGTTCGCGGTGACCGCCGCGGGCTCAGCGTTGCGCTGGCCGCTCGGCGCAGGCGCGCGGCGGACCGTCCGCTTCGGCCGATATTCCTGAAGCAGCACGTGCGCGTTGGTGCCGCCGAATCCGAAAGCTGAGACGCCCGCTGTGGCAGTACCCGAGTACCTGGGCCAGGGTTCCGGCTCGGTGACGACGCGCAGCCGCTGCGCGTCGAAATCGATGTGCGGACTTGGCGCGGTGAAGTGCAATTGCGGGGGCAGCACGCCGTGATGCAACGCCAGCACCGTCTTGATCAGCCCGGCGATTCCGGCCGCCGCTTCGAGGTGCCCGAGGTTCGTCTTCACCGAGCCGATCAGAAGCGGTTGGTCGAGGCTGCGTGAACCGCCCAGAACAGCACCGAGGGCACCGGCCTCGACCGGATCGCCGAGCGCAGTGCCTGTTCCGTGCGCTTCCACGTAGTCGACCTGAGCACCATAGATATCTGTACCGTGTTCGCCGTACACGTCCGCGAGCAGCGCCCGCTGAGCCTCGGCATTCGGGGCGAGCAGACCGTTCGAGCGGCCGTCCGAGTTGACCGCGCTGGCCCGGATGACCGCGAGCACGCGATCGCCCGCAGCCTCGGCGTCCGCGAGACGGCGCAGCACGACGACCGCGCAGCCCTCCGCCCGCACCATCCCGTCGGCGGCCGCGTCGAACGTCTTGCAGCGCCCGTCGGGCGCGAGCGCACCGGCCCGCTGAAAGCTCAGCGTGAGGGCGGGGGAGAGCAGAACGTTGACACCGGCGGCAAGCGCGGTGTGACACTCCCCGCTCGTCAGGCTGCGTACCGCGTGATGGACGGCGACCAGCGACGACGAGCACGCGGTGTCCACGGCGAGACTCGGTCCGCGCAGATCCAGCGCATAGGACAGGCGGTTCGCCGCGATGCTCAACGCCGCCCCCGGCGCGCTCCAGGCTTCGACCCGATCGAGCTCCGTCGTGGTCAGCCGCGCGTATTCGTTCCCGCTGATTCCCACGAACACGCCGGTACGGCTGCCGGCGAGCGCCGCCGCCGGGATCGCCGCATGGTCAAGGCTTTCGCGGGCCACCTCCAGCAGCAGCCGCTGCTGCGGGTCCATCGCGGCGGCCTCACTCGGCGCGATACCGAAGAACGCGGCATCGAATCCGGCGACATCGTCAAGGAATCCGCCATGTCGGTTGACCTGGCTCAGAGCCGGATCATCGGGTGCTGCGAATCCCTCCCACCGTCCCTCCGGCAACGTACCGACCGCATCGACGCCGTCGAGCAACAACCGCCAGAACGCCTCCGGGGAGCGCACTCCGCCCGGCAACCGGCAGCCGATCCCGACCACGGCGATACCTGCCGCACGGTGCGCGTCGAGGGCGGCCTTACCTGCCGCAGGAAGGGTTTGCGGCGCACGAACTGCGGCGCCCGAATCAGACGAAGCCGTCGCCGCCGCTGCGACGAAGCGCGTCAGCGAGTCCAACGTCGGGGCTTCCCACAGCAGCGTCGCCGGCAGCGCGCAACCTGTCAGTTCACTGATCTCGGCGGCCAGCGCGACCGCGTCGCGCGAGGTGAGCCCCAGCTCCGCGAGCGGCCGGTCCGGCGCCACCTGAGCCGGATCGACGCCGTGCCACTCGCGCAGCCGGTCCGTCACCAGGCGGCGGACCGACCCGGCCGGATCGGCCGGGCCCATCAGACACGCTCCGGTTGCCTGGCGAGACAGCCGTCGTATTCGCCCCTCAAGAACGCGAGCCGGCACGCGCTGCGCGACACCTTGCCGCTCGACGTGCGCGGCACGCTGCCCGGTGGGACGAGCACGAGCTGGTCCAGCCGCAGTCCGTGGGCGATGGAAACCCGGGCCCGGGCCGCTCGATCCGCCTCCTCGCGCAGTGCCTCATCGGGCATGAGGTCTCGGCGGTGCTCGGCGACGGCCACGATCAGCTCCCTGTCATCCTGCGGGACGCCGAAGACCGCGACGCGGCCCTTCCGGACCGACGAGAGGGCGCTCTGAATGCTCTCCTCGATGTCCTGCGGGTAGTGGTTGCGGCCGTCGACGATCAGCAGATCCTTGAGCCGCCCGGTGACCAGCAGCCGGCCGTCGTGCAGCGCGCCGAGGTCTCCGGTGCGCAGCCAGGGCCGGTCGCCGGTGCCCGGCAGCACGAGGCCAAAGGTCTCAGCGCTCTGCTGCGGTCGCCGCCAATAGCCCACACCGATGTTGGGCCCGCGCAGCACGATCTCGCCGACGGCTTCCTGCGGCAGCGGCAGCTTCGTCACTGGATCGATGATCAGAAGCTCCTGGCTCGCCGGAAGACCGCAGGCGACCAGCGAGACGACATCGTCACGAGCGTCAGTGTGCTGATCAAAAGCGGGCTGATCGAAACCGTCGCCCGCTGCGACCGGCCGGTCCGTCGCCGCCGCGATGAGGCCGTCCGCGAGCGCGTCACGCCTGCAGACCAGCTCGCGCGGGGCCGCCTGCGGACCGTCGGTGGTCACGAAGACCGTCGCCTCCGCCAGACCGTACGACGGGCACAGCGCCTGCGCGCGCAGCCCCACGCCCGCGAACGCCTGGCGGAAGCGGCGAAGGGTCTCGATCCGCACCGGCTCGCTGCCGTTGACCAGGGCACGTACTCGGTCCAGCCGCACCTCGCCGAGCTGCTCGGCGGCGACCCGGGCGACGCAGTACTCGTAGGCGAAGTTCGGGGCCGCGGACAGCGCGCCGGGGAACTGGCCCAGCAGCCGCAGCCACCGCTCCGGCCGTTCCAGGAACGCCACCGGGTCCATCAGCACCGAGGGGAAGCCGGCCACCAGCGGGGTCGCGATGCTCAGCACCAGGCCCATGTCGTGGAACAGCGGCAGCCAGGCCACCGCGGTGGTCGGACCGTTCCCGATGTCGAACGCGGCCACGCCCTGCAACGCGTTCGCCACCACATTGCGGTGGGTGATCATCACGCCCGCCGGGGTCCGCGTCGAACCAGAGGTGTACTGCAGATACGCGACGTCCTCCGGATCAGGCTCCGTCGTCCCCGGCCACACAGCGGCGGTGCCGGACACGCGAGCCGCGTCGTCCACTCGGACCAGTGGCAATCCGGCCGAGAGCACCGCTGCCGCAGAGCCCTGCGTCGCACGGGCACTCTCGGCAGTGACGAGCGCGCACGCCGGTTCGCAGTCATCGAGCACCGCGGCGATCCGGTCCTCGTGACCGGGCAGGTCCGGCGGGAACAGCGGCACCGCCACCACGCGCGCCATCAGGCAGCCGAGGAAGGCTGCCACATAGTCGAGCCCTTGCGGTAGCAGCAGCGCCGCGCGATCACCCGGTCGGACTACATCAGCGAGTTGAATCGCCACCGCCTCGGCCCGCGCGAGCAGCTGACTCCACGTCAGGGTGCGATGGCGGCCCGGCGAGTCCGGCTCGGGGTAGTCCACGAAAGTGAAGGCACGCTGGTGCGCACGCTCGGCGGCCAGCCGGCGCAGCCGTTCGACGAGCAGCCGATCCGTATTGGCCGGATCCGACGAGAGCGCGGAATCAGAAGGCATGCACGCTCCAGCGCAACAGTAGACGACGCGTTGACCTCAACAGGTCAACACAGTGCGTCGTCTTCGCGCATCACCTCATGACTGAACGGGTGACGACGGTTCGCCCGATATGCCTAGGCGGGCCGCCCGCGGTGTGACAGAGCTAGGGCGCGCCGGCCAGTGTCTTACGCAGCCGCTTGACCGGACTGCCCAGCCCGAACCGCTCGGCCAGCGCCTCCAACCCGTCCGGATCCGCCGCAGACGAGGGGAGCCGGGAGTCCACCGGCACCGTCGGCGCGTCGGCTCGCACCCGCACGACCTGCGGCGCGACGGCCAGATACGCGCGGGCCGCGTCAAGGCGCTTGCGCGCGGCCGCCTTGAGCGCGGAACCCGGATCGTCGAGCGCGGCGAGGATGCCCTCCAGCGAGCCGAACTCGGCGACCAGCGCGGCCGCGCTCTTCTCCCCGATCCCGGCGACGCCCGGCAGGCCGTCGCTCGGATCGCCGCGCAGCGTCGCGAAGTCCGCGTAGCCGCGCCCCGCGATGCCGTACTTGGTGATCAGCGTGCTGTCGTCGACGACTTCGAGCTTGGAGACACCGCGCGCGATGTTCAGCACTCGTACCTCGCGCTCGTCGTCGACGAGCTGGTACATGTCCCGGTCTCCGGTCACCACGTCCACCGGACCGTCGTGCGCCGCGGCGTAGGCGGCGATGGCGTCGTCGGCCTCGAACTGATCCGCCCAGCCGCGCGCGATCCCGAACGCGTCAAGCACTGCCTCAAGCACCGGGACCTGCGGACTGAGCGTGTCCGGCACGACCTCGACGGACGCGCTCACCGGTCGCTCGGCGCCTTCCTTCGCGTTCGCGTCGGCACTCGGACCCGCTCCTGCCGGGGCTTCCGCCGCCACTTCCAGTACCCGGTGCGCCTTGTACGACGGGATCGCCGCGACCCGGAACGCGGGCCGCCAGTCCGCGTCGAAGCATGCGATCAGCCGGTCCGGCCGGTACGCCGTGACCAGCGCGGAGATGAAATCCACCGTGCCGCGTACCGCGTTGACCGGCATTCCGTCCGGAGCGGTGATGGATTCGGGTAGGCCGAAATACGCCCGGAAGTAGAGCGTCGGGGTGTCGAGAAGCATCAGCCGGTCAGCCACCGGATCAGCTTCCCACACGCCACCTACAGGAATGTGCGTCCCTCGCCGCGGTACGTCGGCACCGTCGCGGTAACGGAGTCGCCCTGGATGAGGTGCAGGTCGGCGAAGCGCTCACACAGCTCACCGGCCTTCGCATGCCGGAACCACACCCGGTCACCGACCGCCAGGTTGTTCGCATCGTCGCCGAGCAGCGGGGTCTGAACTTCCCCGGCCGCCTCCTGCGGGTCATAGCGCAGGCCAGCAGGCAGGTAGGGCTGCGGTAACCGGTCGGTGCCAGGTGGGCCTGAGGCGATGTACCCGCCGCCCAGCACCGTCACCACGCCGAGACCTGGCCGCCGTACCACAGGCAGCGCGAACATGGCCGCCGGGCGCCCGGTCACCATCCGATAGCCGTCGAACAGGCGCGGCAGGAACAGACCGGAGCCCGCGCCGATCTCGGTCACCGACTCCTCTGCAGCCGTCCGCTCCACCGAGCCGGTGCCGCCCCCGTTCACGAACTCCAGCTGCGCTATCTCCTTGACCGCCGCCACGATCGCCGCCCGCCGCTCGGCCAGTTCCGCCGCGCTGCCGCGTTGCATCGCGCGTACCGCGAACCCGCGCGCCGGTCGTCCGGGCGGCGCGTCACCCACGCCCGCGATCTGCGCCTCGTACGCCATCAGCCCGACCAGCCGGAATCCGTGCCGGTCCGCGGCCTCCCGGGCCACCGCGGCGACCGCGGCGGGGGAGTGCAGCGGCGAGCGGCGCGCCCCGATACGCACCCGACCACCCAGTGGCCGCCACGAGGCGTCGATGTCCACGCAGACCCGGATCGGCGCGGCGTCCGGCACGTCGGCGGTCGCCTTCTCGATCAGGTCGAGCTGCTCGACGGAGTCGATCATGAGGGTGACGGTGTCGGCGGTGCGGGCGTCCGCGGCCAGCCGCCGCAGCGCCGCCCGGTCCACCGTCGGATAGCCGACCAGAATGTCATCGAACCCTGACCCGGCCAGCCACAACGCCTCGGGCAGGGTAAAGGCCAGAAGACCGCGGAAGCCCTCGAGCGCGAGCACCGCGCGCAGCACCTCGCGGCTGCGCACCGACTTCGTCGCGACCCTGATCCGCTTGCCCCCGGCCCTTCTGACCAGCTCTGTCGCGTTGTAGCGCAGCGCCGCCAAGTCCACGACCGCCAACGGAGGATCCAAGTGCGCGGTGGCGTGGTTCAGGCGGTCCAGGTCGGTCACGCTCCGAACCCTTCCATACCCGGGTCGCCCGGGTAAGACCGATTAGATCCCGGAAAGGTCTCGACCTGGTGACCTTCGCCGGGCGGCCGGTCTCGTCCCGCTGTCGGCCGCCGGAGGGGTGCACTAAGGTTCAACCTGATCAAAGCCGCGGCCCGGCGAGCCGGGTGACAGAACTGGGGGCGACCATGGCAGCGGACGACCCGGGGACCTCCCGGGGCGCGCACTGGGCGCACGAGGGCGAGCCGGGTCGGCCTGAGGCGACCCGGGCGGAAATAGCCGAGGTCGTCGAAGTGGGGCCCGAGGGCGTCGCAGGGCTGGATATCGCCGAAGTCACCCAGACGCCGGCCCCCGCTCCCGCGCCGCCGCCGCTTGCACAAACGCCGTACGCTCAGCCGCCGCAGGCACAACCGCAGTACCCCCAGCCGCCCTCCGCGTCGCCCCAGCCGACGCAAGCACAATCGCCCTCCGCGTCGCCCCGGCCGCCGCAGTACCCGTATCCGCAAGGACAGCCGCAACCGCAGCTGTATCCGCAAGGGCAACCGCAGCCTTCGGCCGCGTACCCTCAACCTCCCGCCGGTTACCCGCAGCCACCAGGCGCCTCTCCGCAGCCCCCGGCCGGTTACCCGCAACCTCCGGCGTACCCGCAGCAGCCGTTCTACGGCTGGGGAGCCCAAGCCCCACTGCCGCCTGCGCAACCCAAGGTGTCCCTGCCTCGCCGCACGCTCGCCATCGCCTCGGCGATCGTCGTCATCGCGGTGCTCGCCCTCGCGGTCGGCCTCGTCATGGCGCAACCCTCGGGCGGCGCCGCCGCGAAACGCACGAGCGGCGCAGCAGCCCAAGACGAGGCCGCGCGCGCCGTCTGGCGGTCCGCCACCGTCGAGCAACTCCTGCCCACCTCGATCAAACGTGAGGGCACCGAGACCTACCTGAGGCTCGGCATCGACCCCGACGAGTCCTGCGCCAAGCTCCCGGCCGCCTTCACCCGCGAGCTGGCACCCACCAAGTGCACGCACGTGCTCTCGGCCACCTACGCCGACCGCACCCAAACCGTCACGGCCACAGTCGGGATCGTCGTGCTCAGCGGAAGCGTCGCCGACCGGCTGCGCTTCTTCCAGACGTGGACCCCGGACTCGAACGCGAACAACGCGGCGATGATGCCGCACGCGTACCCGGTACCGCGCACGATCGCTGCCCAGTTCACCGACGCGCAGCGGGTCACCTGGCAATCGCAGGCGTCCTCGGACGGCACCTATCTGGTGTACGCGGTCGCCGGATTCACCGACGGACGCAGCGGACCGGGCGCCGCCGCCATGGCCGCCAGTTCCGGCTCTGCGCTCAGCTCCAGCTCGCCGGCCGTGCAGGTCGCCGGGGACCTCCCGGCAGCGATCCAAGACCTGCTCTCCACCCGGATCCAGGATTCTCAGGACGGTGCCTCATGACGCGCCGCGTCCTCGCGCAACCGCGCACCGGAAGCGTCCGGACTCGCAGCACGCGCCGGTTCGCGTCAGCCGCCGCCGCGCTCGGCTGCCTCGCCACGTACACCTTCGCCACCGCCGCGCCGGCCCGCGCGGACGACATCCGTGACCGGGAATGGCCGCTCGCCTTCCTCGACGCCTCCGCCGCCAACCGGATCAGCACCGGCTCCGGCGTCACCGTCGCGCTCCTCGACTCCGGCGTCATGACCAGCCGAGCCGACCTGACCGGCCAAGTCACCACCGGACCCGACTACGCCGGCGGGAGCGAGCACCCCGGCAACACCGGCTGGGGCGAGCACGGAACCTGCATGGCCTCGATCATCGCCGGGCACGGCCGTGGCGGAGCCAACGGGATGCTCGGGATCGCGCCGGCCGCTCACGTACTGTCCGTGCGCGTTATCCGCGACGACGACGCTCCCGACATAAACCAACCCACCAAGAGCAGCACGCCGATCTCCGACGGCATCCGGTACGCGGTGGACCACGGTGCCCAGGTGATATCGATGTCGCTCGGCGGCAGCGACGCCGGCGCGGACACCGACTCCACGCCCGAGGCCGACGCCATCCGCTACGCGCTCGACCACAACGTCGTCGTCGTGGCGGCGGCGGGCAACTCGGCGGACAAGGGCAACGCGATCCAGTTCCCGGGCGCCGAACGCGGCGTGATCAGCGTCGCCGCGGTGGACTCCGCCGGACGTCACGCCGCGTTCTCCACGACCAGCTGGGACGTCTCGGTCGCGGCCCCCGGCGTCAACCTGCCCTGCGACGCGGCGGCCAGTGACGACGAGTACCTGCTCGGCGACGGCACCAGCCAGGCCACCGCGTACGTCGCGGGCATTGTCGCGCTGCTGAAGGCGGAAAACCACGCGCTCAGCCCCGCCCAAATCCGCGACATCCTCGAAAGCACGGCGCGCGACAAGCCCGCCGGCGGCCGCGACGACCGGCTCGGCTTCGGCATTGTGGACCCGGTTGCCGCCCTCAAGGAAGCCAGCGCGACGAAAGCGGTAGCCGAGACGCCTGCCGGAGCCAACGCCGGACCGGCCAGCGGCCACTTCGGCTACGGCCAGGCCACCGTGGTCAGCGAGGCCGCGCCCTCCTTCGGCGCGCTCTCACGCGCGGTCGTGGGCGGCATCGTGCTGCTCGCGGCGGCCGGTGCGATCGCTTTCGTCATGCTGCGCCGGGCCCGCCGGGAAGCTCTCGCTTCGCTTCCGCCCGCCCCGCTCTATCCGCAGCCCTACGCGCCTCAATACGGCACCACTCCGGCAGCGGCCCCGCCACCGCTCCAGCCTCAGTACCCGCCCCAGCAGCCGCCGCAACAACAGTTACCGCAACAACCGCCGGCCGGCCCGCCGCTGACCCCGCCGACACCGCCGAACTAGGCGAAGGGGACCGGTGCCCACCGCGGATGGCTAAGCTCAACGGGTGACTGACTTCCGCGGCCGTACGCTCCAACCGACCGGCTTCGAAGGCGACGACGGCTCAGCCGACGAAATGCTGACGCAGGCGCTCGCCGCGCACCACCGCGGCGAGCTCGACCGCTACGCCCTCTACCCGGTCCTCGCCCGCAAGCGCGTGCTCGCCCCGGTCGTCGCGCTCCTCGGCGAGAGCGAAGCCGCCGGGACCGGAGTCGGCGGCGCCGAGCTGCGCCGCGACAAGGACAGCGAAATGGCCCTGGTCACGCTCGTCGCCTCCGACGGTGCGAAGGGCGTGCCGGTGTTCACCTCGACCGAGAAGCTCGCGGTGTGGGGCGCGACCGCCGGCTTCCCGGCCGCCAGGCCCGTGCCGGTCTCGATCGAGAAGGCCGCGGCCGCCGCCCTCCAGGAGGAGGCGGACGTGCTGCTGCTCGACCTCGGCACCGACGAGCAGTTCGAACTCGCCGGAGCCGCCCTGCGCGCCTTCGCCCGCGGCCGGGTGCCGACGCCGCCGGACTCCGACAAGGAGGTGGTCGCGGCGCTGCTCGTCGTGCTCCGCTCGGTGCCCGAGGTCGCCGACGCGCTGGAGAGCGCGCGCGTTGGTGCGTTCGCCGAGGGGGCGGTTCTCGAACTCGGATTCAAGCCTGGGATCGACCCGCAGACCCTCACCGAGCCGCTGCGCGTCGTCGCGGAAGCGATCTCCGCCGACCCGTTGCTGCGTGACCGGTTGGGTGACGGCCTGTCAATTGTCGCCGCGCCGTAGCTGAACGCGGCAGCTCGCGCTAAGGCAGCACCGGTCCGGTCAGCTTCTCACCGGGTGCCGCGCCAGGCGGATCCGGCACCAGCGACGCCTCGCGGAAAGCCAGCTGCAGAGTCCGCAATCCGTCCCGCAGCGGTGCCGCGTGCTGCGAACCGATCTCCGGAGCAGCGGCCGTGACCAGGCCCGCCAGAGCGGTGATCAGCTTGCGTGCCTCGTCCAGATCGGCGGGATGCGCACTCCCGTCCGGAGCCGGTTCGCCGAGACCCAGTTGCACCGCGGCCGCCGTCATCAGGTGCACCGCCAGCGTCGCGATCACCTCGACCGCCGGCACCTCGGCCAGATCTCGGGGCAAGGGCAGGCCGTCGGCGGCGGGGTTCGTCTGACTCATGTCTTGATCTTACGTATGGATCCCCTCCGCGAAGGTGG
Organism: Actinocrinis sp.; assembly: GCF_035650855.1. Lineage (GTDB taxonomy): Bacteria > Actinomycetota > Actinomycetes > Streptomycetales > Catenulisporaceae > Actinocrinis. The sequence continues at coordinate 4,413 of NZ_DASRGV010000039.1, read as the reverse complement.
TACCCTTGACGCCAGCGACCGACTGTTGACGTGCCTCAAGCGCGTCGGCAGTCCGCAAGTGGAGGGCCCACCTCCCACCCGATCGACTAAGCGGCCGACGGGTAACGGTCCCGAGCACGACGGATAGCCCTGTGCGTTCCGTTGTGTGGCGTCTGCGTTTGTAGATGCCCCGGTTGGTGGAGCTCTGCATGGAATACATGCGGGGCTTTTTTGTTTGCCGGTACGGGTCGCGTTATCTTCGCGCGCCCTTCAGTGGATTAAGGCGGTGCGGGCTCCCAACCGTACCGCCATACGGTCGGACGGCTCACGGCTCGCCGTACCGGCCGGCTTCAACCTAGGAGGCCCCATCAGCGCCGAACCCCGCATTAACGACCGGATCCGGGTGCCCGAAGTGCGCCTGGTCGGACCCGACGGCCAGCAGGTCGGGATCGTGGCGATCCAGGATGCCCTGCGTCTGGCCCAGGAGGCCGATCTGGACCTGGTCGAGATCGTGCCGACCGGTCGCCCGCCGGTGGCCAAGCTCATGGACTACGGCAAGTACAAGTACGAGTCCGCGATGAAGGCCCGTGAGGCGCGCAAGAACCAGGCGCACACGATCATCAAGGAGATGAAGCTCCGGCCGAAGATCGATCCGCACGACTACGAGACCAAGAAGGGTCACGTGGTGCGGTTCCTGAACGCCGGGGACAAGGTCAAGATCACGATCATGTTCCGCGGCCGCGAGCAGTCCCGGCCCGAGCTCGGGCGGCGCCTGCTCGACCGGCTCGCCTCGGACGTCGAGGACCTCGGCTTCGTGGAGTTCGCGCCCAAGCAGGACGGGCGCAACATGATCATGGTGCTGGGACCGCGCAAGAAGAAGGTCGAGGCGATGGCCGAGGCCCGCGCCGCCAAGGCGGCCAAGGCCCAGGACGGCGGGCGCGTCCGCGACCGCGAGGAGCACGCCCCCGCCGAGGCGGAGGCGCCCGAGACCGAGATCGCGGCCGCGGCGGCCGACCCGGCCGAGCAGTAGCCAGGACCGGCAGGAAGAACCGAGCGACACGGGCAGGCGGCGGCGCGGCCGCCGCCCCCGCGTACTCGCGTACGCGCCGAATGAGGAATGAAGGAGAACGGCTCACCATGCCGAAGAACAAGACCCACAGCGGGGCCAAGAAGCGGTTCCGCCTCACCGGCAGCGGCAAGGTCAAGCGCGGTCAGGCCGGCAAGCGCCACCTGCTCGAGCACAAGCCGTCCACCTACACCCGCCGGGTGACCGGCGAGGTCGTGGCGTCCCCCGCAGACACGAAGAAGATCAAGCGGCTGCTCGGTAAGTAAGCCAAGCCTCCGTACGGCACCTGCCGACAGACCACTGACGAGCTGAGGGGAAAGGCGGCGCACGACCCGCCGCGCGCCCCGCGCAAGGAGTTGAGAACGACATGGCACGCGTGAAGCGGGCGGTCAACGCCCAGAAGAAGCGCCGCGCGATCCTCGAGCAGGCCAGCGGCTACCGCGGCCAGCGCTCGCGCCTGTACCGCAAGGCCAAGGAGCAGGTCACCCACTCCCTGGTGTACGCCTACCGGGACCGCAAGAAGCGCAAGGGCGACTTCCGGCGGCTGTGGATCCAGCGGATCAACGCCGCGGCCCGCGCCAACGGGATCACCTACAACCGCTTCATCCAGGGCCTCAAGGCCGCCGGCGTCGAGGTGGACCGCAAGATCCTCGCCGACCTGGCCGTCAACGACGCCGCGGCGTTCACCGCGCTGGTCGAGGTCGCCCAGAAGGCGCTGCCGTCCGACGTGAACGCGCCGAAGGTCGCGGCCTGACCGCGCACCGGCTGACGCCCCCCGACGTGGCGGGCCGCCCCGCGATCACCTCCCCCCGCTCCAGCCGGGTGGTGGCCGCGCGGCGGCTCGCCACTCGCTCGTTCCGGGCCAAGCAGCGGCTGTTCCTCGCCGAAGGCCCGCAGGCCGTACGCGAGGCGGCCGGGCACCCGGCGGGCATCGCCGAGCTGTACTTCACGCAGGCCGCCGCCGACCGGCATCCCGAACTCATCGAGGCCGCGTACGCCGCCGGAGCCGCCCTGCTGCCGACCACGGACGAGGTCGTCGCCTCGCTGAGCGACACCGTGCATCCGCAAGGCATGGTCGCGGTGTGCCGGTATCTCGATACGGCGCTCTCCGATGTCCTTAGCGCCCCCGCGCGCCTCGTCGTGCTCCTCGCGCACGTCCGTGACCCCGGAAACGTCGGCTCGGTCATCCGCGCCGCCGACGCCGCCGGAGCGGACGCGGTTCTGGTCAGCGGCGAGTCCGTCGACGTGTACAACCCCAAGGCCGTGCGCGCGTCCGTCGGCTCACTGTTCCATCTCCCGATAGTCATCGGCGTATCAGTGGAGTCCGCGATCGAGCAGTGCCGCGCCGCCGGCCTGCGCGTTCTCGCCGCCGACGGGACCGGTCCGCTCGACCTCGACGACGAAGCCGACTCCGGCGCGCTACGCGCCCCCACCTGCTGGCTCTTCGGCAACGAGGCCTGGGGCCTGCCCGAGGGACTTCGGACCCTGGCCGACGCCGTGGTCCGAGTGCCGATCCACGGCAGGGCGGAAAGCTTGAACCTGTCCACCGCCGCGGCCGTGTGCCTGTATGCATCGGCGCGCGCTCAGCGTCGAGAGCCGTGAGCGTCAGGTAGTGCACGAAGCGAACGCCGCGTGCGTATGCATACGCAGGCGCATAGACGTCGCATCGGCTGCGACTCTGGCGGAAACGGCGCGCGAACGACAATGATGGCGACCGGACAGCGAAATCGACGGACCAATCCCGTCGACTGCCGGCTCCGAACGGCAGGCGGCGGTGACTGAGGCTATGGGCAGCGGGCGACGTTCCTTACTCGGGGCGAATCGTTCCATCCGTGGAAAGGGGCGCGGGATGTTGGACGCACCGAGCGCGGTCGAGCGCGCGGCTGATCCGACAGCGGCCGACCCCACCGCGGCGCTGGAGCCCGGAGACGGCAACGGATTCGGCTACGCCCCGCGGGACGTGACACCGGCGGTCGCGCGTCCCTCCCGTGTCGCGCCAGCGCGCTCCACGGAGGACGGCATCATTCTCGGCAACCAAGGCATCGGAATCGACTACGACGAGCTGCCTGACGGCGTCGTCATCGCCGACCGCGACGGCCGCGTGATCGTGTTCAACCGCGCCGCCGTGCGGATCACCGGAATCGAGGCCGCGTCAGCGCTCGGCAACCGTCTGGCCGACGCGCTGCCCCTGGAAGACCTCGAAGGCCGCAGCTGGTGGGACGGCACCGATCCGTACGGCGGCCTCGCCATCCGCACCGGGCAGCCGGAAACCCACCTGCTCCTTCCCGGCGGCCGCGACGTGCTGGTCACCTCCCGGTTCGTGCGCGAAGACGGGGCGGTACAGCGCGTCGTCGTCGGCCTGCGCGACACCTCCGCGCGAGCCCGCGCCGAGCGCCGTCACGCCGACCTGATCGCCACCGTCGCCCACGAACTGCGCTCCCCGCTCACCAGCGTGAAGGGCTTCACCGCGACCCTGCTGGCCAAGTGGGAGCGCTTCACCGACGACCAGCGCAAACTCATGCTGGAAACCGTCGACGCCGACGCGGACCGGGTCACCCGGCTGATCGCCGAACTGCTCGACATCGCGCGCATCGACTCCGGCCGCCTGCAGCTGGCCCGCTACGCCGTGGACATCGAGGAACTGGTCCGCGACCAGATCTCAGGCATGGTCGCGGCCGGACAGCCGGAGGACCGGCTCGTCGTCGCGGCGCACGAGACGCCGCCGGTCTTCGCCGACCCGGACAAGCTGCGCCAGGTCCTCGCCAACCTGCTCGAGAACGCGGTACGCCACGGCGACGGCCGGGTAACCGTCACGATCGACGCCGCGGAACCCACCGCATCCACGACCGCCCCAGCCGCTGCCGAAAGCGCGTCCGGCCTGGTCACGGTGACAGTCGACGACGAAGGCCCCGGCATCCCACCGGAGATGCTCGGCCGGGTTTTCACGAGATTCTGGCGCGGTAACAGGCGCGGCGGCACCGGCCTTGGCCTGTACATCGTCAAGGGCATTATCGAGGCACACGGCGGCACGATCACCGTCGGCCCAGCTCCGTCCGGTGGCGCACGCTTCCGATTTACCGTGCCCGCCGCCTGACCGAGCACCGCACCTCATTCACACCTCATCAGGTCGGCGGGTCTTACCCACCCCTGGTACCGCCTAAGCTTGCCTGAGCGCACCCGCGCGGCTGTGCCAGGCATCGCGCCATGACGCCGTACCGCACAGTCCCCGATCGAGCGCGCCCGCGTGGCGCTGGAGAGCGGAAGTAGAGCAACCGGATGTCTGCACCGAACAAGACCTTCGACCCGGTCGAGGTCGAAGCGCTCAAGCCCGGGGAAGTCGAGCGCGCCCGCGACGAGGCCCTGGCCGC
>NZ_DASRGV010000038.1:0-37742 GCF_035650855.1 Actinocrinis sp. | reverse complement strand
CGGCCAGGCCGTCTACCGAGCGATCCTGCACGACACGGAGCACTCCTTCGCCCTCGCGCTGCAGGAGGGCATGCTCCCGCACACGCTGAAGTTCGGTCCGGGCGTGCGCGGCGCGTGGCGCTACGAGGCCGCGACGACGGGCATCCAGGTCGGCGGCGACTGGTACGACTCCGTGCCGCTGGACGACGGCTCGACCGTGCTGATCATCGGGGACGTCGAAGGCCACAACGTGCACGCGGCCGGCATGATGTACCGGCTGCGCACGACCGTGCGCACGTACGCCGCGGAAAAGCACCCGGTCGACGAGATCCTGCGGCGCGCGCACGACTTCGTGGTCGAGATCAACGAAGAGGTCGAATACCCGATCTTCGCGACCTGCCTGGTGGCCCGGGTGGACCCGGAGACGCGCACGATCACCGCGAGCCGGGCCGGCCACATACCGCCGATCGTGGTCCCGCCGGGGCTCGCCCCGTACGTCCCGAACACCGACGTGGGTGTCCCGCTCGGCGTCCCCGCGGTCGGCCCCTATCCGGTATGGCAGATGCCGTACAAGCCGGGCACCAGGCTGGTGCTGTGCACCGACGGATTGCTGGAGAGCATAGATAACGACCTCGACGAGGGCCTCAAGCGCACGATCGCGTGCCTGAAGGACACCGGCGATGTAGAGCTCGAAATCCTCATCGATCTGCTGCTGGACGCGAACCGCCCCCGCGGGCTCTGGAAGGACGACGTGGCCGTCCTGCTCGCCGAACTGTACTGACCGATCGGCCGACCGCCCCTGCTCAGCACCCACAGGCCGCGCGGTCGGCCGGCGCGGTGAGCGGATCGGTCGCGGGTTCGCGAAGTCCCCAGCGGGTCTCGTACGCGAAGCCCTCGCGGACCCAGTATTCGAACCCGCCGATCATTTCCTTGACCGGGATGCCGAGCCGGGCCAGTTCCAGGGCGGCCCGCGTCGCACCGTTGCAGCCGGGTCCCCAGCAGTAGGTCACGCACTGCGCGCCAGCCGGAATCAGCTCACTGATCGACCCGTCGGCGGCGCGCGGCGCGATCTCCCGCGTCGGCAGATGCACGGCGCCCGGGATGTGGCCCTGGTCCCAGGCCTCGCGGGAACGCGAGTCGACGAGCACGAAGGCTCGGCCGAGCAGCCCGCCCGCCAGATCGGCGTGCACATCCGAGACGTCGGTCTCGAACGCGAGCCGCGCCGCGAAGTGCGCGAGCGCCGCGTCGTTCGCCGCCGCCGGAACAGAAAGCACAGCGCTGGCAAGCTCGGTGCTCGTAAGCTCGGTGCCCGTAATTTCGGTGCCGGTCATCGTCACACCCATTCATCCGTTAACTCGTCGTCGCGTCCATCCTTCCGGCCGCTGCGGCTCCGGCCCAGTGGCGCGATCGCCAACTACCGCTAAGATCGCGCCATGCCGTTGCCGACCGAGATCGAAGCGCCGCGACTGAGGCAAAAGGCGCGGGCCGAGCGCCACACGGTGGCCGTGTACGCGTTCGACGGCATGTCGCCGTTCGAACTCGGCTGCGTGGTTGAGGTCTTCGGCCTGGCCCGGCCCGAGTTGGAGGTCCCGTGGTACGAGCTGAAGGTGTGCGCCGAATCGGCGGCGCCGCTGCGTGCGGTCGGCGGGTTCACGCTCGCGACCGACTGCGGCATGGACGAGTTCGTCGCCGCGGACACGGTGATCGTCCCGGCCGTCGCGGACGTGCGCGGCGAGGTCTCCGCCGGGCTCGTCAGAGCTCTGCGTTCGGCGTATGAGCGCGGCGCACGCGTCGTTTCGATCTGCTCCGGGGTGTTCGCCTTGGCGGCGGCGGGGCTGCTCGACGACCGTGCGGCGACCACGCACTGGCGTTACGCGAGCCTGCTCGCCGAGCGCTTCCCGCAGGTGCGGGTCAACCCCGACGTGCTGTACGTGGACAACGGCAGAGTCCTGACGAGCGCGGGCAGCGCGGCAGGCCTCGATCTCTGCCTGCACCTGGTGCGCCTGGACCACGGTTCGACGATCGCGAACTCGGTCGCGCGCCGGCTCGTGCTCCCGCCGCACCGCGAGGGCGGTCAGGCGCAGTTCATCGAGGCCGCGGTCCGGCCGATCGGCGAGGACGACGCGGTGGCCCGGTCGCTTGAGTGGGCGCTCGCGCATCTCGCCGAGCCCATCGCGATCGCGGACCTGGCCGGCGTCGCACGCATGTCGACGCGCAGCTATCTCAGGCACTTCGCCCGCGCGACCGGCACCACTCCCCTGCGCTGGCTCGTCTCTCAGCGCATCGCCGCCGCACGCCCGCTGCTGGAGGGCACCGACGCCCCGGTCGAGCAGGTCGGTGCGGCCGTGGGTTTCGCCGACGCCGCAACCTTCCGGCACCACTTCGCGCGCGGAGTCGGCACCTCGCCCTCGGCGTACCGCCGTACCTTCCGACGGGCAGCCGAGGCAGGCTGACCACCGAAAGTTTCCGCCGCGCGATGTGCGCGCGAGTCGGCAACGGCGCAGGCAGCGGCCCGAATCTCGGCGCGGCAACCGATTGCCCGCCGTTGTCGATGCAACGTTTCGAAGCTACGGTCCAGCCCGCGATTCAGGGCACGTGTTTAGCCACGGCGTAGTGACGGGAGCGTGAGGATCGGTGGCGAGCATCACCCGCAGGGCGGGATTGTTCAGCGTCGCGGCGGCATTGGCCGCGGGAGGGGGAACGCTCGCGGCGACCACGTCCTCAGCCGCCGTCACGCCGCACCTCGCCTTCTCGGGCGCAGTGGGGTTCGGCGCCGGGGCCACCGGAGGCTCCGGCGGTTCGACCTACCACGTGACGAACCTGAACGACTCCGGACCCGGCTCGTTCCGCGACGCGGTCAGCGCGTCGGGGCGCATCATCGTGTTCGACGTCGGCGGCTACGTCACGCTCTCCTCCGCCGTCTCGGTCAAGAGCAACCTGACCATCGAGGGGAACACCGCGCCCGGCCAGGGCATCGGCTTCATGGGCCGCGAGGTCTCGTTCGCCAACTCCAGCAACGACATCGTGCGCTACGTGCGATTCCGCCAGGGCACGCTGGACCCGGACACCGGCAAGTCCGCGCTGAGCCTGTCCAGCGCCGGCGACATGATCTTCGACCACGTCTCGGTGGAGTTCGGATCCTGGGACGACGTCGACGCGGTCGGCGCCAAGGACATCACGATCCAGGACTCGATCATCGCCGACCCGATCGGCCAGCGCTTCGGCGCGCACACCGAGACCGGCCCGTTCACCTGGTACCACGACGTTTTCGCCAACAGCCACAACCGCAACCCGCTGGCGAAGGCGGACACCCAGTTCATCGACAACGTCGTCTACGGCTACCAGGGCGGCTACACGGCCGGGAACTCCGGCGGCGTGTTCACCCACGACGTGGTGGACGACTACTTCATCGCCGGCCCGGAGACCAGCAACCCCTCGGACGCCTACTACCAGATGACCAATCAGAAGGTTTACAACAGCGGGAACCTGCTGGACTCGGACAAGAACGGCTCGCTCGGCGGATCGGCGCTCGGCCTCGGCGGCGGGGCCACGGCGCTCGGCTCGCCGTGGGCGCCGACCACGGCCCCGATCGCAACGCAGAGCGCCCCGAGCGCGTACTCCTGGGACCTGGCAAACGCCGGCGACCTGCCGCGCGACCAGGTCGACTCGCTCGTCGCCGCGGACGTCTCGTCGGCGGGCACCAGCGGTCACCTGTGGTCCAGCCAGACGCAGACCGGCCTCGGCAACGACGGCTACGGCACGATCACCGGCTAGCCGGCTCCGACCCGCGCCGCCGCTACCCCGGCGTGCGAGGATCGGACCCATGGCTGAGCGCGACTGGGACGAGATCGCCGAAGGAGTGTTCCGCAAAAGGTTCGAGCCCTGCGATGTGACGGTGACCGCAGTGCTCGGCTCCGACGGCGTCGCGGTCGTCGACACGCGCTGCTCGCTGGCGGAGGCGCGCGAGATCAAGGCGCAGCTGGGGCGGCTGACCAGCGCGCCGGTGCGATGGGTGGTCAACACGCACGCGCATTTCGACCACTGCTGGGGCAACGCCGAGTTCGTCGCGCCCCGGCTGACGCCCTCCGCGCGGATCTGGGGCCACGCCTCGGTTCCGGCGCGGCTCGACCCGCGGGATCCCGAGGTGCGGGACTGGGTCGCCAGGCTCGCGGCGGAGGGGCCGCAGTGGGCGGAACGGATGGCGGAGCTGGAACTGCGCGCGCCTACCGAGCTGGTGCATGACCGGGCCTCGATCGATCTCGGCGACCGGACGCTGGAGCTGCGGTTCTTGGGTCGAGGGCACACCGACGGCGACTTGTGGATCCTGATCGACGCCGGCTCGGCGCGGGTCGTGATCGCCGGGGACCTGGTCGAGCAGTCCGGTCCGCCGGCCTTCGGGCCGGACAGTTTCCCGCTGGAGTGGGCGGACACCCTGGACCTGGCGATGGCCTTGATCGGCCCGGGCACGCTGGTGGTCCCCGGGCATGGCGCCGTCGTGGACGCGGCCTTCGTGCGGGAGCAGCGCGACGCGATCGCCTCAGTGGCGCAGGAGATCCGGCGGCTGCACGCGGCCGGGGTTCCGGTGGAGTCGGCCGCGCAGCAGGGCGCGTGGGCGATCGAGGCGAAAGCGCTCGGGTCCGCCGTCGAGCGTGGATACTTCGCGCTGGCATAGGCTGCCCGCGTGGAGACCTCGAGTGAGAACGTCATAGCGCAGATCTGGCGCTATCCGGTCAAGTCGCTGCGTGGCGAGCTGGTCCCGGCGGTCGCGGTGGACGCGCGAGGCCTGCGCGGAGACCGGCTGTGGGCGGTGCGGGACTCGGCTGACGGAAAGCTGGGCTCCGGCAAGAACTCCACCCGGTTCCGGCGCTTCCCGGGCCCGACCCTGCTCAGCCTCTCCGCGCGGTACCCGGTCGAACCCGCGGCCTCACCCGAGGACGTCGAGGCGCCGCTGGTCGTCGATGCCGACGGCTGCGAGTACCCGGTCTCCGACGGCTCGGCGGACCGGTTCTTCCAGCAGCAGACCGGGATCGCGACCCTGTCCGTGGCGCGGGAGGCCGAGGTCTACCACTTCGACGAGACACCGGTCAGCCTCATCGGCACCGCGACGCTGCGCTGGGTCGAGGAGCAGATGCCGGGCATCGCGACGGACGCGCGGCGGTTCCGGCCGAATCTGGTGGTGCGCACGCGCGAGCCGTTCGAAGAGGAGGCCTGGGTCGGGCGCACGGTGCACATCGGCTCCGGCGACGACGCGGTCGAGCTCGCGTTCACACACGTACTCGAGCGGTGCGTGATGACGACCATGGAGCAGGCCGATCTTCCGCCCGCGCTCGGCATGCTCAAGATGCTCGGGCAGCGCGAGGACCAGCCGCTGCGGCTCGCCGTGGCCGGGGCGGCTACCCGGACGGGCACGGTGCGCGCGGGCGACCCGGTCGCCGTCTGCTGACAGCGAACGCATCGCGGGCGCGATCGGGAGCAAAGCGCGGCGGTTCGGGCGTTAACCGTCGCAGCTGACTGTTTCGCCCGGAGGTCCACAGATGGCCCGCAATCCCTTCGCCCGCGAGAGCGGCGAGCAAGACGGCGGCGCTGACGCGCTCGACGCCTATTCGAGGACGGTGGTGACCGTCGCCGACACGCTGCGCCCCTCGGTGCTCAGCGTCGTCGTGAGGTCGGGGCGGGGCGAGGGCTCGGGCTCGGCGGTGGCGTTCACGCGTGACGGTTTCCTGGTGACGAGCGCGCATGTGGTCGAGGGCGTCAATGGCGGCGCGGTGTTCACCTTCGACGGGCAGGAGCAGGTTTTCGAGGTGGTCGGCCGGGACCGGCTCTCCGATCTGGCGGTGCTCAGCACCGGGCTGCGTCCCGCCGCGGCTGCCGAGCTCGGGGACGCGGACCGGCTGCGGGTCGGGCAGCTGGTGGTGGCCGTGGGCAACCCGCTCGGGCTGGCCGGTTCGGTGACCGCCGGGATCGTCAGCGCGCTGGGCCGCTCGATTCCCGCGACGACGCCGGTCGGCATGCGTGTGATCGACGATGTGATTCAGACGGACGCGGCGCTCAACCCCGGCAACTCCGGCGGCGCGCTCGCCGACGCGTCCGCGCGGGTCGTCGGGATCAACACGGCCGTAGCCGGCATCGGGCTCGGGCTGGCGGTGCCGATGAACGCCACGACGCAGCACATACTCAGCGAGCTGATGACGAACGGCCGGGTGCGCCGCGCCTGGCTGGGCCTGGGCAGCGCGACGATCTCGCTGCCGCCGGTGCTGGCCGAGCGGCTCGGTCAGGAGACCGGGCTGCGCGTGGTCGAGGTGGTGCCCGGCTCTCCTGCCGCGCGGGCCGGGATCCGCATCGGTGACGTGGTCATCTCGGCGAACAGCGCGAAGGTGCACACGGCGCAGGATCTGCAGAAGCTCATGCTCAGCCTGCGCGCGGGCAGCCGGCTCGGCGTGACCCTGATCCGCAACGGCGCGCTGGTCGACGTGGTGGCTTCGCTCAGCGAGCTGACCGGGGTCTGAGCAACCCCAGTCTGAGCAACCCCAGTCTGAGCAACCCGGGCCGGGCGCTCATTCGCCTTCGGCGGCGTACGTCCAGAACTCGCGCATGACCGCGGGCGGGGTCGGTCCCGTCATCGAAGCCTGAGTCAGCAGGATGGTGACGGCGCCGGCGGCGGGGATGATGTGCGCGGCCGTGCCGGATCCGCCGACCCAGCCGTAGCGGCCGGGCACATTCCACGGGTCCCGGTCCGTCACGTCCACCGAACCGCCGAAGCCCCAGCCCTGGCCCTCCAGGAACAGCTCGCTCGCGGCGCGCTGCTGTTCGGTGAGGTGGTCCGTGGTCATCAGCCGGACGGACTCGGCCGACAACAGCTGCCGGCCGTTCGCGGCGCCCCCGTTGAGCAACATGCGGCCGAAGGCGTACCAGTCGTCCGCGGTCGAGACCATGCCACCCGCCCCGGACGGGAACACCGGGACCGTGTTCCACTTCCCGTCAGGCCGGTCGGCGAGGGACAGATCGCCGGTCGCCGGGTCCGTGCGGTAGAGCGTCGTGAAACGGTCGCGCTTGGCGGCCGGGACGGCGAAACCGGTGTCCGCCATGCCGAGCGGCTCGAACAGCCGCTCGGTCAGGAACTCGGGCAGCGGCGTGCCGGACACCCGGGCGATCAGCACGGATTGCAGCTCCGAGCCGATGTTGTACTGCCAGCCCTCGCCAGGCTGGTTCAGCAGCGGGATGCGGGCCAGCTGGGCGAGGTACTCCTCCGGCGGGGCGTAGTCCTGCGGGATCATGCCGTCGCGCACCATCTCCCGGAAGATCGCCTGGTTCACCGGGGACGTCCAGTCCGCGGTGAAGCCCCAGCCGGAGCGGAAGGTGAGCAGGTCGAAGACGGTGATCGGCCGGTCTGCCGGGACCGTGTCGTCCAGCGGGCCGTCCGGGGTGCGCGCGACCCTGGGCTCGGCGAGTTCGGGCAGCCAGCGGTCGATCGGATCGTCGAGCGCGATCTGGCCGTCGTCGACCAGCAGCATCACGCCGGCCGCGGTGACCGGCTTGGAGACCGAGGCGAGCCGGAAGATCGTCTCCCGGGTCATCGGGGCGCTGCGCTCGAGGTCGACGAACCCGGCGGCCTCCACCTCGACCGCGCCGCCCCGGGCCACCAGCGCGACGGCGCCCGGCAGCGTGCCGCGCTCGACCTTGGTCTCGAGTAGTTCCCGCAGTTTCGTCATGTCGCCCGACTCCCGCTCCCGCGCTTATCCCGTCGGCACGAGCCTAGCCGCGCGCTCCGACATCGGCGCGAAGTTCACCGTCCGCGATCAGGACCGCGGGGCCGGTCATCTCCACGCGACCGTCTTCGTGTTCGACGATGCTCAACCGGCCGCCGGGCACGTCAACCGTGTACGCCGTACCCGGCGCCGCTGCGTCGCGGCGCGCTGCCGCGATCATCGCCGCGCACGCTCCCGTGCCGCACGAGCGGGTTTCGCCGACGCCGCGCTCGTATACGCGCATTGCGATGTGCTGGGGGCCGACCGCGGCGACGAACTCTACGTTCACGCCGTTCGGGTAAACCGCGGCCGGCTGCCAGGCCGGCGCGTGGAAAAGCTCGCCCGCCTCCGATACGTCGTCGACGAAGACCACCGCGTGCGGATTGCCCATGTCTACGTGCACGGACTCGGCCTGCCGGCCATCCCAGGTGATCCGCGCAGTCTCCTGCGGCCAGGTCGGAACGCCCATGTCGACAGTGATGTCGCCGCCACCGGAAGGCACGTGCACGGTCTTGATCCCGCCGCGCGTCGCCACACCGAAGCTCCCGGACTCGGCAAGGCCCTGATCGACCAGGTACCGCGCGAAGACCCGCACGCCGTTGCCGCACATCTCGGCGATCGATCCGTCGCCGTTGCGGTAGTCCATGAACCAGGGCGCCGCCGCGGCGTCGTCCTCGTAGCCGGGCATCTTCGCGGTCGCCACGACCCGCAGCACGCCGTCCGCGCCGAGCCCCGCGCGCCGATCGCAAAGCGCCGCCACCCAGGCGGGCTCCAGCGTCAGCGCTCCGTCCGGGTCCGGCAGGATCACGAAGTCGTTCTCCGTGCCGTGCCCTTTGGCGTAGCGGATCATCTCCCCATCCTAGGCCGTCCGAGCAGCCGGAAGACGGCATCGGAGAGTTCCTCGGCCAGGCGCTCGTCGACCGGGGCGTGACCGGAAAGGGTGCGGTACCACATCGTGCCCCACACCAGGTCCACCGCCAGGTCCAGGCTCACCTCGCGGCCGAGCTGCCCCGCACGCTGCCCGGCGGCCAGGATCTCGCGCACGATCGCCCGCCGCGGCGCGAGCAGGCCCTGCTGGAGCACCTCGGCGAACTCCGGGTCGTGCTGCGCCTCGGCCATCATGCCGCTGATCGCCGAACCGACCGCGGGGGCCAGGCGGAACGAGGCCCGCAGCAGCGCCCGCAGGTCGTGCTCGGCGTCGCCGGTCGGCTCTGGCCGGGCCGCCCGCTCGGCCAGCTCGTGGATCGTCTCCAGCACCAGCGCGGCCTTGGTGGTCCACCAGCGGTAGATGGTCTGCCGGCCGACGCCGGCCTCCTGCGCGACGGCCTTGATCGTCAGCGCCTGATATCCGTCGCGCATGGTCAGCCGCAGGGTGGCGTCGAGGATCGCGCGGCGGGAGTCCTCGCTGCGCGGCCTGCCGAGATTGCCGGTCACCCGGGCAACTTTACAGGACACGATGCCTCGTAATAGCCTCGAAGAGATACGAGACACAGAGCCTCGGAATTTTCAGCGAAGAGGACGACGCAATGCCCGAGCAGCACATCGTCATCATCGGCGGCACGGCCGGAATCGGCCTGGCCACCGCACGTCTCCTGGCAGCAGAGGGCCACGCCGTGACCGTGGTCGGCCGCGACGCGGACCGGCTCAAGCGGGCGCTCGGCGAACTCGCCGAGCACGCCGCGCATCCGGACGCCGTCCAGGGCCGTACCGCCGACCTGACCGAGCGCGGCGAGCTGGACGCGCTGTTCGATGCGATCGGGCCGGTCGATCACCTCGTGGTCACGGCACCCGGCACCGGCAACGTCGGCCAGCTGCCCGAACTGGACCTCACCGCGCTGGCCACCGCGTTCGAGACGAAGTTCACCGCCACCGCGCACGCCATCCAGGCGGCGCTGCCCACGCTGTCGAAGCAGGGTTCGATCACGCTGGTCTCGGCCGCGTCGGCGCAGTGCGCGATGCCGGGCACGGCCGGGCTGGCCGCGGTCAACGGCGCGGTCGAGACCCTGGTGCCGACCCTGGCGCTGGAGCTGGCGCCGATCCGGGTGAACGCGGTGTCGCCGGGCGTGGTGGACACCGCCTGGTGGGACCGGGTCGTGCCGGCCGAGCAGCGCGGCGCCGCCTTCTCCGGGCTGGTCGGCTCGATCCCGGTCGGCCGGGTGGCTCAGCCGGAGGAGATCGCCGACGTGATCGCGCTGCTGGTGCGCAACGGCTTCATGACCGGGACGGTCATCCCGGTGGACGGCGGCGCGCGCCTCAAGCCGCAGGCCGCGTAGGCGAGCCGCGCGGCTCAGGTCACGCAGAACTCGTTGCCCTCAGGATCCTGCATCACGATCCAGCGGCCCTGCACGCCCTCGTCCATCTCCCGCACCCTGGTCGCGCCCAGCTTCTCCAGCTCCGCGGCGCGAGCCTTCGCCTTCTCCCAGCGCTCGTCAGGCGGCGTGGACCGATCCCCGCCCGCGCGGATGTCCAGATGCAGCCGGTTCTTGCCGCTCTTGGGCTCGGGCACCTTGGCGAACAGCAGCCGCGGGCGCGGGCTGCGTCCCTCGCCGGGCTTGAAGTCCGGGGGCACCGCGGCGGCCATCGTGTTCCAGTCGGACTCCGGGACCTGCCAGGCGGTCAGCGCCGCCTCCCAGGAGTCGAAGCCGGCCGGCGGAGGCTCCTCGATGTAGCCGAGCGCCTGGATCCAGAACTCGGCGAGGCGGCCGGGATCCGCGCAGTCGATCACTATTTGGAAGTCGTAGACCATGAAACGACGCTACCCGGCGGCTCTGACAAGCCGCCGGGTAGCGTCGATCATCCTGCGCGTTAGCTCAGACCTGGGCGCTCAGACGTTAAAGCGCTCAGACGTTGAACCCCAGCGCCCGCAGCTGCTCGCGGCCGTCGTCGGTGATCTTGTCCGGGCCCCACGGCGGCATCCAGACCCAGTTGACCCGGAAGTCGGCCACCAGGCCGTCAAGCGCGGTGCGGATCTGGTCCTCGATCACGTCCTGCAGCGGGCAGGCGGCCGAGGTCAGCGTCATGTCGATGATCGCGACGTTCGCGTCGTCCACGGTCAGCCCGTAGACCAGGCCGAGGTCCACGACGTTGATCCCGAGTTCGGGGTCGACGACGTCTTTGAGGTTCTCCGTGACGTCGTCGAGCGCGGCCAGGTCAGCCATGGTTCTCTCCTCCTGCGGTGGCCAGCGCCTGCGCGGTGGCGTCCTTGAGCGCCATCCAGGACAGCAGCGCGCACTTCACGCGCGCGGGGAACTTCGAGACCCCGGCGAACGCGACCGCGTCCTCCAGCACCTCTTCGTCACCCTCCGCCTCGCCCTTGGACTGCATCAGGCCGAGAAACGCCTCGTGGACGGCCAGCGCCTCGCCGACCTTCTTGCCGATCACCAGGTCGCTGAGCACCGAGGCGGAGGCCTGCGAGATCGAGCAGCCCTGCGACGCGTACGACACGTCCTCGATGACCGCGTTCTCGCCGAGCCCGGGGTCGGACAGGTGCACCCGCAGGGTCACCTCGTCGCCGCACGTCGGATTGACGTGGTGTACCTCGGCCTCGTACTCGTCGCGCAGCCCCTTGTGGTGCGGGTTGCGGTAGTGGTCCAGGATGATCTCCTGGTACATCGACTCAAGCTGCATCTGTCATCACGCTCCGAAGAAACGCTTGACGTACTCCAGACCTTCCACGAGCGCGTCAACGTCCGCCTTCGTGTTGTAGACGGAGAACGACGCCCGCGTGGTCGCCGGAACGCCGTACCGCACGCACACCGGTCGGGCGCAGTGCTGTCCGACGCGCACAGCGATGCCCTGCTCGTCGAGCACCTGCCCGACGTCGTGCGGGTGGATCGCGCCGAGCGCCGGGGATTCGAGCGTGAAGGAGATCGCGGCGCCGCGGTCCTCGGCCGTGTCCGGTCCGATGATCGTCAGGCCCTCAACCTGCTTGAGCCGGTCGATAGCGTAGGCGAGGAGTTCGTGCTCGTACGCGGCGACGTTCTCCATGCCGAGCGCGGTCAGATAGTCCACCGCCGCACCGAGCCCGACCGCTTCGGCGATCGGCGGCGTGCCGGCCTCGTACTTGTGCGGGATCGGCGCGTAGGTCGTCGTCTCCATCGAGACGGTCTCGACCATCTCGCCGCCGCCGAGGAACGGGGGCAGCTCCTCCAGCAGCTCCGCGCGGCCCCACAGCACGCCGATGCCGGTCGGGCCGAGCATCTTGTGCCCGGTGAACGCGACGAAGTCGGCGCCGAGCGCGCGCACGTCCAGCGGCAGGTGCGGGGCGGACTGCGAGGCGTCCACCACGACCAGCGCGCCGACCTCGTGGGCGCGGCGCACGATCGCGTCGACCGGGTTGAGCGTGCCGAGGATGTTGGAGACGTGCACCACGGCGACGACCTTGGTGCGCTCGTTGACGACCTCGTCGAGGTTCGACAGGTCGAGCCGGCCGCCGTCGGTCAGCCCGAGCCAGGCCAGCTCGGCGCCGGTGCGCGCGGCGGTCATCTGCCAGGGCACGATGTTGGAGTGGTGCTCCATCTGCGTGATAACCACGCGGTCGCCGCGGCTGATGCCGTAGGTCTCGCCGGCCCAGCCGAGCACGTTGGCGACCAGGTTCAGCGCCTCGGAGGAGTTCTTGGTGAAGATCACCTCACGGCGGTCCGCGTTGATGAACCGGGCGACCTTGTCCCGCGCGCCCTCATAAAGCGCGGTGGCTTCCTCAGCGAGCGTGTGCACGCCGCGGTGCACGTTGGCGTGGTGGTGCTCGTAGTACTCGGACATCGCGTCGATGACCTGGCGCGGCTTCTGCGAGGAGGCAGCCGAGTCGAGGTACACGAGGGGCTTGTCGTCCTGGACGCGCCGCTCCAGGATCGGGAAGTCCTTGCGGACTAGTTCGACGTCGAAGGTCATGCCGCCTCCTTGACGCCGGTGTACTTCTCGTAGCCCTCGGATTCCAGCTGCTCGGCCAGTTCCGCGCCGCCGGATTCGACGATCCGGCCGCCGGAGAACACGTGCACGAAGTCCGGCTTGATGTAGCGCAGGATCCGCGTGTAGTGAGTGATCAGCAGGGTGCCGACCTCGCCGGTCTCACGCACCCGGTTGATGCCCTCAGACACGATCCGCAGCGCGTCGACGTCGAGGCCTGAGTCGGTCTCGTCGAGCAGCGCGATCTTCGGGCGCAGCAGTTCGAGCTGCAGGATCTCGTGCCGCTTCTTCTCGCCGCCGGAGAAGCCCTCGTTGACCGAGCGCTCGGAGAACGCCGGGTCCACCTGGAGCCGCTCCATCGCGGAGTTGACTTCCTTGACCCAGGTGCGCAGCTTCGGTGCCTCGCCGCGGATCGCGGTGGCCGCGGTGCGCAGGAAGTTGGAGACGGACACACCCGGCACCTCGACGGGGTACTGCATCGCGAGGAAGATCCCGGCGCGGGCGCGCTCGTCCACGGTCATGGACAGCACGTCCTCGCCGTCGAGCAGCACCTGCCCGGAGGTGATCTGGTACTTGGGGTGTCCGGCGATCGAGTAGGCGAGGGTGGACTTGCCGGAGCCGTTCGGGCCCATGATCGCGTGGGTCTCGCCCTGCTTCACCGTCAGGTCGACACCCCGCAGGATTTCCTTCGGAGTGCCTTCGGCGTCGACGGAGACGTGCAGGTCGCGGATTTCCAGAGTGGCCATCGGTTATCAAAGCTCCACATTGACGGCGACGTACACGTCATCGCCTTCGATCTTGACGGGGTAGACGGGGACCGGCTCAACGGCGGGCAGGCAGGTCGGCTTGCCGGTGGCCAGCGAGAAGGTCGAGCCGTGCAGCCAGCACTCGATCTCGCCGTCCACGACCTCTCCCTCGGACAGCGCGACGTTCGCGTGCGAGCAGACGTCGTGTATGGCGTGCACTTTGCCCTCGGCGGTGCGCACGACGGCGACCGGGGTGCCGTCGACGTCCACGGCCTCGGGCTTGTCCTCCTCGAAGTCGGACAGGGCGCCGATCGGGTGCCAGACCGGCTCGCGGCTCATGCGACCGCCTCCGTGGCCTCTGCGAAGCCGACCGTCCGGGCGAGTTCCGCCTCGACCTGTTCCATCAGCCGCTGCTCGACATCGGGGACGCCGATCTGCGCGATGACGTCCGCGAAGAAGCCGCGCACCACGAGGCGGCGCGCCTCGTCCTCGGGGATGCCGCGGGCCTGGAGGTAGAACAGCTGCTCGTCGTCGAAGCGGCCGGTCGCGGAGGCGTGCCCGGCGCCGACGATCTCGCCGGTCTCGATCTCCAGGTTCGGCACCGAGTCGGCACGTGCGCCGTCGGTGAGCACCAGGTTGCGGTTCAGCTCGTAGGTGTCGGTGCCCTCGGCGGCCGCGCGGATCAGCACGTCGCCGATCCAGACGGTGTGCGCGTCAGCGCCCTGCAACGCGCCCTTGTAGGTCACGTGTGAGCGGCAGTTGGGCACCGAGTGGTCCACGAAGAGACGCTGCTCGAGGTGCTGGCCGTCGTCGGCGAAGTACACGCCGAGCAGTTCCGCGTCGCCGCCCGGAGCGGTGAATCGCACCTGCGGGACGAGCCGCACCAGGTCGCCGCCGAAGGTGACGTTCACGGACTTGAAGCTGGCGTCCCGGCCGAGCAGCGCGTTCTGCTGCGCCAGGTGCACCGCGTCGCGCTCCCAGTCCTGCACGGAGACGAAGGTGACCTTCGCGCTGTCGCCGATCAGCACGTCGACGTTCGCCGAACGCACTCCGGTACCGGCGTGGTTCAGCACGATGACGGCCTCGGCGAACGGCTTGACGTCGAAGACGATGTGCGCGAACGCCGCACCGCCCTCGGCATGGATGTCGACGCGCAGCGGCTCGCTGAGCACAGCCTCCTTGGCGATGGTCACCACGGTGACTTCATCCGCGCCCTGGTACGCGTACGCGGCCGCGATGTCCACCGGCGCACCGGCCTTGCTCACCCGCGGGTCGTCCTTGCCGACCTGCTCCGCGCTCGCGCCCTCGGGCAGCGTCAACTCGACCTTGTCCACACCGCTCGCCGCTGCCGCACTGCCGTCGTGCAGGCCGCGCAGCCGCGCCAGCGGTGTGAACCGCCAGTCCTCCTCGCGCCCGGTGATCGCCGGGAAGGCGCCCGGGTCGAAGGAGGTGAACCGCTCGCCGCGCGAGGCCAGCACCTCGGAGTGGGTCTTGCCGGTGCCCGGCCCGGCCAGCGGCACGCCCGCGCCGGGAGCGGCCACAGTCACCGCCGCCGCGGTGGTCGCGCCGCGATTGACCGCGCCACCGCTATTCGTCTCAGCCATCCGTCGTCTTTCGTCCTCGCCTCGAAGCTCTGCCACTCACCCGCGCCGCCGCTCGCCCCGGCTCAGCCGACCGCGCCTTCCATCTGCATCTCGATCAGCCGGTTGAGTTCGAGCGCGTACTCCATCGGCAGCTCGCGGGCGATCGGCTCGACGAAGCCGCGCACGATCATCGCCATCGCCTCGTCCTCGGTCAGGCCGCGGCTCATCAGGTAGAACAGCTGGTCCTCGGAGACCTTCGAGACCGTGGCCTCGTGGCCCATCTGCACGTCGTCCTCGCGCACGTCCACGTACGGGTACGTGTCCGAGCGGCTGATCGTGTCGACCAGCAGCGCGTCGCACTTCACGTTCGACTTCGAGTGGTGCGCGCCGTCCTGGATCTGCACCAGGCCGCGGTACGAGGTGCGGCCGCCGCCACGGGCCACCGACTTGGAGATGATCGTCGAGGAGGTGTGCGGCGCGGCGTGCACCATCTTCGAGCCCGCGTCCTGGTGCTGGCCCTCGCCGGCGAACGCGATGGAGAGGGTCTCGCCCTTGGCGTGCTCGCCGAGCAGCCAGACCGCCGGGTACTTCATGGTGACCTTGGAGCCGAGGTTGCCGTCGATCCACTCCATGGTCGCGCCCTCGTGCGCCGCGGCGCGCTTGGTGACCAGGTTGTACACGTTGTTCGACCAGTTCTGGATCGTCGTGTACCGCACCCGCGCGTTCTTCTTCACCACGATCTCGACCACCGCGGAGTGCAGCGAGTCCGAGGAGTAGATCGGCGCGGTGCAGCCCTCGACGTAGTGCACGTACGAGCCCTCGTCCGCGATGATCAGGGTCCGCTCGAACTGGCCCATGTTCTCGGTGTTGATCCGGAAGTAGGCCTGCAGCGGGATGTCCACGTGCACGCCCGGCGGCACGTAGATGAAGGAGCCGCCGGACCACACCGCCGTGTTCAGCGAGGCGAACTTGTTGTCGCCGACCGGGATCACGGTGCCGAAGTACTCGCGGAACAGCTCCGGCTGCTCCCTGAGCGCGGTGTCGGTGTCCAGGAAGAGCACGCCCTGCCGCTCCAGGTCCTCGCGGATCTGGTGGTAGACGACCTCCGACTCGTACTGCGCCGCGACGCCCGCGATCAGGCGGTTCTTCTCCGCCTCCGGGATGCCGAGCTTGTCGTAGGTGTTCTTGATGTCGGCGGGCAGGTCGTCCCAGGACGCGGCCTGCCGCTCGGTGGAGCGCACGAAGTACTTGATGTTGTCGAAGTCGATGCCGGACAGGTCCGCGCCCCAGTTGGGCATGGGCTTGCGCTCGAACAGGCGCAGGCCCTTGAGCCGCAGGTTGAGCATCCACTCCGGCTCGTTCTTGAGCGCGGAGATCTCCCGGACGACGGCCTCGTTCAGGCCGCGCTTCGCCGTCGCTCCCGCGAGGTCCGGGTCGGCCCAGCCGAACTCATACCTGCCCAGGCCCTCGAGCTCGGGATGCGTAGTCGTCATGCTGAGGCTCCTTCGGACTGTTCGGAAGGTGTTACTTGCGTGGGTGAAGTCTGGTTCTTCGCGGGCAGGCCGGGGATGAACGTGGTGCACACCCCGTCGCCGTGCGCGATCGTCGCGAGCCGCTGCACGTGCGTACCCAGCAGTTCGGCGAAGACCTGGGTCTCGGCCTCGCACAGTTGAGGGAATTCCTCGGCCACGTGCTGGACCGGACAGTGGTGCTGGCAGACCTGCGCGCCTTCGATCACCGGCTTACCCGGGACCGGCACCGAGGCGGTGGTCCGGGTCGACGCCGCGTAACCGTCCGCGGTCAGCGCCTCCGCCAGCAGCTTCGGCCGCTCGGCCGGCTTGGCCCCGGCCAGCAGCTCCCGGTAACGCTCGGCCAGCCCGCTGAACCGGCGCCGCGCGAACGCGTCGACCGCGCTCTCGCCGCCGTTCTCCGCGATGAACCGCAGCGCGTCGATCGCCATGTCGTCGTAGGTGTGGTGGAAAACGGAACGCCCGGTGCCGGTCAGCGCGAACACCTTCGCCGGCCGCCCGCGCCCGCGCTGTCCATAGACCCGCTGCTCGCGAGCCTCGACCAGCCCTTCGGCCAGCAGCGCGTCCAAGTGCCGGCGCACCCCGGCAGGGGTCAGGCCCAGCCGGACCGCCAGGTCGGCGGCGGTGCTCGGACCGTTGGCCAGGATCAGCCGGGCGACCCGGTTACGGGTGCCGAACCGGTCCTCCACTCCGGAGTCGGGGGCGAGCGCGGGCAGGTCAGAACAGGCGGAGGGCTCCGCCTGCGACCGCTCTTCACTCACTCCCACGATTTCCACAACACCATTGTGGTCTTATTACTTCCGCCACTACAACTAAGGTTCGCCTAACTTATAGCGATCTTCTACCGGCCGTCGTAACAACCGGCACCCGCGTGAATCGACGCCGGGAAACGGACCGTAGACTCGCTGCATGCACGCAGCGCAACCGTCAAGCGCTCAGCCCTGCGCCGTCGAGATCACCGGTCTGGTCAAGCGGTACGGCGAAAAGACCGCAGTCCAGGGCCTGGATCTGCGCGTCGAGCGCGGCTCGCTCACCGCGGTCCTCGGGCCCAACGGGGCGGGCAAGACCTCCACGATCGAGTGCTGCGAGGGCTACCGCAGGCCGGACGGCGGCACGGTGCGCGTGCTCGGCCTCGACCCGATCGCCGACGCTGCCAAACTGCGCCCGCGCATCGGCGTCATGCTCCAATCCGGTGGCATCTACCAGGCAATTCGCGCGATGGAGATGCTGCAGCACGTCGCCTCCCTCTACGCGAACCCGCTGAACGTGGACGCGCTGGCCGAACGCCTCGGCCTCGATTCCTGCGGCAAGACCCCCTTCCGTCGCCTGTCCGGCGGCCAGCAGCAGCGCCTGTCCCTCGCGCTCGCCGTCGTCGGCCGCCCTGAGCTGGTGTTTCTCGACGAGCCGACCGCCGGACTCGACGTGCAGGCCCGGCACGCCACCTGGGAGCTGATCGAGCAGTTGCGCAACGACGGCGTGACTGTGGTGTTGACCACACACCTGCTCGACGAGGCCGAGCGGCTCGCCGACAAGGTCGCGATCGTCGACGCCGGCCGGGTCATCGCCTACGACTCTCCGCAGCAACTCGCCAGCTCCATCGCCACGCAGGACTCGATCCGCTTCGAAGCCCCTTCCGGCCTGGACCTGACGGACCTTCTGATCGCCGTCGCCCCCGACTGCAAGGCCACCGAACCGACTCCCGGCAGCTACCGTGTCGAGGGCGAAGTGACGCCGGACACGCTCGCCGCGACGACCGCGTGGTGCGCGGGCCTCGGCATCATGCCGCGCAACCTGGCGATCGAGCAGCGCAGCCTGGAAGACGTGTTCCTCGACCTGACCGGAAGGGGGCTGCGGTGACCGCGCCCGCCGACTCCATGTCCGCATCCGACGCGCCCACTCCCGCCACCTCGGCCGGTGCCGCAGCGCTCACCGCCGTCGCCACCGGCCTGCGTCAGACCGGTGCGTTCCGTCCGGACCCCCGCCCGGCCACCCCGACGCGGATGATCCTCGCGCAGGCCCGCCTGGAAACCAGGATGCTGCTGCGCAACGCCGAGCAGGTGCTGCTCGCCATCGTCATTCCGGCGCTGATGCTGATCGCGTTCTCCGCGGAACCCCTCGGAATCGTGACCGGCACCAGCCGCATCGACTACTTCGCACCCGGCATCCTCGGCGCCGCCGTCCTCTCCACCGCGTTCGCCAGCCAGGCGATCGCCACCGGTTTCGAGCGCCGCTACGGCGTGCTCAAGCGGCTCGGCGCGACCCCGCTGCCGCGCTGGGGGCTGATGGTCGGCAAGTCCCTCTCCATCCTCGCCGTCGAATGCGTCCAAGTCGTCCTGCTGGTCACCATCGCGCTGGTGATGGGCTGGCATCCGCACGGCGATCCGTTCGCGGTCCTCCTGCTGATCGCGCTCGGCACCGCGACTTTCAGCGGCCTGGCCCTCCTGCTGGCCGGTTCGCTGCGCGCCGAGGCCACCCTCGCCGTCGCCAACTTCGTCTTCCTCGTCCTGCTCGCGATCGGCGGCGTCGTCGTACCGCTGGACAAGTTCGGGCACGGCGCGCAGTCCGCGCTTCAGTTCCTGCCGATCGGCGCGCTGACCAACGGACTGCGGGACGTGTTGCAGCACGGCTCGGCGCTGCCCTGGGGTCCCGTCGGGATCCTGGCCGCGTGGACCGTGGTCGCGATCGCCGCGGCCGCCAAGACCTTCAAGTGGGAGTAGCCGCCGATGACTGACACGACGGCGCCCAACGCCACCGACACGACGACAGCCGTCTCCCCAGCCCCCGCCCACTCCAGTGTCCCGCTCAGCGAGACACCCCACCCCACGGCCAACCGCCATCACCTACCCGGCCGCCTCGACGTCCTCCTGCGCCGCCCCCCGGCCCGCATCGTCCAACTCGCCTGCCTCAGCGCCCTGATCGCCAACACCCTGATCGTGATCACCGGCGGCGCCGTACGTCTGACCAACTCCGGCCTCGGCTGCCCGACCTGGCCCGAATGCACCGCCGGCTCACTCGTCCCGGTCCCCTCGCTCGGCTACCACGGCGTCATCGAGTTCTCGAACCGACTGCTGACCTACGCGGTCACCGCCGCCGTCGCCGCCGCCATCATCGCCACGATGCGGCAGCGCCCCCGCCGTCCCGCCCTCACAAAGCTGTCCTGGGCGCTGTTCTTCGGCGTGGTCGCGCAAGCGATCATCGGTGGCATCAGCGTGCGCACTCAGCTGGCGCCCGGCTGGGTCGCGTTCCACTTCTGCTTCTCGATCGGCATGATCGCGATCTCCTGGCTGCTGTGGGTGCGCAGCCGGGAAGGCGACGCGCCCGCACAGCCGCTGCTGCGCACGGAACTGATCTGGCTGGCCCGCACCCTCGTCGGCGCGGCCGGCGCGGTAGTCGTCGTCGGCACGCTGGTCTCCGGATCGGGCCCGCACGCCGGCGCCCTCGACGCGGCACGCCGCCTGCCGTTCAAGCCGGTCGAGATCACCCAGGCGCACGCCGACCTGGTGTTCATCGTGGTCGGACTCACCATCGCGCTCTGGTTCGCGCTCAAGGCAACCGATGCCCCAGCAGCGACCCTGCGTGCGACCCGTGACCTGTTCCTCATCCTCATGGCGCAGGCCGTGATCGGCTACACGCAGTACTTTACCGGCCTGCCCGCCTGGCTGGTCCTGCTCCACATGGCCGGCGCGTGCCTGACGTGGATCGCCGCCTGGCGCATCCTCACGTCGATGCGCGTCCGCCCGGAACGGGCGACCGACTAGCTGCCCCGTTGAACGGGACACGCGCTTGGTCGTCCCGTTCAACCGGACAGCCACTCAGCCGTCGCGCTCAACGACACAACCGTCCAGTAGACGCGCGCTCCGCCGCCTGGCTTCGCTCGGCTGCTCCACGCGCTGAAATGCACCCACCCGCCCACCCTGCTCCGTGTCCTCGCTGGCGCTCGGCCGCTACGCGAACCGGGGCGCTGCCGCGCACGCGCTTCGCGCTGAACGCTGCGCTGCCTCACCGGCTCCGCTTCGCTCCGCCGGGACGCCTGCGGCTGGCCTAATACGCCTACGGCTACCGGCCTACCAACGCCAGACGCTCCGCGCCCTCGCTGACACGGTGTCACAAGATCGAGTGAAAGTCCGGCGCGCCGAGCACGACGGTTCACAGAGCATCCATAGCATCGATGCTATGGCTTGGGGTACCGTAGAGCTAGAGGAAGAGGTCGGGCTGTGGTTGGAGACGCTTACTACTGAGCAATTCGCTCGCGTGACGTTCTACGTGGACCTGCTCGCGGAGTATGGCTCGCTGCTAGGCGAGCCATACACGCGGCAGCTTGACGGCAAACTGCGCGAGCTGCGCCTCTACCTGGACAGTGAGGCGACACGCATCACGTACTGGATCGCACCCGGCCGACGAATAATCCTGCTCACGGTGTTCAAGAAGACGCGCATGCGGGAGAGTCGGGAAGTCCAGCGCGCGAGATGGGCAATGACTCGATGCATCGCTGAGGCGCACAAGGCCGACGAGGAGGTTGAGGCATGAGTGATCGCGCTGATTGGGCTGAACTGCGTGCTCGCCGGATGGCGGAGAGCGGCGCGCCCGAGGCGTACGAGGCAGCAAGACTCGCGTTCGAACTCGGCCGCACCGTCCGACTGTTGCGAGAGCAGGCCGGCTGGAGCCAGTCCGAACTCGCGAGTCGAGCCGGGATGACCCAGTCCGCAGTGGCACGGTTCGAGGCTGGCGGTACGGTTCCGACGATTCCCGTGCTTGAGCGCCTCGCCTCCGCGCTTGACGCGAACCTTGCCGTCACGATCACGCCACGCACGAGCGCGGCGTGACTCTCGGCCGCTCCACTCGCCTGTCCCGACGTCGTCGTTGATTTCAGTGCCAGGTTCCAGGAGTACGGGATCATCGTTCACGATGGTGGCGCTTCAGTCATCCTGATCGACTTCTGCCCGTGGTGCGGCGAGCGACTGCCGAAGTCCCAACGCGAGCGGTGGTTCGAAGAGTTGGAGAGCCGCGGAATCGATCCCTGGACAGATCGCATCCCCGACCAGTACCAGGACGGCCGCTGGCTTCGCCCGTGAGATGAAACCAGGACGAGAGTTCCACGGCTCAATCGCATCGTCGAGTGCGGTCCGGCCCATGCCGAGCGCCGGTGCGCGGACACCGCGTGTCCGTACGGAAGTAGCTGAGGAGAGAACAGCAGGCACTCACGGGAGAGCTGGAGCAGCGGAGCGCGCGGCCACCGCGCGGCTGTTCCGTTGAACAGGACGGCACCGCAGTTGTCCAGTTGCATGGGACAACCGGCGCACCGACGATCGGCGCCCCAGGTTAGCCGAGCTCGTAGTCCAGCCAGAAGTGGTGCGTGCCGTCCCCGTCGATGGACAGGCCGCCCGTGCCGGAGATGCCCTCCAGCTCGCCTGTCCCGCTGGACGGGACAATCACGAAGTACTCGGCGTCCCGGTCCTCGCCGTGCGTCGTCGCGGAGTGCGCGAAGTTGAACGCCCCGGAGCGCCCCGCGACCGAACCCTCGAACGACTCCATCGCGACGTACGTCCCGACGCCTGCGTTCTGGTCGTACGCGGAGACGAAGACAGTGGCGGAGCGACCCTCGATCTCGCCTTCGTAGTGCTTCAACATGGTCGCGACGCCGACGTCGACCGCCGTCTTGAAGTCCGGGTCGGGCGCTACCGGGGCCGGGACGAAGCTGGCGACGGTGAAGGTTGCGGAAGCTCTCACCGCGCGATCGTAGCGTGGCGGCGGCAGGTAAGGCGGGTGTTACTCGCCTGGCGAGGCGAGGAAGAGCACCGCGTCGCCGGTGAGCGTCACCAGCACGTCTGCTGCGGACAGGTAGCACGACTGGCCGCGGCCCAGTTCGAGCGTCTGGTCACCGCTCGCGGCCATCGCCGCGCCCTCGACGCACAGCAGGATGCGCGGCAGTCCGTCTCCGGGGACGGTGAGCGGCGAGGACGCCGAGTCGACGGTCAGGCGCCGCAGCCGGAACTCGGGCACCGGCGTCTCGAACTCCTCGATGCCCGGTGCGACCTGACGCGCGGTCAGGATCGGCACCGCGACCTCGGGGTCGAGCACCCGCACCAGCTCGGGAACGTCGATGTGCTTCGGCGTGAGGCCGGCCCGGATGACGTTGTCTGAGTTCGCCATCAGCTCGATGCCGGTGCCCTGGATGTACGCGTGCACGCCCCCGGCGCCCATGAACAGCGCCTGCCCTGGCTCCACGATCGCGTGATTCATCAGCAGGGAGCACACCAGGCCGATGTCGCCGGGGTGGTCCTGTGCCACCCGGCCGACTGCGTCGTATGCGGCTTGGAACTCGGAGGGCTCGGCGGCCAGGCGTGCTGCCGCCGCGACCACCTCGCTGACCAGCGCCGCGCGTTCGGCAGTCGGCCAGGAGAGCAGGGTGGCGAGGGCGCGTGCGACGGTGGCGGGCTTCGGGTTCGCGCGAAGCTCGGCGGCGACGGTTTCGAGTGCGCCGACGCCGAGCCGGGAAAGGATCGCGGCGGCCTGGGCGGCGGGGCGCAGGCCGGCCAGGACTTCGAAGGGTGTCAGCGCGCAGAGGACTTCGGGCTTGGGCCAGTCGTCCACGTACACCCGCTCGCGCGCGTCACGCGGCACGCCCCGGGCCTCCTCGGCGGCGAATCCCGCCTCGGCCTGCGCGCGGTCCGGATGCAGCTGGATCGAGAGGGCCTTGCGCGCGGCGAGGACCTTGAGCAGGAACGGCAGCCGTCCGTTGAAGCGTTCGGCGGTCGCTTCGCCGAGTTCGAGCTCGGGGGCGGCGGCGATGACTTGATCGAGGGAAATCTCGCGGGCGGCACGGGTCAGCTTCGAGGGCGCGGTCGGGTGCGCGCCCATCCACAGCTCGGCCTGCGCAGTGCCCTCGGGATTGTCGACGCCGAGCAGTTGCGGGATCGCGGTCGGCGAACCCCACGCGTACGGCTGGACGGTGTTGCGCAGCAGGTCCACGGCGGTGCCGACTAGTGGTGGATCAGCGGGTCGATCGCCGCGCAGACGAACAACAGCGCGAGGTAGGTGTTCGAGAAGTGGAACAGCCGCATCGGGCGCAGCGCGGTGCCGGTGACCCCCTTGCGGGCCGACCAGTGCAGCCGGTGCGCCTCGGCCAGGAACACCGCGCCGAGCAGGATCGCGCCGAGCGCGTAGACCAGCCCGGTGTGCGCGATCGGCCAGAGCGCGAGCGAGCAGCCGACCGTGGCCCACGTGTAGAGCACGATCTGCCAGGAGACGTGCCGCTCGGTGGCGACCACCGGCAGCATCGGCACCTTGGCGGCCGCGTAGTCCTCGCGGTAGCGCATGGCCAGCGCCCAGAAGTGCGGCGGCGTCCACAGGAAGACCACCAGGAACAGCACCACCGGCGGCCAGGCCAGGTGGTTGGTCACCGCGGTCCAGCCGATCAGCGTCGGGAAGCAGCCGGCCGCGCCGCCCCACACGATGTTCTGCGTGGTGCGCCGCTTGAGGATCATCGAGTAGCCGACGACGTAGAAGACGTTCGCGGCCAGCGCAAGCCCGCTGGAGAGCCAGTTGACCAGGAGGCCGAACCAGAGCGTCGAGATCACGCCGAGGGCCAGGCCGAACACGACGGTCTGCTGCGCGGTCACGCGGTGGCGCGGCAGGGGGCGGCGACGGGTGCGGCGCATCTCCGCGTCGATGTCGCGGTCCACCCAGCAGTTCAGCGCGTTGGCGCTGCCCGCCGACAGGTACCCGCCGACGGTCACCGCGAGCACCCGCCACAGCGACGGCACGCCGTGCGCGGCCAGGAACATCACCGGAATCGTGGTGACGATCAGCAGCTCGATGATCCGCGGCTTGGTCAGCGCGACGTAGGCGCTGAGGGTTTCGCGCCAGGTGGCCTTGGTTGACGAGCCGTCAGCGGCGGGCTCAATGACGACGTCGGCGTCCGGAGCGGGCGCGGCGACGGGCACCGCGGTCAACACCGGGTGGGACTCGACGGCTGTCACAGGCGGGCCTCAATTGCTGCTGACTCGTACAACTGGATTCGACGAAACTCTAGACCCCCGCCGCCCGGCGTCCGGCAGCGGGTCGCCGGGATTCGCCGAACCAGGCGAGTGCCGGGCTCGTGTCCTGTGCGGATCCCTTAACAAAGTGCGCTCCGGGACGCCTTAGAACCGGGGGAATTGGAAGAGTGTTGTCGCCTGCCACGGCCGCGCTGGCCCGGTCGGCCCCGTCGCACGGGTCGCCGGTGCGCGGAGGGGTAGGGTGACCCTCGAGATAACAGAATCAATGCCCTCTTCGCACGTAGCCGGGACGGCGGCGCAGGGTTCACGACGGGAGGCGCCCCGCGCCGAGCGGCGGGAAGCCTACAGCCGCCTAAAGTCCCGGATACTTATGAAGACACATAAATGCATCGCCGCGCGGGGCCAGGCTGTATCCGCACTCCACGCACAGCCCTGGTTGGCAGCGTCGCCGTCCGCCCCGACGCGCTGACGCTTTCACCAGGAAAGGACGCGCGCGTTACTGTGAGCACGCCCACCCCCTTCGAGTGGACCGAGCTGGACCGGCGGACCGTGGACACGGTCCGGGTTCTGGCCATGGACGCGGTGCAGAAAGTCGGCAACGGCCACCCCGGCACCGCGATGTCGCTGGCCCCGGCGGCCACCCTGCTCTTCCAGAAGCACCTGCGCCACGACCCGGCCGACGCCCAGTGGGTCGGCCGAGACCGGTTCGTCCTCTCCCCCGGCCACTCCAGCCTGACGCTGTACATCCAGCTGTACCTCTCGGGCTACGGGCTCACCCTCGACGACCTGAAGTCCTTCCGCACCTGGGGCTCCCTGACCCCGGGCCACCCGGAGCACGGGCACACCGTCGGCGTCGAGACCACCACCGGTCCGCTCGGCCAGGGCCTGGCCAACGCGATCGGCATGGCGATGGCCGCACGCTACGAGCGCGGGCTGTTCGACCCGGACGCCGCTCCCGGGGAGTCGCCGTTTGACCACCGCATTTACGCGTTCGCGTCGGACGGCGACCTGGAAGAGGGCGTGACCGGCGAGGCGTCGTCGATCGCGGGCACGCAGAAGCTCGGCAACCTGGTGGTCATCTACGACGACAACCACATCTCGATCGAGGGCGACACCAAGGTCGCGTTCACCGAGGACGTGCTCAAGCGCTACGAGGCCTACGGCTGGCACACCCAATCGGTCGAATTCACCACGGCGGACGGCTACGTCGAGGACGTCGAGGCGCTGCACAAGGCGATCCTGGCCGCCGAGGCGGAGACCGACCGCCCGTCGATCATCCGGCTGCGCACGATCATCGCCTGGCCGGCGCCGAAGCTGCAGAACACCGGCAAGGCGCACGGCTCGGCGCTCGGCGAGCCCGAGGTCGCCGCCACCAAGGAGATCCTCGGCTTCGACCCGCAGCAGCACTTCGAGGTCGCCGACGAGGTCCTGGCGCACGCGCGCAAGGTCGGCGAGCGCGGCAAGGCGGCGCGAGCGAACTGGAGCGAGGGTTACGAGGCCTGGCGCTCGGCCAACCCGCAGCGTGCGGCCGAGTTCGACCGTATCGCCCGGCGCGAGCTGCCCTCGGGCTGGGACGCCAAGCTGCCGGAGTTCCCGGCCGGCAAGGACATCGCGACGCGTAAGGCCTCCGAGGCGGCAATCCAGGCGATCGCGGAGCAGCTGCCCGAGTTCTGGGGCGGTTCGGCGGACCTGGCCGAGTCGAACAACACCACCATCAAGGGCGGCCTGTCCTTCCTCCCCTATTACGAGGAGGACAACGAGTTCGGCGGCTCCTCGCCGTACGGGCGGATCCTGCACTTCGGCATCCGCGAGCACGCGATGGGCTCGATCCTCAACGGCATCGCCCTGCACGGCAACACCCGCGTGTTCGGCGGCACCTTCCTGGTGTTCTCCGACTACATGCGCCCGGCGGTGCGCCTCGCCTCGCTCATCCACCTGCCGGTGACGTACGTGTGGACGCACGACTCGGTGGGCCTCGGCGAGGACGGCCCCACCCACCAGCCGGTCGAGCACTACGCGGCGCTGCGCGCGATCCCCGGCTTCAACTTCGTGCGCCCGGCCGACGCGAACGAGACGGTCGCGGCCTGGAAGGCGACCCTGGAGCAGGACGGGCCGGTCGGCCTGGCGCTGAGCCGGCAGAACCTGCCGGTGTTCGACCGCGAGGCCCTCGGCGCGTCGCTCTCCGTTCACGAGGGCGTCAAGCGCGGCGGGTACGTGTTGGCGGAAGCCAGTGGCGGCGCACCGCAGCTCATCCTCATCGCCACCGGCTCCGAGGTGCAGCTCGCGGTGGCGGCGCGGGAGAAGCTGGAGCAATCCGGCGTGCCGACCCGCGTGGTCTCGATGCCGTGCGTGGAATGGTTCGACGCGCAGGATGCGGGTTACCAGGAGTCGGTGCTGCCGAAGTCGGTCAAGGCACGCGTCGCCGTGGAAGTCGGCGTCGCGCAGCCCTGGTACCGGTTCGTCGGGGACGCCGGCCGGATCGTCTCGCTGGAGCACTACGGCGCCTCGGCCGACTTCGCGACGCTGATGCGCGAGTTCGGCTTCACCGCCGAGGCCGTCGAGGCGGCCGCCAGGGAATCGCTCGCCGCGGTTGGTGCTTGAGTCTTAGGGGAGATGAGAATTCATGAGTGAGCGTCTTGAGAAACTGTCCGGCGCCGGAGTCGCGATCTGGCTCGACGACCTGAGCCGGGAACGCATCGAATCCGGCAACCTGGCGTCCCTGATCACCGAGAAGAACGTGGTGGGCGTCACGACGAACCCCACGATCTTCCAGAAGGCGATCAGCGGCTCGGCGGTGTACAACCCGCAGATCCGCGAGCTGGCGGTGCGCGAGGTGACCGTCGAGGAAGCGATCCGGATGATCACCACCCGGGACGTGCGCAACGCCGCCGACATCCTGCGGCCGGCCTACGACGCCTCCGAGGGCCAGGACGGCCGGGTCTCGATCGAGGTGGACCCGCGGCTCGCGCACAAGACCCCGCCGACCGTCGCCGAGGCCAAGCAGCTGTGGTGGCTGGTGGACCGGGAGAACGTATTCATCAAGATCCCGGCGACGATGGCGGGTCTGCCCGCGATCACGGCGACCCTCGCGGAGGGCATCAGCGTCAACGTGACGCTGATCTTCTCGCTGCAGCGGTACAAGGCCGTCATGGAGGCCTACCTCGACGGCATGGAGCAGGCCTACGCCAACGGCCACGACCTGTCCAAGATCGCCTCGGTCGCCTCGTTCTTCGTGTCCCGGGTGGACACCGAGGTGGACAAGCGGCTGAAGAAGATCGGCTCGCCGGAGGCCACCGCGCTGCTGGGCAAGGCGGCCGTCGCGAACGCCCGCCTGGCCTACGAGGCGTACGAGGAGGTCTTCTCCTCCGACCGCTGGAAGGCGCTGGCTGCCAAGGGCGCCAAGCCGCAGCGGCCGCTGTGGGCCTCCACCGGCGTGAAGGACCCGGCCTACAAGGACACGATGTACGTCGACGAGCTGATCGTCTCCGGCGTCGTGAACACCATGCCGGAAGCCACCCTCGACGCCGAGGCCGACCACGGCGAGCCGAGCGGCGACTCGGTGCACGGCACCTACGAGGACGCGCGCAAGGTGATCGCCGACCTTGAGTCGTTGGGCGTCTCGTACGACGACGTGGTCCAGGTGCTCGAGGACGAGGGCGTGGACAAGTTCGAGGTCTCCTGGAAGGAGCTGCTCGACGCCGTGCGCGCCGAGCTCGAGAAGGAGGCTTCCTCAGCGGTGGACCAGGGAGAGAAGGCCGCGTGAGCACGCAGTCTCCCAGCGCGGCCGCCCCCGGGGCGGCCGCCGCCGCCACCTCCCACAAGGGCGGGTTCGGCGAGTCGATCGCGCACCGGCAGATGAACGCGCAGGAGCACGCCGGGACCGACTGGGCCAATCCGCTGCGCGACGCCCAGGACCGGCGGCTGCCGCGCATCGCCGGGCCCTGCGGCCTGGTGATCTTCGGCGTCACCGGCGACCTGTCCCGCAAGAAGCTGATGCCGGCCATCTACGACCTGGCCAACCGCGGCCTGCTGCCCCCGGGCTTCGCCCTGGTCGGCTTCGCCCGCCGGGACTGGGAGAACCAGGACTTCGCGCAGGTGGTCTACGACGCGGTCAAGGAACACGCGCGCACCCCGTTTCGCGACGAGGTGTGGAAGCAGCTGGCCGAGGGCTTCCGGTTCGTGCCAGGCGAGTTCGGCGACCAGGCCGCCTTCGAGAAGCTGAAGGAGACCATCGAGGAGCTCGACCGGCTGCGCGGGACGAACGGCAACCACGCGTTCTACCTGTCGGTGCCGCCGAAGTTCTTCCCGGGCGTGGTGCGCCAGCTCAAGGAGTCCGGCCTGGCCGACGGCGGCGAGAACACCTGGCGCCGGGTCATCATCGAGAAGCCGTTCGGGCACGACCTGGCCAGCGCCAAGGAGCTGAACAAGGTAGTCAACGACGTCTTCCCGCCCAAGTCGGTCTTCCGCATCGACCACTACCTGGGCAAGGAGACGGTGCAGAACATCCTGGCGCTGCGCTTCGCCAACGAGATGTTCGAGCCGATCTGGAACCGCAACTACGTCGACCACGTGCAGATCACCATGGCCGAGGACATCGGCATCGGCGGGCGCGCGGGCTACTACGACGGCATCGGCGCGGCCCGCGACGTGATCCAGAACCACCTGCTGCAGCTGATGGCGCTGACCGCGATGGAGGAGCCCACCTCCTTCGACGCGGACGCGATCTTCGCGGAGAAGGTCAAGGTGCTCTCCGCCGTGCAGCTTCCGGAGGATCTCAGCCAGCACACCGTGCGGGGGCAGTACTCGCGCGGCTGGCAGGGCGGCGAGAAGGTGATCGGCTTCCTCGACGAGGACGGCATCGCCAAGGACTCGATCACCGACACCTACGCCGCGATCAAGCTGGAGATCGACACCAGGCGCTGGGCCGGCGTGCCGTTCTACCTGCGCACCGGCAAGCGGCTCGGCCGCCGGGTCACCGAGATCGCGGTGGTCTTCCAGCGGGCGCCGCACCTTCCGTTCACGGCCACGATGACCGAGGAGCTGGGGCAGAACGCGCTGGTCATCCGGGTGCAGCCGGACGAGGGCGTGACGGTGCGGTTCGGCTCGAAGGTCCCGGGCACCTCGATGGAGGTGCGCGACGTGTCGATGGACTTCCAGTACGGCGAGGCGTTCACCGAGTCCTCCCCCGAGGCGTATGAGCGGCTGATCCTCGACGTGCTGCTCGGCGACCCGCCGCTGTTCCCGCGGCTGGAGGAGGTCGAGCTCGGCTGGGAGATCCTCGACCCGATCGAGGACTTCTGGGCGAAGAACGGCAAGCCGGCCCAGTACGAGGCCGGCACCTGGGGCCCGGCCGAGGCCGACGAGATGCTGGCCCGCGACGGACGCTCCTGGAGAAGGCCATGATCATCGACCTTACCGACACCAGCGCGAGCAAGATCGGCGCGACGCTGGTGCAGGCGCGCCGCCGGGCCGGTTCGCCGACCACCGGCGCGGTGCTGACGCTCATCATCTCCACCGAGGAGCGGCACCACTACGACGCGATGAAGGCGGCCAGCGCGGCCTCGCGCGAGCACCCGGCGCGCATCATCGTCGCGGTGGCCAGGCCGGAGGTCGCGCGCACGCGGCTCGACGCGGAGGTGCGGGTCGGCGACGACACCGGACCCGGTGAAGTCATCGTGCTGCGGCTCTACGGCGAGCTTTCCGCGCACGCGGACGCGGTCGTGATGCCGCTGCTGCTGCCGGACGTGCCGGTGGTGACCTGGTGGCCCGACGAGGGCCCGGACGTGCCCAAGAACGACCCGCTCGGCCGGTTCGCGCAGCGCCGCATCACCGACGCCGCCGAGTACCACAAGCCGATGTCCAAGCTGCGCGCCCGCGCCGCCGGGTACACCCCCGGCGACACGGACCTGGCCTGGACCCGGATCACCCCGTGGCGCTCGATGCTCGCGGCCGCGCTGGACCAGTTCCCGCGCAAGATCACCGGAGCGGCGGTCTCCGGCGAGGAGGGCAACCCCTCGGCGCGCGTGCTCGCGGTGTGGCTGCGCCAGCGGCTCGGCGTCCCGGTCAGCCGGACCGCGGACGAGGGCCCGGGCATCACCGGGGTGGAGCTGATGACCCCGGACGGCCCGATCGCGCTGACCCGCCCGGACGGCGAACTGGCCACCCTCTCGGTGCCCGGCCAGCCGGACCGCCCGGTCGCGCTCAAGCGCCGGGAGACCGCCGAGCTGATCGCCGAGGAGCTGCGCCGCCTCGACCCGGACGACGTCTACGCGAAGCTGCTCCAGGACATCGACGTGCCGTTCACCGAGCCGCTGAAGGTCGCCGGGCCGACCGTGGAGAAGGCGGCGAAGGAGGCGGCCAGGCTCGGCGAGCCCAAGCCGGTGCAGGTGGACGCCGTCGAGGAGTCGTCTTGACTGCCGAAGACGGCCGCGCCGGAGCGACGCCCGAGCTCATCGTCCACCGGGATGCGCAGGTTCTGGCGCAGGCCGTGGCGGCGCGGCTGGTGACGAAGCTGGTGGACGTGCTGGCGGCCAGGGACGAGGCGCACCTGGCGCTGACCGGCGGCTCGGTCGGCATCGGCTCACTGGCCGCGGTCGCCGAGCTGCCCGCGCGCGTCGCGGTGGACTGGAAGCGGGTGCACCTGTGGTGGAGCGACGAGCGCTTCCTGCCGGAGGGCGACCCGGAGCGTAACGTCACCCAGGCGCGTGAGGCCCTGCTGGACAAGCTGGACCTCGACCCGGCGTTCGTGCACGCGATGCCGTCCACCGACGGACCAGACGGCAACGACGCGGAAGCCGCAGCCGAGCGGTACGCGGCCGAGCTGGCCCGGTACGCCGCGCCAGACAGCGATGTGCCCGAGTTCGATGTCGAGCTGTTCGGCATGGGCCCGGACGGCCATGTCGCCTCGCTGTTCCCGGAGCACCCCGGCGTGTACGAGGAGGAGCCCTCGGTCATCCCGGTGCACAACTCGCCGAAGCCCCCGCCGGACCGGCTCTCGTTCACCTTCCGCACGATCCGCAGCGCCCGCGAGGCGTGGATCGTGGCGGCGGGCGGCGAGAAGGCGGCGGCCGCGCACATGGCGCTGTCCGGCGGTGGCCGGGTGCAGGTGCCCGCGGCCGGCGCCCGCGGCAATGTCAGGACCCTGTGGCTGATCGACCGGGCCTGTGCGGCCGATCTGCCGCCGGGGCTGAACCGGCTCGCCTCGCCGTAATAGTCCGCAGCAGGCAAGCGATGAGCACGGGGCGCCGCGTGCCCGACTCGGTCGGGAGCGGCGCCTCGCCGCAATATCCCGGTGCTCACTGTGGGCCTCGTCTGCTTCGATGTGGCCATGGACTTTCCACGGCTGCACGAGTGTCTGCGCGAGGACTTCCGGCTGCTGCGCGCGGCGGTCGAACGAAGCGACTCGAAGGCGCAGGTACCCAGCTGTCCCGCCTGGACTGTCGCAGACCTCGCTGAACACGTGGCCAAGGTGTACCTGCACAAGGCCGAGTGCATCAGGCTCGGAGCATTCCCGGACGAATGGCCGCGGGAGATCCCGGCGGACCCGGTCGCCGCGCTCGACGAGAACTTCGCCGACCTCGAGCACGAGTTCTCCGTGCACTCCCCCGGGGACCACGCGGCGACCTGGCACGAGCCGGATCAGACCGTCGGATTCTGGATCCGGCGCATGGCGCAGGAGACTGTCATCCACCGGATCGATGCCGAACTCGCCGCCGGAGCCGCGGTCGCGCCGGTGCCCGACGACCTGGCGCTCGACGGGATCGACGAACATCTGAAGCTGTTCCTCGGCTACGGCAGCATCGCCTGGGCCGACGAGATCGGCGATCTGCTCACCGCCCCGGACGAGCGGCCGATTCTCGTGCACACGGACACCGGACCCTCCTGGACCGTGTCCGCGCACCCGACCGGGATGACGGCCGCCGACTTCGAAGGTGGCGAAGCCGCCGACCCCGCCGACTTCGCGCTGGCAATCTCCGGCTCGCCCGAAGCCGTATTGCGCTGGCTGTGGAATCGCTCAGCGAACGGACCGCAGGCCTCGGTCTCCGGCGATCCGCTGCTGCTCGCACAGTTCCAGGGCATCAAGGTCGCGCTGACCCAGTAATCCGCAGTGGCGCCACAGGGAGATCGACGCGTGACACGCCGCTTTCGCGGGCTGCTCGCGATCACCGCGACCCTGGCCCTGGGCGTCGCCGCCGTTGGTGTACGCGCCGCCGCCGGCGCCAGGCTGCGTGACGCCGGTCTGCCCACTGCCGACACCATCGGTCTGGCGCTGCTTTATGCGTTCGCCGCCATCGGCGCCGCCGCCAAGTACCACGATCACAAGCGAACGACCCCGCCGGCCAGCTCTGCACAGGAGCGACTGCGCCGAGCTACGAGCGTGGTGCTGTCCGCCAGCGCCGTGCTTGTGCCCGCCGCGTTGCTGCTGCTGCGCCGGCCGGGCACCGCGCGCCGTGAAGTCGCACCGCCGCGTGCCGCGCTGCCGCCGCCGCAACCGCCGGGCCGAGGGCACTTCTCGTTCGATCTGCGCGCATTCCTGGTCGCGCTGGCGGTCGTGATCGGCGCGCTGGTGCTGATGGGGCTGCTCGCCGCGATTGTCCGCCTGCTGCGCAGGATGCTGGTCGCATCGCCGACCGCGTCCACGCCGACGACCGGAGGGTCAGCAGCCGAGGACGAGGCGCTTGCCGCCGCGCTGCTCGCCGGGCGATCGGCACTGACCGGGGCCGACGCACGCGCCGCGATCATCGCCTGCTACGCCGCGATGGAGGCCTCGTTCGAGCAGGTCGGGATCATCCGCGAGCGCTCCGACAGCCCGTCGGATCTGCTGCGGCGCGTGACAAGCCCCGATCGCCCCGGCGGCGAAGCGCGGCACGCCGCGACGCTGACCGAGCTGTTTCGCGAGGCCCGCTTCTCCACCCACCCGATGACGGCCCAGCAGTTGGACGAGGCACGCGTCGCATTGGACGCGGTGGCGGCCGCCGTGGCCGAGCGGATACCCGCGCAGGCTTAGCCGACCGGCTTCGGGGACCAGGTCAGGCCGACGCCGTGCAGTTCGCAGGAGCCGAGCCGGAAGAGCTGTTCCCGGCCGCCGAGGAAGACGGCCGCGCCGAGCACCTCGTAGTGGGAGCCGGGCGCGCCGTCGGCCGGCTCGTCGGGCTTGCCGGTGAACAGGCCGAGCCCCACGTGGTACGCGTCCTTCACGATGCAGACCAGATCGCGCTGCGCGCCGAGCCGCCGGATCAGCTCGACGAAGCCGGCGCGGCCCTCGCGGGTCCAGTGGCCCAGCGAGTTCGAGGTGAAGACGCACGGGATCGCGTTGTCCGCGACGCCGTCCACCGCGTCGGGCAGGGTGCGCAGCGCGTCGCCCTTGCGCAGCCGGACCGGGCGGCGGGCGGCATGGGCCAGCGCCCCGCGCAGGCGTTCGCGGCGTTCGACGTGTTCCGGCCAGATCAACGCGTCGAGCCAGGCGCGGGCGTCCGGGTCGGCCGGATCGAGCGGGTTGATGTCCAAGCCGACCCGCGACGCGATACGCAGGTTCTTGGTGACGAACGGAGCCAGCGCCTTGGCCGCCGCGTCGGCGGGTCCGCGTACTGCGGTGTGCAGGGCCGGAACGCCGTCCGCGCTCCCCTCCCCCGCCGTCAGCTCGCTGCCGTCTTCGAACTCGTATACGTACGCGTATCGGTCGGCGTGCAGGAGCAATCCGGCACTGGCGCCGACCTCGATGAGGCCGAGAGGGCGCCGCGTGCACGCCTGCGCCCAGCCGAAAGCCGGAAAAAGCTGCGCCGCCCGCAATGCCTCGTTGGTTTGGGTCTCGCCGGTGGCCAGCACGTGTTCGATCCGCTGGCGGTGCTCAAGCACGAAGCGGGTGAAGGTCTGCGCCAGCGCGGCGTCCGGGGGCCGAGTGCCGCCCAGCGACGGGTAGTACGCGGCAAGTTCGCTGTCGGGTTCGTCGAACAGCGCGCGGTGTACGGCCGCGAAGAGCAGGTTGGGGATCCGCTGCCGCTCCGGCGCCGCGGTCAGCACGCCGCCGATCGGGCCGCCGTCCTCGAGGTCCCGTGAGACCAGCGTGGTCAGCGCGGTGTACAGCGGCGAGGATTTGGCCGCCTCTTCGACCAGGAACAGCTGGAAGTTGCGCAGGGCCTCAGACACGGGCCGATCTTAGCCAATGCACCGCGCGAGCCCGATGGTACTGCTCAGGCCTCTCCGCGCAGCTTGGCCAGCGCCTCGGCCAGGATCGCCTCGCCGTCCTCGTCCGAGCGCCGCTCGCGCACGTACGCGAGGTGCGTCTTGTACGGCTCGGTGCGCGGCGGGGCCGGCGGGTTGTCCTGGTCCGGACCGGCCGGGAAGCCGCAGCGCGGGCAGTCCCAGGTGTCCGGGATCTGCGCCTCGGAGGCGAAGCTCGGCTTGGTCTCGTGACCGTTGCAGCAGTAGAAGCTTATCCAGATCCGGGGGGCCGTCTCGCCGCGCTCGGCTTCCCCCATGGGTCCGGCGCCGACCCGACTTCCGCGAATCGCGTTGCCACTAGCCACTGTTGCTCTCCCTGACAGGATCGATCCTCGCCCCCGTACGGTGCGCGATGCACCAGTGTACGAGCGAAAACGGAGACGTGTACGGCGCTCGTCCCGGTTCCAGCCGAAGGGGATCTGGATATGTCAGACAATATAACGCGCCGTCATCCCTTTCGAGGAGGATGACGGCGCGTCAACGTGCTGCGTTCCGGCTGGTCCCGCGGCTACGGCTTGTAGTTGATGCCGAGCGCGATGATCGCGGCGATCCAGATCACCGCGAGCACGATGGTGATCCGGTCCAGGTTCTTCTCCACCACCGAGGAACCGCCGTGCTGCGAGGTGAAGCCGCCGCCGAACATGTCGGAAAGGCCGCCGCCCTTGCCCTTGTGCAGCAGCACGAAGACGATCAGCAGCAGGCTGGTGACTGCGAGGATGACCTCAAGCGCGATGACCACGTGCGGTTCTTCTCTCTACTACCGGCGACTCGGGGACGGGGGCCGGGGTCGAGCTTACCTGTCCTGCGTCCTCGCAGACCAGTCGCTTCGCCCCGGCAGTACGCCTCGGTCAGGAGTTGACGGCCTGATCCCGGTAACGCACGATCCGCACGAAGTCCTCCGCGTCCAGGGAGGCCCCGCCGATCAGCGCGCCGTCGATGTCCGCCTCGGCCATGATCCCCGCGGCGTTCGAGCCCTTGACCGAGCCCCCGTACAGGATGCGCACCTTCTGCGCGGTCTCCGCCGAGAAACTTTCCTCGAGCCGGCCGCGGATCGCGCCGATGACCTCCTGCGCGTCGGCCGGGGTGGCCACCTCGCCGGTGCCGATCGCCCAGACCGGCTCGTACGCGATCACGGACTGCTCGACCTGCTTCGCGGAAAGGCCCGCGAGCGAGCCGTCGAGCTGGGTCAGCGTGTACCCGACGTGGTCGCCCGCCTTGCGGACCTCCAGCCCCTCGCCGACGCACACGATCGGGCTCACGCCGCTGCCGAGCGCCGCCTTGGCCTTGGCCGCTACCAGCGCGTCGGACTCGGCGTGGTACTGGCGCCGCTCGGAGTGCCCGACCACGACGTACGCGCAGCCGAGCTTGGCCAGCATGGCCGCGGAGACCTCGCCGGTGTACGCGCCCGAGGCGTGCTGCGAGACGTCCTGCGCGCCGTACTTGATCTTCAGCTTGTCGCCGTCGACCAGGGTCTGCACCGAGCGCAGGTCGGTGAACGGGGTGAGCACCGCGACCTCGACCGCGGCGTAGTCCTTGTCGGTCAAGGAGAAGGCGAGCTTCTGGACGTGCGCGATGGCCTCGAAGTGGTTGAGGTTCATCTTCCAGTTGCCCGCCATCAGCGGGGTGCGCGAGTCGGCCATGCTCAGCCTTCCAGGACGGTGATTCCGGGCAACGCCTTGCCCTCCAGGTACTCCAGCGACGCGCCGCCGCCGGTCGAGATGTGGCCGAACGCGGACTCGTCGAAGCCGAGGGTGCGCACGGCCGCGGCCGAGTCGCCGCCGCCGACCACGGTGAAGGCGCCGGAGTCGATCAGGCCCTGGGCCAGCGCGCGGGTGCCGCCGGCGTAGGGCTCCATCTCGAACACGCCCATCGGGCCGTTCCAGAACACCGTCTTGGTGCCGGCCAGCTTCGCGGCGAACAGCTTGCCCGACTCCGGGCCGATGTCCAGGCCCATCCGGTCGGCCGGGATCGCGTCGGCCGCGACGACCTCGTGCTCGGCGTCCGCGGCGAAGGCGGTGGCGGCGACGATGTCGACCGGCAGCACGATCTCCACGCCGTTGTCCTTGGCCCGCTCCAGGTAGCCGGTGACGGTCTCCAGCTGGTCCTCTTCGAGCAGCGACGTGCCGACCTCGTGGCCCTGGGCCTTGAGGAAGGTGAAGACCATGCCGCCGCCGATCAGGATCCGGTCGGCCTTGTCCAGCAGGTTGTCGATGACGCCGAGCTTGTCGGAGACCTTCGAGCCACCGAGCACGACCGCGTACGGGCGCTCCACGTCCTCGGTCAGCCGCTTGAGCACGGCCAGCTCCGCGTTGATCAGGTAGCCGGCGGCGCTGGGCAGGTCCTCGGCGATGTCGTAGACCGAGGCGTGCCGGCGGTGCACCGCGCCGAAGCCGTCGGAGACGAACAGGTCGGCGAACTGCGCGAGCTGGTCGGCGAATTTGCCGCGCTCGACGGCGTCCTTGCTGGTCTCCGCCGGGTTGAAGCGGACGTTCTCCAGCAGCGCGATCTCGCCGTCGCCCAGCGCGGCGACGGTGACCTTGGCCGACT
The DNA here is from genome assembly GCF_035650855.1 of Actinocrinis sp. Lineage (GTDB taxonomy): Bacteria > Actinomycetota > Actinomycetes > Streptomycetales > Catenulisporaceae > Actinocrinis. Next base: position 490 of record NZ_DASRGV010000038.1, on the reverse strand, counting down.
CGCCGACGGTGTCGGTGGCGAACGCGACCGGCTTGCCGAGCAGCTCGCCGAGACGCACGGCGACCGGGGCGAGGGAGTACTTCTTGTCCGCCTCCGGGTCCACGCCCTTGGGCCGGCCGAGGTGCGCGGTCACGATGACCTTCGCGCCGCGCTCGAGCAGCGCCTTGAGCGTGGGCACCGAGGCGCGGATCCGGCCGTCGTCGGTGATGCGCGTGCCGTCCAGCGGCACGTTGAGGTCGGCGCGGACCAGCACCCGCTTGCCGGAGACCTCGAGGTCGTCAATGGTCTTCATCGCTACTCCAGAGTGGGGACGTGCATGCCAGGACCCGCACGAGCAATTCTCTCGTGCGGGTCCGATGACTGCTTCGGCCGGGGCGCACGCCGAATGCGGGCACAACGGCCCTGGCCGAGGCTCGACTACAGCTGCGCGCCGACGTGGCCGATCAGGTCGACCAGGCGGTTCGAGTAGCCCCACTCGTTGTCGTACCAG
>NZ_DASRGV010000037.1:0-6698 GCF_035650855.1 Actinocrinis sp. | reverse complement strand
CGCCTGGATCTCGCCGTAGCCGCCGGAGGTCGGCACGAACTGGAACTGCTGGTTGCTCTGCCCATTGCAGGACCACTGATCGATCGCCGCACCCGAACTGCTGGTGTTGCCGTACACATCCAGGCACAGGCTGTTGCTGGCGATGACGAACTGGTGATAGCCGCTCGGGATGCCGCCACCGCCGGTCGAACCGCTGCCCGGGGTGACATAGATCGCGAAGGCGTCGTGCGCCGCCTGGAAGGTGATCGGCACCGTGATCGAGCCGCCGGTGGCGCTGACCGTCTGGTTGTAGACCACCTGCGGGGAGCTGAGCGGGGCCTGGTCCGGGATGCGGTCTACGCGCACGTTCACGCTGCCGCCGCCCGAAAGCCAGGACTGGGAGGACAGGCCGTTGAACGTGACGGAGGCGGCGCCGGTGTAGCCGTTGGAGTCGCCGATCACGGCCACGGCGCGCTTGGCGGTGCTGTCCTCGCTCGCCGAGATCGCGGTGCTGTTGACCTGCCCGGAGGTGGCCACCAGGGTGCCGGTCATGTCGGCGTAGTCGCGCAGCGCCCACCAGCTGCCGGTCGGCTGCCAGGTCCCGTTGACCTGGGTGAGCACGCCGGTCAGGTTCGGGGTCACGCAGCAGACCCAGTTGCCGCGCATCGCGTTGCTGTAGCTGGACTGCGCGAAGCGCGCCAGATACCAGGCGGTGACCCCGGCGGTCTGCCGGTCCGCGGGCTGGTACTCGTTCGCGGACAGCGGCCGCGAGCCGATCCCGGAGGAGGACAGGTCGCTGTTCAGCGCGTTGCCGATGGCCACCGGGTCGTCCACGTCACCTTCGAGGTGATTGGTGATCATGTCCGGGACGGTGCCGGCGGACTTGACGTGCGCCAGCCAGGTGTTCCACTGGCCCGCGGCGTTCAGCGGGTTGTACGCGAAGGACGGCCCCACGATCGTGGCGCCCGGGGCCACCTTGCGCAGCTCGCGGTAGGCGGTGTCCCACATCTGGAAGTACTGGGTGCTGTTGACCCCGGCCTTCCAGAACACCGAGATGTCCGGCTCGTTGTCGATGTCGTAGGCGAACTTCAGCCCCGTGGCCTGCAGCGCGCCCACGGTCTGGTCGATGAAGGTGGCCCAGTTCGAGCAGTTGCCGTTGTCACACGGGTACATCGTGTTCGAGGGCTGCCCGCCGTTGAGGCCGTACAGGTCGGTCAGCAGCACCTGGTACTGCGCGTGATACGGCGGCTGGGTCAACCGCTTCGCTTCCGCGACGATGGAGTTGATGTCGGCCTGGGTCGCCGAGCCGAGCTGATAGTTGTCCTTGATCCAGCCTCCGGAGAACCAGCCGCCGCCGCGGAACGCGTTGATTCCCAACGGCTGGATGAACTGATCCGCCGGCTGCGTGCCGTCCTCGCTGAAGCCGTAGAGGAAACCCTCCCCCACCCCCGTCGACGTCCCGCGCGCCGAGGACAGATCCACGCTCAGCGACTCGGTACCGGCCGCGTGCCCCGGAGCGGCCGCCACCAGCGGCAACGCAAGCACCATGGCCGTACCGGCCGCCAGCGCGAGGCGGCCGGGTCTGATTCTCGCTCTCATCAATTCCTCCCGCGGTCGAGCGCCACGGCGCTGTGGCGCATCGCTATCGAACCGATTCACAGCTCAGGTTCGACCGGGATGCTACGACTCACGTATACCTCGGTCAATCGTCCGGGTGATATTCGAATCGGTTCTTCCAGGACCGCTCAAATCCGGGATTGCGCGGCCGGTGCAAGTTTCAGCGCGAGCCTTCGACCGGAAGGCTGATCGCGTTCTGCGCGCCGCGCGGCTCCGGCGGCGAGCCGGTGCGGTCATTGCTGGGAGGACTGGTCGGCCACTACACTTCCGGCTCGTCTAGTGAATCGGTTCGAGTCGGCCGACCACGACGTTCACAGGAGGACGGCGGGTCGGCTAGTCGAACGAAGGGGTGGAGGGCGGCCGGGTGTCGCGAGGGAGTTCGATGAACATCGGCGAGGTCGCCCGGCGTTCCGGAGTGTCACGCAGCACCGTCTCGTACGCGCTCAGCGGCAAGCGCGCGGTTTCCGAGGCGACCCGGCGGCGCATCCAAGACGTCATCGACGAGCTCGGTTACCGCCCGAACGCCGCCGCGCGCGCCCTCAAGGAGGGCCGCACGCGCACCATAGGCCTGATCATCCCGCCGGCCGGGGGCCACCTGACCCTGATGCAGCTGGACTTCGTCGGCGCGGTGATGGAAGCGGCGGCGCGCGCCGACCTGGACGTGCTGCTCTCCCCCTCCGGCGGCGACCACGAGCGCTCCTTCGAACGGCTGATCAGCGGCCGCCGGGTGGACGGCGCGCTGCTGATGGAGGTGCGCCTGGACGATCCGCGCGCCGAGCGGCTGCAGCAGGAGGGCCTGCCGTTCGTGACCATCGGCCGCACGGCCCGGCCGCAGGGCATGTGCTGGGTCGACATCGACAGCGCGACGCTGATAAGCCGCTGCGTCGACCATCTGGCGGACCTCGGCCACCGGCACATCGCCCTGATCAACCGCTCCGCCGACATGGTGGCCTCCGGCTACGGCCCGGCGAACCGGGCGCGCGAGGGATTCGCGCAGGCGATCGCCCGGCGCGGCATCGAGGGCACGGAGTTCCACTGCGGCGACAACGCGCACGCGGGCGATGCCTGCGTCGAGGAGATCCTGCGCAGCCATCCCGAGACCACCGCGATCGCGACCGTCAACGAGGCCGCGCTGCCCGGTGTGCAACGCGCGCTGGAGCGCGCCGGGCTGGACATTCCGCGCCGCTTCTCGGTCACCGGCATCGTGGCGCGGCACTGGGCCGAGCAGTTCCATCCGCAGCTGACCGCCGCCGACGTGCCCGCGAGCGAGATGGGCGCGGCGGCCGTCCGGTTCCTGATCGAGCGCATCGCCACGCCGGACGCCGCTCCCACGCAGGAGCTTTTCGCGCCGCCGATCTCGCTGCGCAACAGCACCGGTCCGGTACGCGACCGCTGAACGGCGAGCTCAGGGCCGCAATCCGACGGGATTGCGGCCCTGATCCTTTTCGCCACCCCGTTAACAAGTGATGGCAACCGGAGTAGACACACCATCAGCGACCAATCGGTTGCCACTCGCACACGGAGGTGAAGTATGCGATCGAGATCAACGATGCTCTGCGTCGCGGCGACCCTCGTGACGCTGGCTTCGTCGACCGGTGCCGCGGTAGCGGAACCCGCACCCAGCGCCGGCCCGAACGTACGGGTCACCGTCGACGACGGGGGGAACGGCGGCTATCTCAGCGCCGACCAGCTGGCGGGAGGCGGCTACGGCGATCCGGTGCTGACGCGGTGCGGGAGCGACCGCCGGATGCAGAACGAGCCGACGCTGGCGATCGACCCGCGCAACCCGAGCGTGTGGACCTCGGGCTCGAACGACTACTGCACGGTGCCCACCGCGGGCGACGCCTGGGCGGGCTTCTACCGGTCCACGGACTCCGGCGCGACCTGGACCGACAGCCTGCTGCCCGGCTACAACGGCGACGCGTCGGCTCAGGGCACCTCATCGCCGCTGCACGCCCAGGTGGCCGGCGGAGCGACGGCCGCCGGTGACCCGGTCATGGCCTGGGACGCCCACGGCGACCTGTTCTACATGGGCAACAACTTCAACCGCGGCATCGAGAACGGCGTGTCCGGCCGCACCCGGGACAACACGGGCGACGTCTGGGTGGCGACCTACGCGCCGGTCAACCCGTCGGATTCGACCACCGACGGCGCGAAGTACCTGCGCACGGTGATCCTCGCCACCAACACCTTCGGCCTGGGTTCGTTCAACGACAAGACCAACCTGGCCGTGGACCCGGCGACCGGAAACGTCTACGCGGCGTGGTCCGACTTCCACGGCTCCGGCTGCAACGAGATCTTGTTCAGCCGCTCGACCGACCACGGCGTCACCTTCAGCGCCCCGCTGAAGATCTCCTCGGGGATCTGCGGCAACCAGGGCCCGTCGATCGCGATCGGCCCCTCCGGCCAGGTCTACGTCGGCTGGGAGGGCAGCACCGGTGGCGCCCTGAGCAAGGCACCGGGCGCGATATCGGGCGCGGCCTTCACCGTGTCCAGCGACTTCGGCCAGACGTTCAGCAAGGCGGCGATCGTGGTCACGTACGCGCCGTTCATGTTCGAAGCGTTCTCGGGTAATGGCGCGCGCGAATGCGGCGACGGCCCGTTCGCCTGCCCGAGCGGGTTCACCTTCCCGCGCTCTGACTTGGCGGGCCCCTATCTGGCCGCGGACAACGCCCACGCGACCATCGTGATGGCGTTCCAGGCAGCGCAGCCGTCCGGGCAGGGACAGATCGAAACGGTGCGTTCCACCGACGGCGGCGCCAACTGGAGCAGTCCGGCGCTGCTCTCGCCCAGCGCGGTCGGGCACCAGTTCTACCCGTTCCTGGCCGCTTCCTCCGGCCGGATCAGCGCGATTTGGTACGACTCGCGCAACGATCCGCAATACTCGGCCGGCCGGCCGCCGTGCAACAGCTCGTCCGGACAGACGTCCGCGTGCCTGAACGTGCGGTATGCCGATTCCCTTGACGGCGGCCTGAACTGGAGCGCGAGCATCCAGGTCACGGACCTGCCGACCAACCTCAACTACGAGCAGTTCGGCGGACGGCTCGTGCCGTTCTTCGGCGACTACATCACGGTCGCGGCGCAGGGCGACACGGTCGGCGCGACGTGGACCGACCAGCGCAACACCGTCAGCGCGCCCGACCCGAGCGGCGACAACGACGGTGCGGACGTGTCCGGCGATCCGGAGACCGGCGGCGTCTGCACCTCGTCGCTCACCGCGTGCTTCGACGGTACCGGCGGACTGGATCAGAACATTTACTCGGCGCTGATCACGCCGTAGTGCGATAACGCTGGGCCGGGCAGCAATGCCCGGCCCAGCGATCAGTGCTGGGCGAACTGGACGGAGGTCGGCTGCGCGACGTTCGGTGATATCGAGATCCCATTGATGACCAGTTGCTGCCCGTAGATGTCGGTGATTCTGATGGCGCCGCCGCAACCGGCGCCGCTGGAGGATAGGAAGTAGTTGTAGTCGGTACGGGGCAGCGAGCGCCAAGCACCGCCGCTGCGGACCTCCAAGGACGCCACCGGATTGCGGTGGCCGATCACCTGGATCCCGCACCAGTACTGACTGGATCCGGTCTTGTACCGAATCGAGATCGTGCCCGACAGGCTGGGGCTCACCAGCGACCAGGTGATCGGGATCCGGCCGGCGGAGGGGTTGGCCAGCTTGGCGAAGGCCTGCTGGCTCAGGTCCAGCTGTCCGGGCGCGCAGGGCAGCGGGCACTCGTTGGTGATCAGGACCGTGATCGAGGCGCCGTTGGCGGCGTGCACGAGCACGTAAGCCCCGCACGCCTTTGCCGACTCGTAGTCGGTGTAGTTCATCGCGGCGATCATCATGTTCGCGGCGGGACCGAACAGGCACGCGCCGTCGCCGTCTCCCGCGCCGTACTCGGTAGCCACGCCCTGATACGTGGCGCCGGGTCGGATGCGGCCGGCCAGCGATGCGGCGCCGGCCGGTGCGGGAGCGCTGCTCGTCGCGGGAGCCTTCGTGGACGGGGAACTCGTCGGCGACGGCCGCGCCGGCGAGGCGCTCGTTGCCGCCGCCGTCGGCGACGGCAGCGACATCGGGGAGGAGGAGACGGTCGTTCGGGCGCCGTCGGCAGCGGTCAGCGCGCCATGTCCGGTGGCGGCGTTGCTCGCGGGAAGCGACGAGGCGACCAGGTACCCGACGACGCCGACGGCGACAAGGCCTGCCGCGGCTGCCGACACGACCGGCCACCGTTTACCTGACCGGCGATGCCCGACTGCCTGCCTCATCACCTTCACGCTCCGCTCCTAAGGATGGCCGCTCGATCGTTCCGTATCTAAGTGCCTGCGGGCGGCCAAAAGGTTGCCGAGAGCGTCAGGCTGAACTCGGCGGACTGCACGGTCAGGCGGTGCTGCGGAAGCGCGGCGGGGCCGACAGATGCGCTGCCAAGGCCTTGAACCGCGTGGTCGGTGTGCAGGTAGATGACGGGTTCGGGGGTCAGGTCGTGTTGGTGGCGGGCGTGTGCGAGTTGCTGGTCGGCATAGCGGCGTACGGCGAGGTTGATCAGCGGGTCGGCTTCGATGCGCAGGCCGGTGCCGTTCGGTTCGGTCACCTCGGCCCAGCGCACCTCGGCGCGGTTGCCGTTCTCCTGCGGGCGCACGTAGGGGGTCTGCAGTTCGTCGAGTGTGGCGCGGAAGCGCCCGATGCGGGCGGCGGCGCGGGAGTCGGGGTACGCCTCGCCGGGTCCGGCCCCGAACCAGGCGACCTGGCTCCAGCTCTCCGGCAGCAGCCAGCGCAGCCCGAGGCGCCCGAGGGAAGGAGCCTTATCACGCGCCTCCAACTCCCGCCGCCGCTCATCAGGCAGATCAGGATCGACCATCGCCTCGCCGTAGACGTCTGTGCGCTCGGGCCAGTAGCCGGTCGGCTCGGTCGCCACGTGCAGCCGCAGCGCGTCGTCGTCCGCGGTCCAGTGATAGGTCGTCAGGTAGGCCGATTGACCCGCCGCCGCGCCGCTGCGCACGACGACCGTGAGCGCATCGGTTCCGACGTCGAGGGAGACCGTGCGGTGGCGCAGTCGGTGCAGGCCACGCTCGCGCCAGTATTCCGCGTCGTGCTGCGCGTGGGCGCGGTCGTT
>NZ_DASRGV010000036.1:0-29269 GCF_035650855.1 Actinocrinis sp. | reverse complement strand
TGCATCAGCACCCGCCGCCACAGCCGCACCCGCCGCGCCGCAGGCAGAGCGTTCGGACCGTCGGCTTCCAGCCGCCGCGCCGCCTCGGCGCTCGAAAGGCCGGCCGCCCCGTGACGGGTGACCGAACGCGTGTGCTCCTCGACCGCGGACATCACGACCGCCCTTCACCACGAACCGGAACTCCTCCAGGCCGGATGCGGACACGAAAACGCACCAGGCCATTGTTTCGAGTCTTGTCCGAGTCCGGGCGTGCTACTCGGGCCGATCAGCCTCGGCTCAAGGGGCCCTACGACCATTGCCGACCCATCGGCGCGGCGGCCGGGTCAGTCCTCTCCGATATAGATCGGGTTGGTCATGGCGACCATCGCGTTGGGCACGGTCGTGTTGATCCCGCCGGAGGCGCGGCGCACCTCGGCGCGCAGATACCGGCTGTAGCGCGGATAGGTGGTCCAGGACAAGGTCGCCTGCCCGGAGTCGGGAACGTCCGCGCTGGCCTCGACGCCGAGCTGGTCCAGGATCGCGACCGTGGTTCCCGGCACTCCGGAGACCGTGACCTGGGCGGTGACCGCGGTGCCGGTGTCGGCGGTCAGCCGGCTGCCGATCCCGGTGCTTCGCCCGTCCGCGCTCGACGCGGTGAAGTCCAGCTCGACCGCGGCGGATTCGGCCAGCCAGGAGCGCCCGGCCTTGAGCCCGGCGAGGAGGTCTTCGCGCCGCAGGCCGTCCGCGAGGACCACCGTGTGCGGCAGGCCGACGATCTGCCCCGGGTTGTGCGCGTCGGAGTCGCCGATCGCCGGGATCCGCCGCCCGCTGCGCAGCAGTCCGTCCCAGTGGTCCACCGTCTGCTGGTCGTCCGCGGTCCACGGCCCGTTCCACACCTCGACCAGGTCGGCCAGCTCGTAGGTGAACTCGAAGGTGCAGCCGAAGCAGGCCGCGAACGGGTGCGCGGCGGTCACCAGGCCGCCGAGCCGGTGCACCTGGTCGACGAACTGGCGGAAGCGGGAGGGCCCGTTGGCCCGGTAGCGCCAGTCGATCCACGCGGCAGGCGGCAGCCCGATCGCCGGCCAGTGCCCGGAGCGGGTGGTGACCTCCTCGCCGTTGAGGATCAGCAGGTCGTCGGTGGCGTGGGCGCCCCACTGCAGCGACGCGCTGTCGGTGTTGTGCTCGGTGGAGACGATGAAGTCCAGGCCCGCGGCCCGGGCGTCGGCGACCAGCTGGTCGGGCGTGCGCCGGCCGTCGGAGTGCACGGTGTGCAGGTGGCAGTCGCCGCGGTACCAGGATCGGCCGCGCTGCCGGGCCGGCGCGCTGGCCGGGGCCGGGTTCGGCTGGAACGCGGCGCCCTGCGGACCGAAGGTGAGGGTGATCTGCACCTGGTAGTTCAGGCCCTGCGGCGCGACCGTGTACGGGCCCAGGATCACATGCCAGGTGCCCGGCGTGATCGGCCCCGGGACGTAGCCGGGCGTCGCGTCCGACGCGCTGATCGAGAACTGGGTGCGGAAGCCGCCGGACCAGCCGCGGAATCCGCGCTGGTTGCCCAGCTCGTAGCCCTCCGGCCCGAACATGCCGATGTCGCAGGCGTTCCCGCGGACCCCGGCGGGCACCGTTGGCCGGTCGTAGGAGTAGCTCACGTCGATCTGGCTTACCCCGGCCGGCACCTGCACCGGCAGGTAGTACCAGTCGGGGATGCCCGGCGGGAACGTGCCGGTCGCCGTCTGCGTCCGCGTCGAGCCGGGCGCCGCGTCCGCGAACGCCACCTTCGGCAGCACCGTGAACGCCGCCCCCGCGGCCAGCGCCCCGCCCGCCCGCAGCATCGCGCGCCGGCTCATCTCCGATGAGGACATCTCCAAGCCTCCCGTCTCAGCCCACCGCGAAACCTAGGCGGCCGGTCCGGGCGGCTCAACCCGGCCGCCGGTGAACAGTTCGCGCACTCAAGCCGCCCGCGAGGTGATGATCCGCGACGTGCGGATGAGCCGGCAGGGCGATCGAGCGGGGATGTCCCTGAGGCGCCGTCAGCCGAGGGCGGCGAAGTCCAGGTTCTGGGGTGCGGACGGGAGGTCGGGCCCGGCGTTGCCGCCGGTCACCGGGACCGACGGGTCGACCTGACGCAGGCTCACCTCGGCCAGGTCGACCGCCCCGCCGCCGACCAGGAGGAGCCCGAAGCTGATGGCGACCGCCTGCTCGGCGACGTCCAGGACCACTTCGGCCTCGGTCCAGTCCCGGGTGCCGCGCGGCGCCCGCTCCTGCCCGTTGTCGAACGCGAGCACGCCGTGTTCGCCGTCCACGCGCAGCCAAAGGTAGGCCCAATCGACCGCGTGGGTGCGGATGGCGCCGCGGAAACCCAGCCGCGCGCCGGCGAATTCGGTGGCCGCGATGCGCTGGGCCATGGTGCCGAAGCCGCGGGCCCGGCCCACGTCGGCGCGCAGCCGCAGCCGGGCCACGCGCCGGTCCTGCGCTTCGGTGTCGCTGCGGACCAGGCCGAATTCGTAGTCCGCCGCCCGGTCGCCCATCATCGTCCAGCCGGGCAGCGGGGTGAGCGGCGCGCGCATGAGGATCTGCGCCAACGCCTCGGTGTAGCGCTCGCCGGTCGCCGCCATCCGCCCGCGTACCAGCCGCTTGAGGTCTTTGTTCTCCGGCATCGCGTCTGAACCTCCGCCTCGAAGGCCGCCCCAGCCCGGCCCGCTGACGGGATTCGGTGCACGCTGCGTGAGATCAGCCCGGGAGTACGCCCCCCTTCGCCGCGACAGGGCCGCTGGGGACAGGCCGTCGGGCTCGGCGTCGGACGCGCCGTAATCCCATCGTGGATCAGTGGCGTGCGACACGTCAACCGCAACGGCCCCTGTGGATCTTTGCCGACGCTTTGCGCTGCGCTCCGGACAGTCGGTTAGGCTGACGCTCGCGCCGTCACGGCCGCGCACGGAAAGGAGGGGTCGAATGCAGACTTGCGATACGGCCCCCGTGCGCGCGAGCCACACGTCACAGCCGCGACTCCGGTCCCGGTGGCGGTTGACAGTGCTGATCACCGTGCTCGCAGGGTTCTTCCTCATGCACGGGCTCTCCGGCGCCGGCGCCTGCGTCTCCGATGCGCTGGACCGCGCTGTCATGCAGGGCGCCGTCGTTTCGGCGTCGGCGGCCGGCGCGATGGCATCGACGGGTGCGACGAGCGCATCGACCGGGACCGAGGCGGCTTCCGCCGATTCGTGCGAGTGCGCGGTGATGGGCACGCTGTGCGTCCCGCTGCGTCCGCAGGACAGTGCGTTGCTGCTGACGCTGCTGCTGCTCGGATTCGCCACCCTTCCCACGGGTTCGGCGTGGACGCGATTCATAGCCGCGGCCATGCGCGGCATTCGCGGCGCGCGTCTGCGGCCCTTCGGCGGTGCTCCCGTGCGGGTGCTGGCCTGCGTCAGCCGGACCTGACCGGTACCGCAGCCACCCCTGTACCTCACGCCGAAGCGCCGGCGACCACATTTGTCGCGCTCACGCTTCGGTGTCTCCCGCTTGATCGAAGGAGTCGTACTCCCCCATGGCCTCCCATAGACGCGGCAAGACCACCATGCGCACCGCGCTCGCCCTGACCACCACCGGCGCGGCCGCCGCCACCGGCGTCGCACTGACCGCGACCACCGGCCACGCCGCCTCGGTCGCCGAGGTGCAAGCACAAGTCAAAACCCTGCAGGCGCAAGCCGAGCAGGCCACCAACCGATACGACGCAGCGGCCGAGCAGATGGCCGAGCTGCAGCGGCAGGTCGACCACATTCAGAGCCAGGCCGCCACCACCCAGGCGTCGATGAACACGCTGCTCTCGACTCTTGGCCCGCTGGCGGCGGCGCAGTACCGCACCGGCTCTGTCGATCCCTCGCTGGCGCTGATGCTCTCGCAGAACCCTGACCAGTACTTGGAGAAGGCGCTGGCGATGAAGCAGTTCGGCCAGGGCGAGGCGATGATGCTCAAGTCGCTCAAGCTTCAGCAGGCGCAGCTGGCCGTACTCAAGGAGCAGGCCGCCGGCCGGCTCGCCCAGCTGCAGCAGGAGCAGACCCAGGCCGCGGACCTCAAGTCGCAGATCCTGGCGAAGAACCGGCAGGCGCAGGCGCTGCTGGCGAGCCTGACCATCGCGCAACAGCAGCAGATCGGTACGGGCGCGGTGAACTGGAACATCACCGCCGCGCAGATCGCCGCCCTGCCGCAGGTCTCGGGGCGGGCCGGCGTCGCGGTCGCCTTCGCCAAGTCGAAGATAGGCGTCTACTACCAGTGGGGCGGTATCGGCAACCCCGGATACGACTGCTCGGGACTGACCCAGGCCGCGTGGAAGGCCGCCGGCGTGCAACTCGGCCGCACCACGTACGACCAGGTCAACGACGGATACGCGGTCGCCCCGGCGCTGTCGGACCTCCAGGTCGGCGATCTGATCTTCTACGACGGCAACGAGCACATGGCGATCTACGTCGGCGACGGACTCGTCGTGCACGCGCCCACGACGGGACAGCAGATCCAATACGCCCCGTGGAACATGCTCCCGATCGACGCGGTGCGCCGCGTCATCTGACCTTCGGGCGCTGACCGCCCATCACACTCACCTCGTCCACGCACTCCTGTGAAAGCAGCCCTACACCATGCGTACGTTTCACGCTGCCCGGCGCACCTGCGCCGCACTGATCACCGCGGCGCTGACCGCGACCGCAGCAGCTTGCTCCTCCTCCAGCACAACCGCCGCCGGTGCGCCCTCCCCTGCCGGTAGCTCAGCCTCGATGCCGGGCATGGGCACGTCAGCCTCGCCGAGCGCCGCAGCCCCCGGGATGGCTGGGATGGGCATGGGCGGAGACGACCCGATGTACTCGGGCACCGGCCTGTCCCCGACCAGCGGAGGCTTCACCTTCGCGCCGACCGCGACCCGTCTGACCGCACATCAACCGCAAGCACTGCATTTCAAGATCAGAGACGCACAGGGCGCGGCGATGACCGCGTTCGTGCCGGATCAGACGAAGATGATGCACTTCTACTTGATCCGCTCGGACCTGACCGGCTTCCAGCATCTGCATCCCACCATGGCCGCCGACGGCACCTGGACCGCGAGCCTGGCCGCGCTCGCGCCCGGAAATTACCGGGCGTATGTCGCGTTCAACGCCAAGAACGCGGCTGGAACGACGGTCGCCGAAGTGCTCAGCAGTGCATTGACGGTTCCGGGTACGGCCGCTGAAACCGCCCTTCCGGCCGCAGCGACCACGACGAGCGTCGACGGCTACACGCTGACCGTCAGCGGCGAGGCGATGGCCGCGATGAGCCACACCCTGACTGTCACCGTCTCCAAGAACGGCAAGCCGGTCTCCGACCTACAGCCGTACCTCCAGACCTACGCGCATCTGACCGCGATTCACGCCGGCGACCTCGCCTTCGCCCATCTGCACCCTGAGGGCGCGCCCGCCATGACCGACACCGGAGGGCCGACGCTGACCTTCAGCACCCTGCTGCCGTCGAGCGGCGACTGGCGTTTCTTCATCCAGTTCCAGACCGGCGGCGTCCTGCACACCGCCGCGATCACGCTCCGCGCCGGCTGAGCCGTGATCGGACGCCCTCAGTCCACGCCCGCGGATCCCTGACTCCACGTCACGCTCAGCCGGTCGCGCCTGCCGATGCGTTCAACGCGAGCCGCGATGCCGTCCTGGATGCGCCGCAGGCCGTCCTCGGAATCGGCCTCGGCGTGCAGCACCAGCTCCGTCGCGCTCGCGCGCACGATGCAGCGGCCGCATCCGAACTCGATCACGCCGTCAGTGTCGGTGGCTCGCGCCTCGCGAACCTCCGGCGGCGCGGCGCCCGGTTCGCGCTCGTGGCCGAGTCCGTGCCCGTGCGCGCTTCGGGCGCCGCGGCGGTGCAGCGCGGACAGCCGCATCCGCTCGCCATGGCTGCACAACTGGGTCAGGTATCGGCTGGCGCGGTCGGTGGGCACTCGGGCCTCGGCTGCGGGCATGGGCTTGCTCCTTCGGGCTTGCTAGTGACGGGTGCAGGCGAGCAGCCAGGCAGCCACGCCGCCGGGCAGCAGGGTGGAGTCACAACGGGTTGCGCTGAGGGCGTCCAGGCTCCATCCACCGGCGAACCAGCACTCGATCTCGTCACGGCCGCGCCGGTGCGGCACACCTGTCTCCGGCGGCTGACTGTCGCTGTAGCAGAGCGCGAACAGCCGGCCGCCCGGCCGCAGCACCGTGTGAAGCGCGTCGAGGTAGGCAATGCGGCTTTCTGGCGCGAGCGCGTGCAGGAACAGCGAGTCCAGGGCGGTGTCGAACTCTTCGCCCAATTCCGTCAGCGCCAGGGCGTCGTACCTCAGGAACCGCACGGCCAAGCCGCGTTCGCGGGCCTTGCGCTCGGCGATCTGGAGCCCGGTTGACGAGAGGTCGATTCCAGTCGCGTCACGGCCGACGGCCGCCGCCATCAGCGCGTGCTCACCGGTCCCACAGCCGACGTCCAACACCCGGCCGCGCAGCACGCCCTGCCGCGCCAGCTGCACGAATGCCGGCTGCGGGCGGCCGATCTCCCACGGCGGACGGCCCGCGTAGAGCGTGTCGAGGTCGGCTGCTGCACGGTGACCGGATGCGGACGGCATGAGACTCCCATTCAGATCCCTCGACCTGGCGACATCGTTCAGTTTTGCGAGACAGAGTGTCTCTGTCAATACAAATCGTCTCTGCTGCGACCACGGCGTATCCTCGAAGTGTGCCGAGACTGTGGACCGAGACGATCGCCGCGCATCGCGACGCCGTGCGCGACGCCACCCTCGACGCGACCGCCGCCCTCGTCGCCGAGCGCGGGCTGACCGCAGTGACGATGTCTCAGGTCGCCGAGCGCAGCGGGATCGGACGCGCCACGCTGTACAAGTACTTCCCGGACCTCGACGCGATCCTCGCGGCCTGGCACGAGCGGCACATCGCCGGTCACCTGCGCCATCTGGCCGAGGTCGGCGAGAGCGTGACGGACCCGGGCGAGCGCCTGCGCGCCGTGCTGCGGGCCTACGCGGCGATCGCCGGAGAGCATCGCGAATCCGGGGAGCTCGCGTCGCTGCTGCACCGGGGCGAGCACGTCCAACACGCGCAGCGCGAGCTGCGAGCGTTCATCACGAGGCTGATCCGCGACGCAGCCGAACACGGTCAGGTGCGGGGCGACGTGCCCGCCGAGGAGCTGGCCGGCTATAGCCTGCACGCCCTGACCGCCGCCTCCGGCGCGCACTCCGGCGCCGCGCTCGACCGGCTCGTCACCGTCACTGTCGCCGGACTACTCCCCCCGGCGGAGCGGTAGCGGCCCGCACGAGCGGCGGTCTGTGCGATCGTGTTCCCTTCCCGGCCGGAATCGGGCAAGGGGCTGGTGTTGACCTGTTCGTCGCTTGACGTGAGGGCCGGACGCTGATGGCACAGAGCGCGCACGCGGAGACCGGGCACGAGAGCGCCGCGCGCCCGGTGTCGCGGATGCGGGCCCGGCGCCGGGATGAGGCGCACCGGGCCGCCACGCCGCTGGAGCTGTTCTTCGACCTGTCGTTCGTCGTGGCGGTGGCCCAGGCCGGGCAGCAACTGGTGCACGCGGTAGCCGACGGACGGTCCTGGCACGGCCTGAGCGGTTACCTGCTGGTCTTCTTCGCGATCTGGTGGGCGTGGGTCAACTTCACGTGGTTCGCCTCCGCCTACGACAACGACGACGTGGCGTACCGGCTGGCCACGCTGGTGCAGATCGCCGGGGTGCTGGTGCTGGCGGCGGGCGTGCCCAGGGCCTTCCAGCGCGGAGACTTCGCCGTGGTGGTGCTCGGATACGTGATCATGCGCGTCGCGCAGACCGGTCAGTGGTTGCGCGCCGCTCGCGGTGAGACGGGAGCGGCGCGCTCGGCGGCGCGGACGTACGCGGCGGGGCTGGTCGTGGTGCAGGCCGGCTGGGTGCTGCTGCTCCTGGCGCCCGAGAACGCCTGGCTGTGGGGTTTCGGGCCGCTGGGAATCGCCGACATGACGGTGCCGGCGGTCGCGGAGCGGATCCACCCGACGTCCTGGCATCCGCACCACATCGGCGAGCGCTACGGCCTGTTCACGATCATCACGCTCGGGGAGAGCGTCTCGGCGGCCACGATCGCGGTGCAGACCGCCCTGGACGACCAGGCCGACCTGGGCGCGCTGCTGCCGATCGCGGCCAGCGGGCTGATCATCGTGTTCGCGGCCTATTGGATCTACTTCGCGGTGCCGATCCACGACTACGTGCAGTCGAATGAACAGGCCTTCGTCTGGGGCTACGGCCACTATGTGATCTTCGGATCGGCCGCCGCGATCGGTGCCGGCATCGCGGTCGCCGTGCAGCAGGTCACGCACCACGCGCGGATCTCGACGCTCGCAGCCGCCCTGTCCGTGACCATCCCTACCGCGTTGTACCTCGTCGCGGTGTGGCTGGTGCACCTGCGGCCCTTCAAGAACGGGCTCGCGCGGCAGGCGTTGCTGCCGTGCGGCGCGCTGCTGGTGCTTGCCGTCTCGTTCGCGGGGCACTGGGCAGTGTTCGCGGCCGGCCTTGTGGCCGCCGGGTCGGTGGCGGTCGGCGTCATGCTGGCCGCGCGTACGTCGAGGAGGCCGGATGCGGCATGAGGTGACGGATGCTGACACGGCGACGGCTCTGGGCAGCGGCGATGTGCCGGTGCTCGCGACACCGAGGCTGATCGCGTGGATGGAGGCGCAGACCGTGCGGGAGGCACAGCCGCTGCTCGGCGACGGCCGGACGACGGTCGGCACCGCCATCCGCGTCGAGCACCTTCGCGCGACGCCGGTCGGCGGCTTCGTCGAGGTCACCGCGACGCCGCCGATCGAGGTCGACGGCGGAAGGCTGACGTTCAGCGTGCTGGCCGTCGACGGCTCGGGACAGATCGCCGCGCAAGGCGAGATCGAGCGCGCGATCGTGGACCGGTCGCGCTTCCTGGGCCGCGTCTCAGCGGCCGACAAAGGTACAGCGCCCGATAAAAAGACAGCGCCCGATAAAAGTACAGCGCCCGATAAGGGTACAGATGCGGACACCAGCCGCTGAATTCGCGGAGACCGTACCGGTGTAGCCGCCGGTTTGGGAGCATGTCCGCCATGCAGATCAGCGAATCCCCGTTGGCGCAGGCCGGGCGCCAGTACTTCAGCGAGCAGGACGCCGAGACCTGGGCGGGCCTGCTGCGGCCCGGCTTCCAGCTGCGGGCGCTCGAAGCCGAGGGCTCCGTGACGGCCTACCTCGGCGGCGACCCGCTGCTGCCCAAGGACGTCGAGTGGCCGGTGTGGGAGGGGCACGGCCCGCTGCACTTCGTCGGCGCGGTCGACTGCGGCCAGGTGCCGAGCCAGGAGCTGGACATCCCGCTGCCCGCGTCCGGGCAGCTGCTGTTCTTCTACTTCGACGGCCTCGGCGACAGCTCGGTCACGGCCACCGACCCGGACAGCGTCAGCAACGGCACCCGCGTGATCTACGTTCCGGAGGAAGCCGAGATCGCCCCGCGCACCGCGCCCGAGGGGGCCGCGCCGTATCCGCGCCTGCTGCTGAGCGGGGAGGTGATCGCGACCGCGCCGGACAACGAGAACGCCGCGCTGATCGCCGCTTTCGGCGACCCGGACGACCCGTCCGGTTACTGCGACTATCCGACCGCTGACCCGAATGGCACCGGGTTCTGGGAGGCGCTGACCGCGTACCGGCGCGATCATCAGCCGCATCACCAAATCGGTGGCTACGCGCTGCCCGTGCAAGGCGCCGTGGAGCGTGAGGGTGCGCAGGTCGTTCATCCGGGCGAGGACGAGGCCGCGATCGGCGCGCGTAAGCAGCTCGCCTCGCAACTGGTGCTGCTCGCGCAGATCGACAGCGACTCGCGCAGCGGCATGAACTGGGATGACGCCGGGCGGTTGTATTGGATGATCACCCGAGAAGACCTGGCCGCCGGGCGGTTCGACAAGGCGACGTTCACCTGGCAGTGCGAATAGGCGGAGCGCACACAGGCGAGGCAAGTAAGCAGTTGTGTGAGCTTGCTTAGTACTGCAACGGCACTTGCCTGCTTGATGGTGCATCATTGTGGCTCGTGGTGGTCAGTGTTCTGATGGAGGAGTCGGAGCGGGCGCACGCGCTGATCGCGGGCCGCTTCACTCGTTCCGAGCCGCGGGAGCGGGTGCGGGAGTATCTGTCCGGTCTGGTGGCAGGTCTGGAGCGTAAGAACGGCTGGACGCTGGCCGAGCACGCCGGCGAGAGCGGTCCGGACGGGATGCAGCGTTTGCTGCGTAAAGCGGACTGGGACATCGACGGGGTGCGTGATGATCTGCGCGACTACGTGGTCGAACGGTTGGGCGATCCGGCCGGGGTGCTGGTGGTGGATGAGACCGGGTTCCTGAAGAAGGGCACCCGGTCTGCGGGCGTGGCCCGGCAGTACTCCGGTACGGCCGGGCGGATCGAGAACTGTCAGGTCGGGGTGTTCCTGGCCTACGCCTCGGGGCGCGGGCACGCTTTGGTGGACCGGGAGTTGTACCTGCCCGAGGCGTGGAGCGGCGATCCGGCGCGCCGCCGGGATGCGGGCGTGCCGCAGGAGGCCGAGTTCGTCACCAAGCCGCGTCTGGCGCAGGCGATGCTGGCGCGGGCGTTCGCGACCGGGGTGCCGTTCGCGTGGGTGACCGCGGACGAGGCGTACGGGCAGGCCAAGTACCTGCGGGTGTGGCTCGAACAGCACGACGCGTCGTACGTGCTGGCCACCCGGTGCAACGACGATGTCTTCAGTCTCAGTCACGGCGCAGGCCGCGTGGACGAGATGATCGCCGCGCTGCCGCCGCGCGCCTGGCGGCGCGTCTCCGCCGGCGACGGCGCGCACGGGCGGCGCGAGTACGACTGGGCGCGCATCCCGATCCGCATCGCCTGGCGGCCCGGGCGCGGGCACTGGCTGCTGGCCCGCCGCTCGATCAAACGCCCGGACGAGATCGCCTACTACGTGTGCTTCGGCCCACGCCGCACCAGCCTGGCCGAGCTGGCGCGCATCGCCGGGTCGCGATGGCGGATCGAGGAGTGCTTCCAGCAAGCCAAGAACGAGGCCGGCCTGGACCACTACCAGGTGCGCTCCTACCGGGCCTGGTACGCGCACATCACCTTGTCCATGCTCGCCCACGCCCACTTGGCGATCGCCCGCGCCAGGATCGCCGAAGGAAACACGCCCCCGCCGCATGCGACACAATCGGCTACACGCTACCGGAGATACGCAGACTCCTGATCCACCTGCGCACCCGCATCCACCCGCCCGACCATGTCTGGGCTTGGTCCTACTGGCGCCGACGACGCCAACACCAGGCGCGCGTCAGCCACTACAAACGTCGCGGACACCAACCGCCATAAGTGCCGTTGCAGTATTAGAACTCGTTTCATAATGGCGGCGTGTCTGCTGTCTCGGTATCCGGGTTCTGATGGATGCTGGCCGGGTGAGGGATGAACTGGTGCCGGACGCGTTGTGGTCGAAGGTGGCGCCGTTGCTTCCGCCGCGCCCGGCGCGGCGTTCGCGCAATCCGGGTCGGCTGCCGTTGGACGACCGCGGCGCGCTGGCCGGGATCGTGTACGTGCTCAAGACCGGGGTGACCTGGCGCGAGGTGCCCCGCGAGGTGGCCGGCTGCTCGGGGATCACCTGCTGGCGGCGGCTGCGGGACTGGACCGAGGCCGGGGTATGGCCCGAGCTGCACCGGGTGCTGCTCGACGAGCTGCGCCGCGACGGGGTGCTCGAGCTGGACACCGCGGTGGTGGACGCATCCCATGTGCGGGCGCTGAAAGGGGGGCCGAGACGGGCCCCTCGCCCGTCGATCGGGCTCGGGCGGGCTCCAAGCACCATCTGATCACCGACGCCGGCGGGATCCCGCTCGCCGTGCTGCTCACCGGCGGCAACCGGCACGACGTGACCCAACTGCTGGCGCTGGTCGAGGCGATCCCGCAGATCCGCGGCATTCGGGGCCGCCCGCGACAGCGGCCCCGCTACCTCTACGCCGACCGCGGCTACGACCACGAGCGCTACCGCGACGCCCTGCGCCGCCTGCAGATCACCGCGCGCATCGCCCGCCGCGGCACGCCGCACGGCTCTGGCCTGGGCACCGTGCGCTACGTCGTCGAGCGCACCTTCGCCTGGCTACACCAGTACAAACGGCTACGCACCCGCTACGAACGCCGCGCCGACCTGCACCTGGCCCTGATGCAGCTGGCCTGCGCCCTGATCTGTCACCGCAAGCGACCCAAGCCATTATGAAACGAGTTCTTAGAGGAAGTCGCGCCAGAACGGCACTGTCGCGTGCGCCTGCTGTAGCGCGCCGTCCGGTACTGCGCCACGGCCGCCGAATTCGCGGCTGATGTAATCGGCCAGGTCGGTGCCGTAGTAGATGATGTCGGTCTGGTACATCGACAGCACGGGATGCCCGTATGTGCCATGTCCGCCGGGCAGGAACCGGTGGCCGTAGATCGGGACCATGCGGGGAACCGTAGCCAATCGTTGCGCGGCGACGTGCAGTGCTTCGGCCTGCTCGTCAGGTCTCACGCCCCAGTCCCGGCCCCAGAACGCGTTGTGTTCGACGTCGAACAACACCCCTTCGACCGGCCATGCGAGTCGTCTGCGCAGCTCCTCCGGGGTGCCGTCGCGCCAGTCCGGCCAGGGCCGGGCGTAGGCGTGGATGACGCCCTCCTGTTCGGGGATCGGTGTGTTCACGGGGAGGCCGGCGGCCAGGAACGCCCGATGGTCGTCGGCGAATTCGAAGCCGTATTCCAGCTCGACCCGGCGCAGCTCGCGCTCGGTCATCCCCGGGCCGATCTCGCACTGCCTGCTGGCGGCCAGCTCGCGCGCGGCCTGCGCGCCGAGGCGAGCCCCATCCGTATCGATCACGCGGACACGTTAACGCCCCCGGCACGGTGCTGGCGGCGCATAGTCTGCGACGGACGGCAAAATAGGGGCATGGTGAACAGGGACGGGCGATGAGCGCCCCCACGCGGGCCACGGTGCGCATCGCCGCCATGACGCCCGACCATGCCGCCGAGGTGCTGGCGATCTATCAGACTGGCATCGACGAGGGGAACGCCACCTTCGAAACGTCCGCCCCGGATTGGGCCGGGTTCGACGCCGCGAAGCTGCCCGAGCACCGCTTCGTCGCCCTGGACGAAACCGACGCGGTGCTCGGCTGGGCCGCTGTGGTTCGGGTCTCGGACCGGTGCGCGTACTCCGGCGTGGTCGAGCATTCCGTCTACGTCGCCGCGCGAGCGCGTGGGCGCGGTGTCGGCGCCGCGCTGCTCGATGCGCTGATCGCCTCCACCGAGGCCGGCGGCATCTGGACGATCCAGTCCGGGATCTTCCCGGAGAACACCGCGAGCCTCGCCTTGCACCAGCGGTGCGGTTTCCGCGTCGTCGGCACCAGGCAGAAGGTCGGCCGCCACCACGGAGTCTGGCGCGATGTCGTGCTGGTCGAGCGGCGCAGCCCGGTCATCCTCTGATCGCCCGCGAGTCAGTCCACGTCGATGTCGACGTCGACGTCGACGTCGTCGAGCCCTGCGAGCAGCGCCGACAGCACGCGCAGGCACGCCTCGATGTCGTCCTCGGTGACGTGCTCGCCGACGCGCCTAAGGTTGTCGGCCTCGCGGGTGAGCACGGCGTCGATCGCGGAGCAGCCCAGCTCGGTCAGCCGGATCAACGAGGACTTCTTGTGCGCCGGATTCGCGAAGGACTCGACCAGCCCGCGCGCGGCGGCCTCGTTGACCATCCGCTGCACGAACTGCCGGCTGATCGCCTGGGCGCGGCCCATCTGCGGCACCGTCATCGGGCCGTGCCGGTACAGCATGCTCAGCACCGCGCGGACCCCGACCGACAGCCCTTCGGCCGGCACGTCCAGCTCCACTCTTCGCTGGGCGCGCCGGTAGAGCGGGCCGACGAGGTCGTAGACGTCGGCGAGCCGGTCGGCCCGGTCGGGCGCGGCAGTCGGATCGTTCACCCTGCCATCATGACACCTAAGTTGCCAAAAACCGTCCGACGGCGCGGGCTACTCGGTCAGCATCGCGGTCAACCGTGACGCACTCCTGCGTCGGCGATCCCGTCGATCCCGTCGGTGCGACCAGTCCCGTCGGTGCGAGCGCTCAGCCGGTTGCGCCATTCTTCGGGCCACGGCGCGCTGCGCCGGCTGTCCCTCGGAACGTGCACGGTGACGTAGCGGCCGCGCGCGGCGAGGCGGCGCGGGTTCGCCTCGTCCCGTTCGCCCCAGACCTCGAAGCGGAAGGCCAGCGAGGAATCGCCGATCCGCTCGAGGACCAGCGTGGTCGTCACCTCCTGGTCGAACCAGAGCGGCGCGGTGAAGTCGACCTCGAAGCGCACGCGCGGCGCCGCGCCGAAGTACTCCAGCAGGCCGCGCTCGCGCATGAGCGTCGCTTCCGCCGCCTCGACGAAGCGTGTGATGGAGGTGTTGTGGTGGTGGCCCGCGGCGTCGGTGTCCATCCAGTCGACCCGGCTGCGGTAGACCGCGTGGGCGATGACCGGGCCGTCGAACGGCTTGGTGCGCAGTGTGTCCTGCGCAGACGCTGTGTCCTGCACTGACGCGGGGTCACCGGGCGCCGTGCGGCGCGCCTCAGGCTGCTGCGTGCTCATCAGAGGGCATCCATCGAAGGTGGAGGGCGTTGTCAGTCTTGTCATTTCCATCCCGCACCAGCGCAAGCCGCGGGCTTCTCGGCTGTTAGTCGGCGCGGATAGTCGGCGCGGACGCGCCGTTGTACGATCAAACGCAGAATCGGGATCGTCAACGCGCCGGTGGTTGGGTAGCGCGTCCCTTTGACGTACCCGATGGAGACGCGTTGTCTTACCGCCGTCTTGTGCAGACTGCCGGCGTTGGTTTCTTCCCTCTGAGCCTGTTGGCAAGGCTCCCCTACGCCATGTCGTCGCTCGCGACACTCATCCTCGTGCAGACCGTCACCGGGAGCTATGCCTTCGCGGGACTTTCCGCCGCCGCGCAGGGACTCTGCGGTTCAGCCGGTGCCCCGGTCGTCGGCGCCCTTGCTGACCGGTACGGTCACCGCCGGGTCGCGGCGATCACCACGCTCGCCAATATCGCCGCTCTGCTCTGCCTGATCGCGGCGAGCCGGGCCGCTCGCGCCGAGTTGCTCGCGGCAGCGGCGCTGGTCGGGCTGACCCAGCCGCCGGTCGGCGTACTGGTGCGGGTGTACTGGTCGCGGCTGGTGAAGATCCACGCTCTGCCATCGCTGCTGCCCTCCGCGATGGCGTACGAGGCGGCCGCCGACGAGACGAGCTTCGTCGCCGGGCCGACGCTCGTCGGGCTGCTGGCACCCATCGCGACCTCCCTCGGGCCGATAGCACCGATCGCGGCGAGCATCGTGCTGCTGTGCGTGGCGGCGCTGCCTTTCGCAATGCTCTACACCGACCGCAGTCCGATGAAGCGGTCATCACACACCGGGCCCCAGGCTCGGCTGCCGCGGCGGGCACTGGTAGCGATGTTCTTCGCGATGGCCGCCATGGGCGCCGTGTTCGGCGCGGTGCAGACCGGCGTGACCGCGTACGCACACAGCATCGGACGTCCCGGCGCCGCCGGGCTGATCTATGCGATCTTCGGTGCCGGAAGCGCGCTGGCCGGTGCGGCGTGCGCCTGGTTGCCGCGCGGATTCGCGGCGCGCCACCGGTATCCGGCTTTCGCCGCCGCGCTCGTGGCCGGCATGCTCGCCCTCTACATCGGCGACCGGCTGCATGCCGTCGTTCCCGCCGTGGCGATGGCGAGTGTCACGGTCGCGCCGTACATGATCACCTTGTACACCCTCACCGAGCGGATCGCGCCGCCCGATCGCACGGCGTCCGCGATGACGATCCTGTGCGCCGGAGGCCCGCTCGGCACGGCGGGCGGCCAGGCGCTGGCCGGGTATCTGGCCCAAGGCGGCGGCAGCAGCGGGGCATTCCTGCTCGCGCCGATCGCCGCCGCGGCGGCACTCCTGCTCGCCCTGACGCTGACGGCCGCCGACCAGGGACGCGGCACGTGGCTCGCCGCCGGGTGACCTGACGGGCACCTCTGACGCGGGCAAGCGGCGCTGCGCGCCATGCCCGAGCTATGCCCCGGATGCCGTAGTGACACGGCCGGACTTCAGGTCTTGAGTTGACAGAGCGGGCGGACCGTGCGACGTCGTCGGCGGGCCGCCGGTGCCAGACGCAAGGAGGGAGAAGAGGGATGACGGGCGTCGAGCACAAGAACTTCGACAAGGCGGACGAGACCCGGCTCTTCGAGGACGGCATGGGCCGCCTGGAGCTGGTCAACACGGAAGCCGGCCCGGTGGGCCTGGCCACCTTCGAGCCCGGCTGGAGATGGTCGCAGCACGTCAAGCCGATCGCCGGCACGGAGAGCTGCCAGGCCGAGCACACCGGCTACTGCGTCTCGGGCCGGATGCACGTGCGGATGGACGACGGCGAGGAGTTCGACTTCGGCACCGGCGACTACGCGCACATCCCGCCCGGCCACGACGCTTGGATCACCAGCGACGAGCCCTGCGTCGTGGTGGACTGGCAGGGGTTCGCGGACTACGCCAAGCACGTCTGATCGCACCGCCGCCGGGCGACCGGCGCACGGGAGATCGCCCGCCGGTATTCGGGCGGGTCAGCGCCGCCCGGTCGTGGAGTCGGTGAGCAGCAGCGCGAGCGTGGGGCAGGCCTCGACCGTGCGCTTCGCCAAGGCGAGCAAGCGGTCGGGGACCGGCTGTTCGGAGACGACGGGATAGCCCCACGGATCGCGACCGATGAGCTCCGGCAGCATTTCGATGCACACGCCATGCGCCTTGCAGGCGATGGGATTCACGCGCAGTCGCGTCGTGCTCGTGACGGCGGTCATCAGTACGCCCCGACGGTCGCAGCGGGCAGCGGCAGGATGGGAGCGCGCCTGGCACCTGCGCACGGCCCGCGATGCAGGTGCGTGCGGACATCGGCCGCGAATACCGCGAGCGCGCTGGCGATCAGGCGGGTCGCGCCGTCGGGATGGCGGCAGGCGCCGCGCCCGGCGACGTATGGAGTCAGGTTCTTGATATACTCTGGGGCGCGGCGGTCACCGCGGGCCGCCAGCGCTTCGAGGGCCTGCGCCAGCGCAGGCAGTCCGTTGATGCACGGCCCGCACTGCCCGGCGCTCTGCTCGGCCAGGTAGCGGGCGACACGGGCGGTTTCGGCCAGCGCGCAGGACTCGCCGGGCAGGGCGACGAAGATGCCGGCGCCCATCGCCGCTCCGGCCGCGAGCAGGTCCGGGGCCGTGATGCGGGCACTGTGGAAGCGCTGTTCGGGGAGCCAGGCCCCGAAGTATCCACCCGCGAGCACGGCCTGTACCGGCTGCGTGGTTCCTCCGGCCGTGGCCAGGAGTTCGGCGCCGGTGATGCCGAGCGCAATCTCGTAGACGCCGGGCCGGCTCACTGCTCCGGTGACGGTGACCAGCGCGGTGCCGGGGGCGTTCGGGGTTCCCGTCGCGCGAAACCAGGCGTGGCCGTGTCGTGCGATCAGGGCGATGTGCGCGAGCGTCTCGACGTTGTCCACGAGGGTCGGACGGCCGTCGACGCCGCGCTCGAAGGGCCGCGGCGGGGTGAAGCGCGGCAGCGCCGGTCCGCCGTCGATCAGCTGGATCAGCGAGGTCTCCTCGCTCGCGACGTATCGAGCGGGCGCCCGCGTGATCTGTACGTCAGCCGTCGGCACCCGGGCGCTCTGACGCTCGTCGAGGGCACGCTGCACCGCTCGGATGATCGCGTCGTCGTCCTCGTGCAGGCACAGGTGCACACGCTCGGCGCCGACCGCCAGCGCGGCGGCGGTGATTCCGTCGAGCACGAGGTGCGGCGCGCGGGTGAGCAGGGTGCGGTCCTTGGCGCTGGCCGGTTCGCCTTCGCATCCATTGGCGACGAGCACGGTGCCGCGTTGTCTGGCGGACCGCCGTGCGCGCGACGCGTCGGCGACGGCGCGCATCTTGCGGCCGGTCGGGAACGCGGCGCCGCCACGGCCGGTCAAGCCGGAGCGCTCGACCGTGTCCAGGATCGTCGCGCCGTCGTGGTCGGGCAGCGGTCCGTGCCACCGCAGATGTCCCGCGAGGTCGGCCGGTCCGCCCAATAGCCGCCGGTCCGACCCAGTGGCCTGACTCGCAGCGGCATCGGCGCCGGAACCGGAACCGGCGCCGTACTGCCGCGCGGCCTCCGGGTCCCACCGCGTGCTGTTCGCTTGCTTCACTCGTTGCTCCCAGAGCGCGCGGCGGCGTTGAGCGTGCCGGTCACCGACGGTCCGTTGATGGTGAGGTTGAGGGTCAGCCGCAGCGCCGCGCCGGTCTGGTCGGTGACCGACGCGGTGATGTCAGGGCCGTTCAGTCCGGTGACGGCTCCGCTGTAGCGGCCGGGTTGCCCGCTCGGGCCGAAGGTGACCCGGCTGGAGGACATCTGCACGCCGCCGCCGGGCAGCGCCGGTCCGCTGATGACGACTTGGAAGGCCACCGGGCTGCTTCCGGTCCCGGCGATGGTGACCGAGCTTTGGCCGGAGGCCGTCGTGGCCGTGTTGATCGATCCGGTGATGTTGGTGGTCAGCGGCAGCGCCGGCAGGGCGGTGACCGGGCCGGCGGCCCCGTTGGCCGTCGCGGCGCCGTTCGCGCGGGCTAGCAAGGCGGGCGGAGTTCCGGCGCGCGCGGCCCAGTCGGATTTGAGCGGACCGGACGCCGTCCACGCCGTAGCCGCGATGAGCGCCACGGCGCTGGCGGCGCCTGCGGTCAGCCGCAGTCCGCGATGCACGGGCCAGCCGGAGACCAGGCGCCAAGCGGCCGCCGCGACGACCGCGGCGACGCACACGGCGGTGAGGCCGAGAATCGCCGGAGCCTTGGGATCCGTGCCGGTGCCGAGCCCGTGCACGACCGCCAGCGGCCAGCAGGCGTAGGCGGCCCAGTGCACGGCGCGCCAGGTGCGGTGCCCCACCCGGGAACGCAGAAGGCTGGTGACGGTCAGCGCCAACAGCAGGTCGAACGCGACCGTGCCCAGTCCGAGCCACAACGGCCGGTATGCGGACACGAACGGGATGACCAGCGAGAACCAGCCGACTGGGGCGTAGGAGTCGAGCAGCGCGGTGCCGATGTGCACCGAGAGGAAGGCGAGCACCAGCAGGGAGAGATTGCGGTGGATGCCGATGGTGACGAACCGGGGCCAGCGCTCGGTGGCGAAACGGACGGTGATCAGGATGCCGAGCACCAGGCTCATGGTGAGCAGCACCAGTGCGACGACGCCTGTGGCGCGAGTCGCGTACCAGAGCGGCGTGGTGGACGTGATGACGGTCGACGCACTGGTCATGACGCTGCGCCGCCGGAGCCTTGGTCGGCCGGCCACGAGGCGACGGTGACCACGGTCCCGTCGCTGCGCACCAGCCGTGCGGGCAGACCGTGCGCGGCCAGCCATCCGGGTGCTGATTCGCCGCGCACGATCGCCGCGGTCGCCGCCGTGTTGGCCGTGACGCAGTCGACGGCGGCGACGCTGACGGTGCGCCAGCCGGCTTGAGTCGGCAGCCCGGTGCGCGGGTCGATGATGTGGTGCAAGGCCGTGTCGCCGGCATTCCATCTGCGGACCGTCGTGCTGGAGGTCGCCAGGCCTCCGTCGCGCACGGTCACCGTTTGGCCGGGGCGGTCGTCTGCGGCGCGGTGGTCGTCGGTCACGCGCACGCGCCAGCCGCCGTCCGGCGCCGGGCCGCAGGCCGACAGGTCGCCGCTGAAGCTGACCAGCACCCCGCCGCCCAGCTTGTCGTGCACGTCGCGGGCGGCCAGGTCGGCGGCGAGTGCCTTGGCGGTCGCGCCGAAGTCGAGGCGCGTCCCGCGCTGGAGCGTCACCACGCGCTCGGCCGGGTTCCAGCGCACCGTCCGCCAACCCGGGATCGGGCGCGGCCGCGGCACCGTCACGGTAACGCCGGATACCCGCAGCTCGTCGAAATCCCGGTCGTATCCGGCGGCGATCAACGCGTCACCGCAGGTCGGGTCCACGTCCCCGTCGGTCAGCTCGGCCGCGCGCAGGGCGGTCTCGAGCGCCCGCGCGAACAGCGCGCTCACCTCGACCGGACGTCCGGCGGCCTCGTTCACCCGGCACAGTTCGGAATCCGGCCGGAACCGGCTGCACGCCTTATCCACCGCCCTGATGTGCTCGCGCACGATCGCCAGCGCGTCGTCAAGCGCGCCCGGTTCGGCGGTCAGCACGACGGCCGTGCCGCCGAACGCGGCTACCTCCGCGCGCGCCGCAGCGATGCCCAGCGTCATCACGACCCGCCGGACTGCACCTGCGACGGCCCGGATCCTCCTCCGCCCGGCGCGTTGTTCGGGCCCTGCAAGCCGCCGGAGCCGTTGGAAGAGCCGTTGCCGCCGCCACTGCCGCTCCCGCTGCCACCGCCGTCGTCGACGTTGAGGTGCGGCAGGTGGGTGGGGATCAGATGGGCGAAGCCCGCGGCCGCGATCACGGCGCCGGCCACCGAGGCGACGCCGATCAGCCGGGTCGCCCTGCTCACGCGCGCCAGGCCGGCGTCACGGGCGGACACGGCCTTGCGCGTCTTCGGATCCATGCTTCACCTTCCTCGATGCGGCCTCCCTTCTACAGTCGCGCGCGGCCTGCGCGTGAACGGTTCAAAACCTGCTCAGAACCGGTAAAGATCTCGGCGCTCGCCGTCGGCGTGGGCGTTCCGCGCGCCATGGCGACCTCCACGCGGCGTGGCGGCTTCGTCCGCGGCGACGCGGACATGCTCGGCAATCCGTTCAGAACCTGCTCAGAACTCGCAAAGATGCGGCGCCGCCGGCCGCGGCCGGGCTATACCGGCAGCGCGGCCCAGCGTGGTGAAGGCGAGCTGATTCGGCAAAGGCGGCCCGATCAGCACACCGCGCCGGGCCGCGCCGTCACGGTCCCCCCACAAGCGCGCCGCGGCAGCAGAACCGGGCTCGCCGATCCCCCGGGGGGCTGACCGGCCCGAAGGACCGGGACTTATGGCCCTGAGTCGAGCACCCGTACGGCGAGACCATGCACGGGAAACGCGTGCTCACGCCCACAGGGAGGTCTCACGATGCTGAGCAAGGTGTCCGCGGCAGGCGCCGCCCCCGTCGATCTGAACGGCCCCGGTCATTACGTGCATTGGGGTGTGATTCAGGTATCCGTCGCCAATCTCGTGGTCGTCGGGATCATGGTGGCCGTCTTCATCCTGGCGCTGGTGCTGCCCTTCCCGAAGGGACGTGGCCGCAAATGAGTGAGCACGTGATCGCCCCGCCGCCGACTCCGGAGCCCTCGCCGGTCGCCGGCGCCACCGACGGCGAGCTGACCGGCGGCTGGACCGGAGCTGTGCGCCGTGGCGCAGTGCGTGCGCTGCCCCCGGACAAGCTGCTGCCGGACACGCAGCCCAAGTACGTCGCGTCGTGGATATACGTCTTCGGCGTGCTGACCCTGGCCGCGTTCCTTGTCGTGCTCGGCAGCGGCGCGGTGCTCGCGCTCAAGGGGCCGGCCTGGTGGCACGGGTCCGCGGTCGGGCACTACTTCAACAGCCTGCACCTGTGGAGCGTCGAGCTGTTCATGGCCTTCATGGTCATCCACCTGTGGGGCAAGTTCTTCATGGCGGCCTGGCGCGGCCGGCGCGCCCTGACCTGGATCACCGGGGCGGTCTCCTTCCTCGGCTCGGTCGGCACCGCGTTCACCGGCTACCTGGTCCAGCAGAACTTCGACTCGCAGTGGATCTCCACCCAGGCCAAGGACGGGCTGAACTCGGTCGGCATCGGCGCCTACTTCAACGTGACGGACTTCGGGCAGATGCTCATGTGGCACATCGTGCTGCTGCCGGCGGTCGTCGGCCTGATCGTCGTCCTGCACATCCTGATGGTGCGCCGACGCGGCGTGGTGCCGCCGATCGCGCTGCGCTCGGCGCCCGCCGAACCGGCGGAGAGGGAAACCGCGACCGAGGAGGAGGCCGCGCGATGACCAGCCACTCCCCCCACGCCCCTCACGCCGAACCCGATCCGTACTCCTTCGGGTCGCGTCCCTACGACCTGGTCAAGGAGTTCACGATCGCGCTCGTCGCGGTGCTGGCCCTCACCTTCGCGCTCGCGGCGGTGTTCTCCTCCCCGGACGAGAAGCCGATGACGATCGCCTCATGGGCCAAGGCCGACCCCGGCGACTTCACCGCGACCGCGCTCGCGGAGCTCGACGGTTCAAGCGGCACCGCCAGTTACGGGCCGCCGTACAACACCGCGGCGGACGGCCAGAAGCTCGGGCCGCTCGCGCTGGCGAAGGCGGCCGGAGTCACCCACCCGATCGACGCCGCGCAGGCCTTCGTCCTCGGGCCGCTGGCCGCCGCGCCGCAGGATCCGGCCGTGACCTCCGCGCTGAGCACCTACAACGCGGCGAGCGCCGATCAGCAGGCGAAGTGGACCGGCGCCTACTCGGACGCGCTGACCAAGGCGAACGACGATCCGGCCAAGGTCACCGCCTCCGACGCGTTCGGACCGGTGCCGGTGCTGCTCGGGCAGCTGCTCCAGCAGGCGCAGACCGGATCGCTTGACGGCGCCCTGCTCTCCGAGGGCGGCTTCTATCAGACCGACTACACCCTGCCGCTGCTCTTCCTCGCCGACGGCTCCGACCTCGCGGCCCAGGCCGACGCCCAGCACCTGAGCGGCGACCAGTGGGGCATGATGAACGAGACCGGCAACTTCCCGGGCCAGGCCTGGCTGTGGCTCTACACGTTCTGGTACCAGATCTCGCCGTTCAACAGCTCGGACAACGCCGACGCGCTGGTCTGGGGCACGATGGCGGTGCTCTCCCTGGTGTTCGTGTTCGTGCCCTTCATCCCCGGCCTGCGCTCGATCCCCCGCCTGGTGCCGGTCTACCGGCTCATTTGGCGCCAGCACTACCGCGAGTTGCAGCAGTGAACCAGCCGTCGTCCGCGGGCTCGTCCGGTTTCGCCGGGCGGGCCCGCGGTTTCCTGCCGAACCGCCCGCGCGACGCGGCCGCCGGCGCGGCGGGACGCGAGGGCAGGTCCCTGACGAAGACGGGCTTGAGGTGATGCTCGGGCAGGGCGTCGGGCAGCTGCTCCCAGTCGAGCACGTCGGAGACGACGCGCTCGGGACTGACCTCGGCGGTCTCGGCCAGGGCGAGCGCGTCGGGGATGTGGGCGCGCACGTTGTCGCGGGCGACGCGCAGCGTGACGCCGGTCAGGTACATGTCCCGCAGCGGCAGCTCGCCGGGGCGGAAGTGGTTGCCTGCGCTTTCGCAGAACCCTTCCGGCGCCAGGCACTTGAGCGCCGCGGCCAGCTCCTCGACGCGGCCGGTGGCCTCCACGGCCAGGTCGAAGCCGTGCCGCACCGGGTCGAGGGATTCTGCGGTGCGGGCCCCGAAGCCCTCGGCGATCTTGCGGTGCGCGGGATCGGGATCGACGTACAGCACGTCGCCGGCGCCGAGCGCGCGGGCGATATCGCACACGTACAGTCCGATGCTGCCGCGCGCGACGACCAGGACCCGGGAACCGGGCCTGGCCTTCAGGTGCGGGGCGACCAGGCGCCAGGACAGCGACCAGTTGTCGCTGGCCGAGGCCATCGCGACCGGGTCCAGTCCGGCGGGCAGCGGTACCAGCATCGCGTCGGCCCACGGCACCAGCACCAGGTCGGAGAACAGCCCGCCCCAGGACCCGCCGAGCGGCGCGCCGTACATCGCCATGTAGGGCACCGATTCGCAGTGCGCGGTGAACCCCGCCCGGCACCGGTCGCAGCGGCCGCAGGAGATCGCCCAGGGCACCACCACCAGGTCGCCCGGGCTCACGTGGGCGACGGTGTCGCCGACCTCGACCACGCGGGCCACGCACTCGTGCCCGATGGGGAACGGCGGCGGGATGAAGCCCTGCCCGGCCAGGATCATCGCGTCCACGTCGCAGCTGGTCGCCGCGACCGGAGCGACGATCGCGTCGCTGTCGGCCTGCAGTCTCGGATCCCTGGTCTCGCGCCAGGCGACCGTCCGCTTCGCGACGTAGATCAGCTCACGCACCCGCCCCCACCTTTCACACCCCGCACCGCGCGCGCCGTTGTCCGCGGCGCTATCTATGACGCTTGTTATAGGCCTTGCCAGGCTAGACTATGTCGATCGTTATAGCCAGAGGGCCGGAGAGGAGCGGTGCGCGGAAATGACGACGCCCCGGCGCCAGCCCACGGCCCGGCAGCGGATCGTGGCCGGCGCGGCCGACATGATCAGCAGGCGCGGACTCAACGCGACCAGCGTCCGCGAACTAGCCAAGCACAGCCAGGCCCCGCTCGGGTCGACTTACCACTACTTCCCCGACGGCAAAGCGCAGCTGGCCACCGAGGCGGTGCAGTACGGGAGCGCGAAGGTCACGCGGGCGCTGCGCAGGCGGCTGCACGCGGGACCCGTCGCCGGGCTGCGCGCCTTCCTCAAGCTATGGCGCGGCGTGCTCCTGGACAGCGGCTTCCGGGCCGGCTGCCCCGTGCTGGCCGTCGCCGTCGAGGAACCCACCGGCGAGCAGAACCCGCCGCCGATCGCGGCCGCCGCGGAGGCCTTCGCGGAGTGGCAGCGGCTGCTCGCCGACTCGCTGCGGGAGCACGGCACCGATCCGGCTCAGGCCGCCGCCCTCGCCGCGCTGACCGTGGCGGCGGTCGAGGGCGCCGTCGCGATGAGCCGCGCCAGCCAGATCATCCAGCCCTTCGACCAGGTCGCTCAGCAGCTCGAGGCGCTGATCACGGCCGCCCTCGACCGCCCGGCCTGAGGCGGTAGCGCTAGCGGGGTCTCCGTCCGCCAGCCCTTGCCCTATAACTCGCGAGACGATATATATCGTCACATGAAATCCTCCACCAGGACGGAGCAGGTCTTCCTGATCCTCACCGCCCTCGCCGACCAGCCTCGGCACGGGTACGGGATCGCCCAGGAAGTCGCCGAGCTCTCCGACGGCCGCACGCAGCTGAAGGTCGGCACGCTTTACGGCGCGCTCGAACGGCTCACGGACGAAGGCCTGCTCGAGCCGGACCACGACGAGATCGACTCGGGCCGGCTGCGCCGCTACTACCGGCTCACCGAGCAGGGCGTCGCCGCTCTGACCGAGGACACGCAACGCATCGCGGCCAACGCGAAGGCCGCGGCGCAGCGGCTGCAAGCCCGCGGTGTGCGCATCCAGGTCAGCGGTCTGAAGCACGGTCCGGGCACGGCAACGGCGGGAGCGGGAGCATGAGCGCGCACGGGGAACGTCAAGGCTCGGATGACAAGGGCACGACAGAGCCAACCAACACGGCGAAGCCAACGAACACAGCGCGGCCAGCCAACTTAGCGGAGCCAGCGGAAGCGGCGGAAGCGGTGGCGCAGGAAGCGGTGGCGCAGCGGTACCGCAGAGTGCTGGCACTGCTGCCGCGCGCCTTCCGCGAGCAGCGCGGCGAGGAAATGCTCACCACCATGCTGGACGGCGCGGCTGACGCGGGCCGGGTCCGCCCGTCGCTAGGCGAGTGGCTCAGCATGCTCGGCTTCTCGCTGCGGCTGCGCAGCGGCGCGCCCGGTGCGAGCCCTCGGGCGCGGTCAGCCGGCGAGAACCTGCGACTGATCGCACTGCTCGGCTTGGTGCTCCAGGCGGGCACGCCGCGGCAGGTGCTCAGGGCTGGCGCCTGGCCCGGCATCGACGCGCTCTTGCGGCAGCTCAGTTTTCAGTCCTGGGGGCCCGCTGCCGTCGCCGGGTACAGCCTGCTGGTCCCGTGCCTGGCAGTGGCGGCGTTCCTGCGCGGATGGCGCCGAACCGGCCTGCTGCTGATGACCGCCAGCTCGGTGGTGTTCCTGGCCACCTCACCGTGGGTGTTCGGCATCGGATCTGACGCGTGGTGGGCCAACCCGTGCGCGATGCTCGTGTTGTGCGTCATCCCGCTGATCGCGGGGCTGCTCGGCTTCCACCGCGACGCGCCGCGGGTCGAGCGGCCGAGGTGGTGGCTGGCCGCGGCGATCCTCACCAGCCTCTCCCTGCTGCTGAGCGGCGACCTCCTCGTGATCATCGCGGGCGAACCCTCCTACGCGTTGATCGAGCGCTTGTGGCTGCCTTCGCGCCTGTTCGAGTTCTGCTGCGTGTGCGTCGTCGCCGTCATGATGCTGCGTCAAGCACGCCGCAGCCTCCGCGGCCCGATCGCGCGGCTGGTGGTCGCCGCTCCGCTGCTCCTCGTGCTTCCCAGCGCGGCCAGCGCCCTGTACCTCGGCACCAGCTTCCAGGCGTTGATGCCGCTGAGCCTCGACCTTGTCCAGCGCCCGACGCTCACTCCCTACCTCTGGATCGGGGCTTACCTGCTCGCCGCCGAAGTCCTTCTGGTGCTGACCCTGACGGGCCGAAAGATCTTGGGCGGCGATGTCGAGAACCGGCTCTCCGCTCCGTCCCCGGGGTGAAGGCGGCCACAATGGGTCGCACCAGCACCGAGGAGACGCACGATGGCCAAGTACCTGCTGCTCAAGCACTACCGCGGCGCCCCGGCGGCGGTCAACGACGTGCCGATGGACCAGTGGACGCCCGAGGAGATCTCGGCGCACATCCAGTACATGCGGGACTTCGCGGCCCGGCTGGAGCAGACCGGCGAGTTCGTCGACGGTCAGGCGCTCTCCCCCGAGGGCACGTTCGTGCGCTACGACGGCGAGGGGCGCCCGCCGGTCACCGACGGCCCGTTCGCGGAGACCAAGGACCTGATCGCCGGCTGGATGGTGATCGACGTCGACAGCTACGAGCGCGCGCTCGAGCTGGCCGGTGAGCTGTCGGCCGCGCCCGGGGCGGGCGGCAAGCCGATCCACGAGTGGCTCGAGCTGCGGCCGTTCCTGGCCGAGCCGCCCACGGTGACGGAGTGAACCAGACACTGTGAACGAGTCGCTGCTGCGGGAGCTCGTGCCCGCGGTGATCGCCGTCCTCGTCCGGCGCGGAGCGGATTTCGCGTCGGCCGAGGACGCCGTACAAGAAGCCCTGATCAAGGCGCTGGAGACCTGGCCGCAGGAGCCGCCGCGCGACCAGAAGGCGTGGCTGGTCACGGCCGCCTGGCGCAGGTTCCTCGACGCGGCGCGCGCCGAGAGCTCGCGGCGCGGGCGGGAACTGGTCGTGCACGAGGAGCCGCCGGCCGGACCGGCCCCCGCCGTGGACGACACGCTCCAGCTGTACTTCCTGTGCGCGCACCCGTCACTGACGCCGGCGTCCGCGGTCGCGCTCACCCTGCGCGCCGTCGGCGGTCTGACCACGCGTCAGATCGCCGAGGCGTACCTGGTGCCGGAGGCGACCATGGCGCAGCGCATCAGCCGCGCCAAACGCACCATCGCCGACGTGCGGCTCGACCAGCCCGGGGACGTCGCCACCGTGCTGCGCGTCCTGTACCTGGTCTTCAACGAGGGCTACAGCGGCGACGTCGACCTGGCCGCCGAGGCCATCCGGCTCACCCGGCAGCTCGCGGCCGGAATCGCCCATCCCGAGGTGGCGGGGCTGCTCGCGCTGATGCTGCTGCACCACGCCCGGCGCGCCGCCCGGACCGTGCCCGACGGCAGCCTGGTGCCGCTCGCGGAGCAGGACCGCGGCCAATGGGACACCAAGCTGATCGCCGACGGCGTCGACATCCTGCAGGCGGCTCTCGCCCGCGACCAGCTCGGCGAGTTCCAGGCACAGGCCGCCATCGCCGCCCTGCACGCTGACGCGCCCACCCCGGAGGAGACCGACTGGGTGCAGATCGTCGAGTGGTACGACGAGCTGGCGCGGCTGACGGACAGCCCGGTCGTCCGGCTCAACCGCGCGGTCGCGGTCGGCGAGGCCGACGGGCCGCGCGCCGGCCTGGCGGCCCTCGCGACGCTGGACGCCTCGCTCCCCCGCTACACGGCGGTCGCGGCGTACCTGCACGAGCGCGACGGCGACCTGGAAACGGCGGCGCGGCTGTACGCGGAAGCCGCCCACAGGGCGCCCAACCTCGCCGAGCGCGACCACCTCACCCGCCAGGCCGCCCGCCTCAATGCGCTTCGGCATCGCTGACGAGTCGCGGCCTGCCCGGATCATCGCGGTCCCGTCGGCGGCGAGCCGCCGCGGCGGAGCGGAAAACAAGTTGCCTGCCTCTCGCCGGTTCCCCCACGATGGCCGGCATGGATCTGTAAGCGCTGCCACGTACTGCAGTTGACTTGTCGCGCGTTCGACCCCGGAGCCTGACCGCTCGGCCCGGCCGGTCGTCGCGTCCGCGTGTGCACCGCCGGATCCCGGGGGCCGCGGCCTGACCGCGAGCGCTCCCGCTGAAGCCTGAAATCAATCAATAGGTGAATACTGATCGCAAGGCGCTGTGGGCCGTGCGCGAACTCGGCCTGCCCGCCATCGTCAAACCCTGCGTCGACTGCCCCGGAACGCGCCACCGCCCCTCGGGCAAGTTCCGCGTCAACGCGAACGGCAAGCTCCTCGACGTGTGGCTGCTGCTGTGCTGTGAGGCCTGCGGCAACACCTCGAAGGTGCCCGTCCACGAACGGCGCCACGTGCAGCTGCTCGAGCCCGCGCGCCGGTTGGCCTTCGAGAACAACGACCCGGCGATGGTGCGCGCGCTGGCGATGAACGCGTCGCTGGCGGCCAAGAGCGGATACCGGCTCGACTGGACCGGCACCTGGCGGCTGGAGACGGACCTGCCGTTCTACTCGCCGCAGGACCCGCATTCGCTCACCGTGTTCGTCGGCTTCGAGCTGCCCGCGCCGATCCGCGTCGAACGGCTGCTCATGTCCGGGCTCGGCCTCAGCCGCGGCGAGGTGCGGCGCATGGTGGCATCCGGGCGCATCCGCCTGCCGCTGAACCTGGAGGCCAAGGCGCATCAGGACTTCGCGTTCACCGTCGAGGCCGGTTCCGGCCCATGACGCGCGCGAGGTCTCCGCAAGCCGCTCGCGCAGGCCCGCCGACGCTTCATCAGGCGAGAGCAAGAGCGGGATCGGCGAGCTGAGGGTGGCCCGGCCGCATTGTGCGACCGGGCCTCGTTCGGCGAAGTCACGCGCCGACGGGGTGCGCCAGCTTCGAGCCGATGCGGTCGCGCACCGCGTCGAGGGCCTCCCAGTCCGCGGTGTGCAGCGTCGCGAGCGCGGCCGGGAACACCCCGTCCTGCTCCTTCAGGATGTGCCATTGCAGCAAGTCGAGGGCGCCGAGAATTCGCGCCGCCCACGAGCAGTCCCACAGCGGCACGTCGCCCGCCCCGGCCAGCACCGCGGTCAGCGCCGCGTGCTCGCGGCGCAGCGCGGCGACCTGCTCGGGGAACTCCGCCGCGAGAGCCGGGAACAGGCCCTCCTCCTCGACCGCGCAGTGCGGGGC
>NZ_DASRGV010000035.1:0-9455 GCF_035650855.1 Actinocrinis sp. | reverse complement strand
GGTCTGCCATGTCTCCGACACCGTCTCCGGGATCCTCGCGCTGGCCGCCTCGGCCGAGCCGGGACCGGTGAACATCGGCAGCCCGCAGGAGCTCAGCGTGCTCGATCTGGCCACGCGCATCGTCGAACTCACCGGGTCCAGCTCCCCGCTCGCCTTCGTCGAGCGGCCGGTCGACGACCCGACGACGCGCTGCCCTGACATCACCCTGGCCCGCACTCAGCTGGGCTGGGAACCGAAAGTCGACCGCGACGACGGCCTGCGCGACACGATCGCCTGGTTCGCCGAGCGGACCGAGCAACACATGACCGCGGCCGCCGCCTGACCGGCGATCGCGGGCGACGGCTGCGCGGAGGGCACAGGGGCGCAGCGGCCGCGCAACACAGAGTCGAGTTTCACGGTCGGGCAAACGGCCGCTACACCTTCTGCACGACGTTCTGGGGAAAATACATGCGCGTTCTCGGCATCAACGCCGTTTTTCACGATCCGGCCGCCGCCCTGATCGTGGACGGCCGGATCGTGGCCGCGGCGGAGGAGGAGCGATTCAGCCGGCGCAAGCACGGCAAACGCCCGGTGCCTTTCTCTACGTGGGAGTTACCGGAACTGGCTGCGGCCTGGTGCCTGGCCGAGGCCGGGCTGGGGCCGGACGATCTCGACGCCGTCGCCTATTCCTATGATCCGCGCGAGGCGAAATCGGCCGAGGAGCTGGGGCTCGGCGATCCGTGGGACCACTTGCGCCAGATGTACGCACACCATGCGCCGGGGTTCATCGCCGAGGCGCTTCCCGGCGTCGATCCGGACACGGTAAGGCATGTGCCGCACCATGTCGCGCACGCGGCTTCGGCCGGGCTCGCCGCCCCCTTCGAGAATTGCAGCGTCCTGGTCTGCGACGGCCGCGGCGAGTCGGTTTCGCACCTTGCCGGGCGGTACGCCGGCGGCGAGCTGGAGATCCTGTCGAGTCAGTTCCTGCCGCACTCGCTCGGCCTCTTCTACGAGGAGGCCACGGATCACCTCGGCTTCCTGCGATCCAGCGACGAGTACAAGGTCATGGCCCTGGCTTCGTATGGCAAGCCGCGGTTCGCCGCCGAGTTGCGCCGGTCGGTCTATCCGCGCGGGGACGGCGGGTTCGTCAGCGAGCCGGTGCCCTGGTCGACGCTGACGAAGCGCCGGGAGCCGCACGAACCGTGGACGGATCAGCACGCCGACTTGGCCGCGAGCGTGCAGCTGGTGCTCGAGGAGGTGCTGCTGGATCTGGTGCGCTGGCTGCACGGCCGCACCGGGGACCGGGCGCTGTCGATGGCCGGCGGGGTCGCGCTCAACTGCGTGGCCAACTCGCGGATCGCAGCCGAGAGCCCCTTCGAGCAGGTGTGGGTGCAGCCGGCCGCCGGAGACTCGGGAACCGCGCTCGGCGGCGCGCTGCATGTGGCACGGCAACTCGGCGACGCTACCGATCCGATGACCGACGCCGCGCTCGGCCGCGGCTGGAGCGCGGAGGAGCTCGAATCCTGGCTGGTCACCGCGCACATCCCCTACCACAGGCCGGAAAGCGTGGCCGAGGAGGTCGCGCAGGCGCTCGCGGAGAACCGGATCGTGGCCTGGTTCCAGGGCCGCAGCGAATACGGGCCGCGCGCGCTGGGGCACCGCTCGCTGCTGGCCCACCCCGGGCACGCGGCGAATCTGGAGCGGCTCAACGACGTGAAGGGCCGCGAGCAGTTCCGGCCGGTCGCGCCGATGGTGCTGGCCGAGCGGGCGACGCAGATCTTCGACGGCCCGACACCGAGCCCTTACATGCTGTTCGTGCACCGGGTGGCGGCCGAGTGGCGCGATCGCATCCCGGCCGTGGTGCACGTGGACGGCACGGCGCGGATCCAGACCGTGGACAGGGCGCAGGAGCCGCTGGTGGCCGAAATGCTGGCGGGATTCGAGCGGCGCACCGGGCTGCCGGTCGTGGTGAACACGAGCCTGAACACGGCGGGCCGGCCGATGGTGGACAGTCCGCGCGACGCCCTTGAGTGCTTCGGCTCCTCCCCCGTGGACGTGCTGGCGCTGGGCCCGTTCGTGATCAGGCGCGGGGAGCTGGCGCAATGAGCACGAAGGCTGATACCGCCGAGCCGGCGCACGACACGCGGTACTCGATCGTCATACCGACGATCGGGCGGCCGAGCCTGCAGCACTGCGTGGACGCGTTGGCCACGGCTGCCGGGCCGCTGCCGGAGCTTGTCGTCGTGGTCGACGATCGGCCCGACACGCCCGATCCGCTGCCGCTCCACGTGCCGCAGGCGCTGGCCGACCGCACCACGATCGCGATGACCAGCGGAGGACGCGGACCCGCGGCGGCGCGCAACCTCGGCTGGCGCGCGGTGCCGGCGACGGTGCCGTGGGTCGTGTTCCTCGATGACGATGTAGAGGTCGAACACTTCTGGCGGACGCGGCTGGATCACGATCTGCGCGTCGGGCCGGACGTGGGCGCGGTACAGGGCGTCATCCACGTTCCGCTGCCAAGCCTGCGCAGGCCGACCGATTGGGAGCGCAACGTCGCAGGGCTCGCCGATGCGCGGTGGATCACCGCGGACCTGGCGTACCGGCGCGACGCCCTGGTCGAGAGCGGTGGATTCGATGAGCGGTTCCGCCGGGCGTTTCGCGAGGATGCCGACCTCGCGCTGCGGGTACAGGACGCGGGCTGGCGGCTGACCGTCGGCCAGCGCCGCACCCGGCATCCGGTGCGGCCCGCCGACCGGCTTGTCAGCATTCGGATGCAGGCCGGAAACGCCGACGACGTGCTGATGGCGCGGCTACACGGTCGCAACTGGTACCACAGGGCAGAGGCGGCTCGCGGCGCGCGTCGACGTCATCTGGCCGTTACGGCTCTCGGGACCGCGGCGCTGGCGGCCGGAGTGGTCCGAGGCATTCGGGGCCTGACGAAGTCTCCGACGGCTTCGAAGTCGAGCCGAAGTGCGGCCCTGCGCCGCGCCGGCTTCCTCGCTGCCGCGGGCTGGTTCACCGGGACCGCATCGTTCTTCACCGAACGCGTGCGTCCGGGGCCGCGCACCAGCGATGAATTGGTGGCGATGGCAGTCAGCAGCGTCGCGATTCCTCCTGTGGCGACCGCGCATTGGCTGCGCGGACTGCGGCGCTATCGCCATGTGCGTGCCGAGAGCTGGCCAGGCCGGCCGTTGGCGGTGCTGTTCGACCGTGACGGAACGCTGATTCACGACGTGCCGTACAACACCGATCCGGAGCGCGTCGCGCCGGTGCCCACGGCGCTGGAAGCACTCCGGCTGCTTCGCGATGCCGGGCTGCGCATCGGCGTCGTCACGAATCAGTCCGGGATCGGCAGAGGGCTGATCACGCCGGGCCAGGCCAAGGAGGTGGACGAGCAGGTACGCCGATTGCTCGGCCCCTTCGACGCCTGGGCCGTCTGCCCCCACGCGCCGGAGGACGGCTGCGACTGCCGCAAACCGCGGCCCGGACTGGTGTATCAGGCTGCTGCCGAGCTCGGCGTGCGGCCGGAGGACTGCGTCGTCATCGGCGATATCGGCGCGGACGTGGCGGCGGCGCGTGCGGCCGGAAGCCGCAGCGTGCTGATTCCCACGCCGAGCACCCGCATCGAGGAGCTGGCCGGGGCGCGGATCGCCGTCGACCTGCTCGCCGCGGCACGCTGGATCGTCGGCCAGGGCGATCCGGAACCGGCGAGCGCCCGCCGCACCCGCGAGGCCGCCGCAGGCCGGACCGCGAGCGGGAGCCGGCGATGAACACTGCGACCAAGCGCGGCCGGGTGTTGGCCGTGCGGCTGGACGGCCTTGGTGACGTCCTGCTGACCGGGCCGGCGCTGCGCGCGCTCGCGGCCGGTTCACGGCATGTGACGCTGCTGGCCGGTCCGGCCGGCGCCTCGGTCGCGCCGTTGCTTCCGGGCGTCAACGACGTGCTCGTCTACAAGGCGCCCTGGGTCGGGCCCAACCCGCAGCCGCTCGACGGCGGCTGCCTCCGGTTCCTGATGCGCGAACTGCTCCTCGGCGACTTCGACGAGGCCGTCATCTTCACCTCGTTCCACCAGTCGCCGCTGCCGGCCGCGCTGCTGCTGCGGATGACGGCGGTGCCCCGGGTCAGCGCCATCAGCGTCGACTACCCCGGCTCGCTGCTCGACGTGCGGCACCTCGTGGACGAGGACATCCCGGAAACCGAGCGCGCGCTGTCGCTGGCGCGCGCCGCGGGCTTCCCCCTTCCCCCCGATGACGACGGCCGGCTCGCCCTGCGCCATCCGCTGCCGGATGTCAGTGCTCTGGTTCCGGCGGAGCGCTATGTCGCGGTCCATCCCGGCTGCACCGCCCCCGCGCGTACCTGGCCGGTCGAGCGGTGGGCGCAGGCAGTACGCGAACTGACCGCCGACGGCCACCAGGTCGTGGTGACCGGCAGCAAGAACGAGCGGGAGCTGACCGCACGGACCGCCGGCGAGTCCGGAGCCGTGGACCTCGGCGGCCGCACCCGCCTGCCCGAGCTGGCCGCGGTGCTGGCCGGCGCGGCCGTGACCGTCGCGCCGAACACCGGTCCCGCGCATCTTTCCGCCGCCGCCGGGACCCCGGTGGTCAGCCTCTTCGCGCCGGTCGTGCCGGCCGTGCGCTGGGCGCCGTACGGAGTCGAGACCGTGCTGCTCGGCGATCAGGACGCTCCCTGCGCCGGCACCCGCGCCCGGGAATGCCCGGTCCCCGGCCATCCGTGCCTGTCCGGCGTGACCGCCCGCGACGTGGTCAGCGCCGTCGAGAAGCTGCTGGCCCCGGCCGGCCACCGAGAAGGAGGTGCGGCATGAGGATCCTGTTATGGCACGTGCACGGCTCGTGGACGACCTCCTTCGTGCAGGGACCGCACACGTATCTGCTCCCTGTCACCGAGCCGCGCGGTCCGGACGGCCTCGGCCGAGCGCGCACCTGGGACTGGCCGCGCAGCGCGATCGAGGTGCCGGCGCACGAGCTGCGCTCGACGCCGTTCGACGTGGTGGTTCTGCAACGGCCGCGGGACGCGCAGCTCGTCGTCGACTGGACCGGGCTGGTCCCGGGCATCGACGTGCCCGCGGTCTATGTGGAGCACAACACGCCACAGCAGGACGTGCCGAACACGCCGCATCCCGCCGCCGGCCATCCGGGCCTGCTCGTCGTGCATGTGACGGACTTCAACGACCTGTTCTGGGACTGCGGCAGCACTCCGACGACAGTGATCGAACACGGCATCGTCGATCCCGGTGAGCGCTATACCGGGGCGATCGCGCACGCCGCGGTCGTGGTCAACGATCCGGTGCGGCGCGGCCGGGTCACCGGAACCGATCTGCTGCCGGGCTTCGCCGAGCGTGCGCCCCTCGATGTGTTCGGGATGCGTGTCAATGCTCTGCGTCACTGTCCGGGTTTCCCGCCGGACCGCATTCACCTGCACGAGGACCTGCCGCAGGACGAGATGCACACCGAACTCGCGCGGCGGCGGGTGTACGTGCACCCGATCCGCTGGACCTCGCTCGGGCTCTCGCTGCTCGAGGCGATGCATCTCGGGATGCCGGCGGTCGCGCTGGCGACCACCGAGGCCGCGCGGGCGGTGCCGCCCGGCGCCGGGGTGGTCTCCCCGAGCGTCGCCGAACTGCACGAGGCGATGTGCGCCTTCATCAACGACAAGGAGTTGGCACGTGAAACGGGGGCTGCCGCGCGCGAGGCGGCGCTTGAGCGCTACGGGCTCAAACGCTTCCTCGAGCGCTGGGACCAGGTGCTGGCCGAGGTGAGCTCATGAGAATCGCACTGGTATCAGAACACGCCAATCCGATGGCCGCGCTCGGCGGGGCCGACGCGGGCGGACAGAACGTGCACGTGGCCTGCCTCGCCACCGGGATGGCCGCCTTGGGCCACGAGGTGACGGTGTACACCCGGCGCGACGCGGCCGACACGGCGGCGCGCACCCGGATGGGCCGGCGGGTCGTGGTCGAGCAGATCGACGCGGGCCCGCCGCGGCAGGTGTCCAAGGACGACCTGCTGCCACATATGCCGGTCTTCGCGCGGGAGCTCGCGGCCCGCTGGAAGGCTCAGCGGCCCGACGTGGTCCACGCGCACTTCTGGATGTCCGGACTGGCCTCGCTCGAGGCCGCCGAACCCTTGGGCATCTCGGTCGTGCAGACCTACCACGCGCTCGGCGTGGTCAAGCAGCGGTATCAGGGATCTGCCGACACGAGCCCGCCGTCGCGCATCGAGACCGAGCGCGAGATCGGCAAGACCTGCGCCAGGATCGTGGCGACCTGCAGCGACGAGCTGTTCGAACTGGTGCGGCTCGGCGTGGACCGGCGGCATATCTCGGTCATCCCGTGCGGCGTGGACCTGGAGCGCTTCACTCCGCAGGGCCCGGTCGCCCCGCGCGGCCGCAGGCACCGGCTGCTGGCGATCGGCCGGCTCGTGCCGCGTAAGGGCTTTGACACGGCGATTCGGGCGCTGGCGCAGCTGCCGGAGGTGGAGCTGGTCATCGCGGGCGGTCCGCCCGCCGACCAGCTGTGTGACGAGCCCGAGGCCCACCGGCTGCGTCAGATCGCTGCCGAGCGCGGCGTCGCGGACCGGGTCAAACTGCTCGGCGCCGTGCCGCGCGGCGACATGCCGGCGCTGCTTCGCTCGGCCGAGCTGGTGCTGTGCACGCCGTGGTACGAGCCTTTCGGCATCGTGCCGCTCGAAGCGATGGCCAGCGGCGTCCCGGTCGTGGCGAGCGCCGTCGGCGGGCTGACCGACACGGTGCTCGACGGGGTGACCGGCGTGCTCGTCCCGCCGCGCGCGCCGGACGCACTCGCTGACGCCCTCAGGCCGTTGATCAAGGACGGCGAGCTGCGCAGGCAGCTGGGACTCAATGGCCTGCTGCGCGCCAGATCGCGTTACGGCTGGCCGCGGATCGCGCGCCGCACTGCGGAGGTGTACGGCCGGCTCGTGGCCGAAGGGAGCGAGAGGATCGAGGAGGCGGTGAGCCGATGATGTCGATCGAACAGGTGTTGCGCGACCGGCTGAGTCAGGTCACGTATGCGCTGCGGACCTCCGACGTGCTCGCCGAGACCTGCGCCGAGTGGGGCCGCCAGCTGGCCGACGCGCTGAGCGCCGGGCACCGGTTGCTGGCCGCCGGAAACGGCGGCAGCGCGGCGCAGGCCCAGCACCTGACCGCCGAGCTGGTCGGCAGGTTCCGGGACGAGCGCCGGCCGTTCTCGGCGATCCCGCTGCACGGCGACACCTCGGCCACTACGGCGATCGGCAACGACTACGGCGCCGACGAGGTCTTCGCCCGGCAGGTCGAAGCGCACGGGAGGTCCGGCGACGTCCTCATGCTGCTGTCCACCAGCGGCCGCAGCGGCAACGTGATCGCCGCGGCGCAGCGGGCCCGGGCGGTGGGTATGCATGTCTGGGCCCTGACCGGTCCGGCGCCCAACCCGCTCGCGACGCTGGCGCACCGGTCGATCTGCGCGCACGGCCCTGATACCGCGACGGTGCAGGAGGTTCATCTGGTGGCGCTGCACCTTGTCTGCGAAGCGATGGATCTCGCGCTCGCGCGCGAGGAACCACAGCTTCTCAGCCGCGACGTGGACGGCAGCGAGGTCCGGCACCTTCCGCAAGCCGCGCCGATCGGAGTTCCCCGATGACGATCGGTCCGCTTGTCGTCATCGGAGACGCGCTGCTCGACCGCGACCTCGACGGCGCGGTGCGACGGCTGTGCCCTGATACTCCGGCGCCGGTCGTCGACGAACCCATGGTCCGCCCACGGCCTGGCGGCGCAGCGCTGGCAGCGCACCTGGCGGCACGGGCCGGGCACCAGGTGACGCTCGTCTGCCCGCTCGGCGATGATGCTCACGGCCAGATGCTCAGGGAGCTCATCGATCCGCGCATACGCCTTGTCGCGCTGCCTTGGCCGGACGCGATCGCGCAGAAGACGAGGGTTCGCGTCGATGGCAGGACGCTGCTTCGTATCGACCATCCGGCGCAGCCGTACACCGGCGATCCGGGGCTGCGGCTCACGGAGGCGTTCGAAGGTGCCGGCGCGATCCTCGTGTCCGACTACGCCGGGGGCGTCACCTCGAATCACGCCGTACGCGATGCTCTGACTGCGGCCGCTCGTCACGTGCCAGTGGTCTGGGATCCGCATCCGCGCGGCGCAGCACCCGTCCCCGGCACCCTGCTGGCGACGCCCAATCAGGCCGAGGCGGCCGCCGCCGCCGCGATGTTGCCCGGCGCCGCGGCAGCGCGCGGTTCGGCGGCCGTCAGAGCAGCCGCGGAGGCAGCGGACAAACTGCGCACCGCCTGGCCGGTATCGCAGCTCGCGATCACACTTGGCGCGCAGGGAGTGCTACTGCGCGGAGCGGCCAACACGCAGTTGATCCCGGCTCGCGATATCGCGCCGACCGACGCCTGCGGCGCCGGGGACGCATTCGCCGCCGCGACCGCAGCGGCGCTCGCGTCAGGCGCGCTGCCGTCAGAGGCCGTGGTCGCGGCAGTCGACGCCGCGGCGTCGTTCCTCGGTGCCG
Source organism: Actinocrinis sp. (assembly GCF_035650855.1). Classification (GTDB taxonomy): domain Bacteria; phylum Actinomycetota; class Actinomycetes; order Streptomycetales; family Catenulisporaceae; genus Actinocrinis. Next base: position 943 of record NZ_DASRGV010000035.1, on the reverse strand, counting down.
GTGGCGTGTCAGCCCTCGACTCCGCATCCGACGTGTCCGACGCGTCCCCCTTCGCTGCTGCCAGATTAGCCACCACCACACATGCCGACCTGCCGCGCCCCGCCGCGGCCCTCCCCCGCCCCGCCGACCCCTTCGAGCTCGCAGCAAAGGTCCGAGCACACGGCGGCACCGTCGTCGCGACCGGCGGCTGCTTCGACCTGCTGCACGCCGGTCACGTGCACTGCCTGCGCACGGCGCGAGCGGCCGGAGACTGCCTGATCGTGTGCCTGAACTCCGACGCCTCCGTACGCCGGCTCAAGGGCGCCGGTCGGCCGCTGAACAACGAGGCGGACCGCGCGGCCATCCTCGAATCCCTCAGCTGCGTCGACGCGGTCGTGGTGTTCAACGAGGCCACGCCCGAGGAGACGCTGCGGCGGCTGCGCCCGGACGTCTGGGTCAAGGGCGGCGACTACGCGGCCGACGACCTGCCCGAGGCGCCGCTCGTGCGCGGCTGGGGCGGCAGAGTCCTGACGGTGCCGTACCTGTCCGGCCGGTCGACCACCGGCCTGGTCCGCTCGGCCCGCAATGAAGCAGCCTGATCCCGCAGCCTGATACCACTGACGAAGCAAGCCGAGATGACCACGATCACTAACGCCACCACCTTCCCCGTCATCACCGGCAGCGCCGCCGAGAGCACCGCCGCCAGGCCCCGTGTGCTGCTGTTGCGCGCGCTCGGCCTCGGCGACTTCCTCACCGGCGTGCCGGCCTACCGCGCCGTGCGGCGCGCGTTCCCTGAGCACGAGATCGTGCTCGCCGCGCCCGCGCAGTTCGCCCCCCTGGCCGAGCTGACCGGCGCGATCGACCGCCTGCTGCCCGCCGACGAGCTGGAGCCGGTGCGCTGGCCCTGGCCGCACGACGCCCCGGAGCTGGCCGTCGACCTGCACGGCAACGGACCGGCCAGCCG
>NZ_DASRGV010000034.1:0-6452 GCF_035650855.1 Actinocrinis sp. | reverse complement strand
TCGTCTCCCTCGGGGAAACCCAGGTCCGGCCCACGGCCATGCTCTGGCGCAACATGGCGGCGATGGCCACCGAGGAGATGCTGCGGGCCAACCCCGTCGACGGCGTCGTCCTGCTCGGCGGCTGCGACAAGACGATCCCCTCGCTGCTCATGGCCGCCGCCTCGGTGGACCTGCCCGCGGTGGTCGTGCCCGGCGGCCCGATGCTGACCGGCACCTTCCGCGGCACTGCGCTGGGCTGCGGCACCGACGTGTGGCGGCTGTCGGAGGAGGTGCGGGCCGGCACGCTGTCCCAGGAGCAGTTCGTCCGCTCGGAATCCTCGATGATCCGCAGCCGCGGGCACTGCAACACCATGGGCACCGCCTCCACGATGGCCCTGGTGGCCGAGGCCCTGGGCACGGTCGTGCCCGGCGTGGCCGGCACGCCCGCTCCGGACAGCCGCCTGCTGGAGGCCGCGCACGGCACCGGGAGGCTGGCCGTGGAGCTGGTGGCCGCCGGGCGCCGGCCGAGCACGTTCCTGACCAAGGCGTCCTTCCACAACGCGATCGTGGCGCTCGCCGCCATCGGCGGTTCCACCAACGCCGTCGTGCACCTGCTGGCCATCGCCGGCCGCCTGGGCATCGAGCTGACCCTCGACGACTTCGACCGCATCGGCTCGCGCGTCCCGGTGCTCGTGGACCTCCAGCCGGCCGGCCGCTTCCTCATGGAGGACTTCCACCGGGCCGGCGGCCTGCTCGCGGTGCTGCGCGAAGTCAGGGAACTGCTAGACCCAGACGCGCTGACAGTGACCGGCAAGCCGCTGGTCGACTACCTTGACGACGCCGCGATCTGGGACGCCGAGGTGATCAGGACACGCACGCAGCCGCTGGTCGCACAGGGCGGCATCGCGGTGCTGCGCGGAAGCCTCGCGCCCGACGGAGCGCTCATCAAGCCCGCGGCCGCCTCACCGCACCTGCTGCGCCACCGCGGCCGGGCGCTGGTGTTCGACAGCATCGAGGACTTCCATGCCCGCATCGACGATCCCGACCTCGACGTCGACGCGGACTCCGTGCTCGTCCTGCGCGGCTGCGGGCCGAAGGGCTATCCCGGCATGCCCGAGGTTTCCAACATGCCGCTGCCGAAGAAGCTTCTGACCCAGGGCGTGCGCGACATGGTCCGGATCTGCGACGGCCGGATGAGCGGCACCGCCTACGGCACGGTCGTGCTGCACGTCGCGCCCGAAGCCGCCGCCGGAGGCCCTCTCGCGCTCGTGCGCACCGGCGACATCATCAACCTGGACGTCGAGGCCCGGCGCATCGATGTGGAAGTACCCGCCGACGAGCTCGCCGCCCGCGGACCGCACCCGTCCGCGACCGCGGGCTTCGCCAATCCCCGACGCGGCTGGGAGCGGCTGTACGTCGACCACGTGCAGCAGGCCGACACCGGCGCCGATCTGGATTTCCTCGTGGGATCCAGCGGCTCGGACGTCGCCCGCGACTCACACTGACTGGCTCAGATCGCGGCGCCGGGCAACGTGAGCGAGCCGACTGTCATCATCGTCAACGGGCTGCCGGGCGCCGGCAAGACCACCTTGGCCAGGGCGCTGTCCCAGCGATTGCGGTTGCCCTTGTTCAGCAAGGACGTCATCAAGGAGGCACACGCCGACGTCCTCGGCGCGCAGTCGCCGCAACCGTGGCCGCAGCGCCGCTGGAACGCGAGCCTCGGCGCGGCGGCCAGCGACACGATGTGGGCTCTGCTGGCCGACTCCCCCGGCGGCGCGGTCCTGGAATCCTGCTGGCCCGCCGACTTCCGCGGGCTGGCCGCGGCCGGCCTGGCTCGAGCCGGCGTCGGGCGCCCGCTGGAGATCTACTGCGACGTCCCGCTCGCCGAGGCCCGCAACCGCTTCGAGCAGCGCCATCCCCGTCACCCGATCCACGGCGCGCTGCCCAGTGACAGCGAGTGGGAGCGCTGGCGCCGCACCGCCGGGCCTCTTCGTCTCGGCCCCACCCTCCGCGTGGAGACCAGCGGCACCGTCGACTTGGAGCCCGTCATCGCGTGGATCGCGGAGCACGCATCCACCGGCGCATTTTGACGTCCCGCAATTCATCGAGTCGGCCGATGTGTGGCTGCCGGTGTTCACGGGAAGTGGGGTGCGGTGCCCGACACTGGGCGCGGGCCGCCCCGGGCGCCGGGGCGTGCCGAGACCGACCATCGCAGCGCCCTACCACGAGCAGGGGATACAGCCATGGACGTGGCCGCCGACGCGCCTAACCGCTATACCCGTCCGGTCGTCGCGGACGCCGAGGTCAAACCGCTGCTGGACGCCCCGCAGAACCTCGCGGCGGCCATCACCATGTGGGTATTCGTGATCGGCCCCATGCTGTGCCTGATCGCCGCCGTGCCGCTCGCCTGGGGCCGCGGCCTGTCGGCGCTCGACGTCGCACTCGCCGTGGGCGCCTACCTGGTCTCGGGATTCGGTGTGACGGTCGGCTACCACCGCTGTTTCACCCACCGTTCGTTCAAGGCGCGGCGCGGGCTGCGCATCGCCCTCGCGGTCGCCGGCTCGCTGGCGGTCGAGGGCTCGCCGGTGCAGTGGGTCGCCAACCACCGCCGCCATCACGCGTTCGCGGACCGCGAGGGCGACCCGCACTCGCCGTGGCGCTACGGCACCGACGCCGTGGCGCTGCTCAAGGGGCTGCTGTTCGCGCACGTCGGGTGGATGCTGCGGCGCGAGCTGAGCAATCGGGCCCGGTTCGCGCCGGACATCGCGGACGACGCGGACCTGCGCCTCGTCGGCCGGCTTTTCGGCCCGCTGGCCGCGATCTCACTGCTCGGCCCGGCCCTGGTGGGCGGTCTTGTCACCGGCTCCTGGGCGGGCGCGCTGGAGGCGTTCTTCTGGGCCGGGCTGATCCGGATGGCGGTGCTGCACCACCTGACCTGGTCGGTGAACTCGGTGTGCCACGTCGCGGGCAAGCGGCCGTTCTCCTGCCGCGACCGCGCCACCAACTTCTGGCCGCTGGCGCTGCTGTCCTTCGGCGAGAGCTGGCACAACTCGCACCACGCCGATCCGACCTCGGCGCGGCACGGCGTGCTGCCCGGGCAGCTCGACCCCAGCGCCCGGCTCATCTGGATCTTCGAGAAGCTGCATTGGGCGTACGACGTGCGCTGGCCGCGCGTAGAGCGGATGCGCGCGAACTCGCTTCCCGTGACGGACAGTGCGACGGACCCCGCAGTGGGCGCCGCGGACCGAGGCCGAGTTACTGAGGCCGAGTGACTGAGCCGAGCCCGCCGCGGCGCGTTCGTCTTCCGCCGTTTACCCACTCCCGGCGAGCGCGTCACGGCCCTGTCACCGGAACCGGTGACGCTCCCGGTGTGCGCAGAACGCTGCCCGTCAAACGGGCCCTGGTCGTGTCAGTCCACGATGTGGCACCCGCAACTCTGGCGGAGAGCCGGCGATGGCTCGCCGATCTCGACGCGTTCGGGATCCGCGGCGTGTTGCTCGCCGTGCCCGGCCCGTGGCGCGGAAGCGAACTGGCCGACGCACCCGAAGCGGCCGCACTGCTGCGCAACGCCGCAGCGCGCGGGCACGAGATCGCGCTGCACGGCTGGACGCATATGGCGCAGCCGGGCGGGGGCAGGACCCGGCGCGTGAGCGGGGCGTTCGCCGCGCGCGGGGCCGGAGAGTTCTGGACGCTCGACGAGGCGGCGGCGCGCGACCGGATCGAGCGCGGACGAGCGGTCCTGGCCGCGGCCGGGCTCAACGCGCGGGGCTTCGTACCGCCGGGCTATCTCGCCTCCCCCGACGCCCGCCAGGCGCTCGCAGCGAGCGGGCTGCGTTACTGGACCAGCCACCTCTTCATCCACGACCTGACGGACGGCTCCCGGTTGTTCGCACCCTCGGTCTCACACCGGCCTGCCCGAGCCCACGGCGCGAGCTCGGCCGCTTCCGATCGCGCCGCCCTCGAACGCGCCGGGGAAATGCTCATCGACGGCGCTTCGCGCGCACTGCCCCGGCCGAGCGTCCCGCTGCGCCTGGCGCTGCATCCGGACGACCTGCACCGACCCGGGCTGCGCGAGGTCACGTTGCGCGCCATCGAGCGTGCACTGCGCTGCGGCGCCCGAGCCACCACGTACAGCCACCTGCTCGCCGGCCGCGGTCGGAACGCGACGGCCAAGCCGGCGGCGGCCCGGTGAGGATCGTCCAGCTCGCGAACATGTACCACGTGCGCTCCGGAGGGCTGCGCACGGTGGTGGACACGCTCGGCCGCGGCTACGCCGCGGCCGGGCACGACAGGATCCTGATCGTGCCGGGCGCGAAACGCTCGGTGGCCGAGGACGAGCACGGCACCGTCATCACCGTCCCGGGCACTCCCGTCACCGGCGGCTACCGCATGATCCTGCGCGCGGAGAAGGTGCTTGAGACCCTGGCCGCGCTCAACCCCGACTCGATCGAGGTGTCGGACAAGGCGACCCTCGCGGGGGCGGGGCCGTGGGCGCGCGAGCGGGGCGTGCGCGCGGTGCTGTTCTCGCACGAGCGGCTCGGCGAGATGGTGGCGAACCGGACCGGCGCGCAGTCCGAGTCGCTGCAGAAGGCGGTGCTGCGGTGGACCCGGCGGGTGGTGGCCGGATTCGACGAGGTCGTGGCGACCTCGGCGTTCGGGGAACGGGAGCTCGCCCTGGCCGGCGCGCGCACTATCCGCCGGGTGCCGTTGGGCGTGGACCTCGAGGTGTTCCGGCCCGCGGGCGGTGCGGGCTCCGCCCGATCGGACTTCGTCGAGGTGACGAGACCCGATGTCGTGCGGCTGGTGTATGCCGGGCGGCTGTCCAACGAGAAGAACCCGCAGGCCACGATCGAGACAGTACGAGTACTGCGATGCTGGGGCGTGGACGCGCGGCTCGACGTGTACGGCAGCGGGCCGCAGTGCGGTGCGCTGGCCCGACGGAGCAAGGGGCTCCCGGTCGTCTTCCACGGCCACGTGGCCCGGCGCGCGGACCTCGCCGAGCGGCTGACCGGAGCCGATCTGGTGCTCGCGCCCTCCGCGTGCGAGACCTTCGGGCTGTCCGCCCTGGAGGCGCTGGCCTGCGGGGTCGCCGTGGTCGCGGCGGCCGGATCGGGTGCGGCTGAGCTGGTTTCGCAGACGTCGCCGCCGGGATCCGGAAACGCGCGCCACGACCGCTGGGCGACACCAGGCGCGGCTCCGCCCGGCGCGGGCATCGCCGTCACCCCAACCGGCACGGGCCTGGCCGCGGGGGTGCTGGAACTGCTGACCTACCCGGCGTGCGTGCGAGCCGCCGCGGCCAGGACCCGCGCGTCGCAGTTCCCTTGGTCGGCCTCGGTCGAGCGGATGCTCGCGATCCACCAGGGCGCCCTGCTCGCAGCCGACGTCGCCGACGCCGCCTGACGTCGCCTGAAGCGACCCGCTGCTTCTGCCTCGCGCCTGCGCGGCCCGCGCCACAGCAGACGCTCGCGCCGGATCGGCGGGCCGGCGCGCGGCCCGCCGATCCGGGGTGGTGCCGAGTGGTGATTAGGAGGTGGCTACGTCGTCGTACAGCGTGTACGTCGGGTCACCCGGGTAGTTGTCGTCGACATTGGTCAGGGTCAGCGTGTAGCTGTGGCCGGCGACGATGGACGCGGTCTTCTGCACCCAGCCGGAGCTGGAGACGCAGGTCTTGGCGAGCACCGTGCTGGTCGTTCCGGTGGTGTTGTCCTTCAGCGTGGCGGTGGCCCAGTCGTAGGTCACCGTGTCCGGGCAGGTGACGTTGTACCAGAACGACAGCTTGCTGTTTCCGGAGGCGGCGGTGAAGGTCTGGGTGATCGAGGAGGTGTTGCTCGGGCTGCTGTTGCCGAGCTGCGCGGCGTGGGTGCCGGAGTGCGCACCCGAGGTCGCCACCGAGGTGACGCCGGAGGCCGTCCAGCCGGACAGCGAGCCGGTCTCGAAGCCGCCGTTGACGATCGCGTTGCCACCGCTGCCCGAACCGTTGATGGTCCAGCTGAAGGAGGCGGATCCGCTGGCGCCGGTGCTGTCGGTGGCGGTGACGGTGACGCTGTAGGTGTTGGCGGTGGTCGGGGTGCCGGAGATCAGGCCGCTGCTGGAGATCGACAGGCCCGCGGGCAGGCCGCTGGCGCTGTAGGTCAGGCTGGCGCCGCCGGAGTCAGAGGCGCTGACTTGCAGCGAAACCGCGGTACCGACGGTGCCCGTCTGCGAACCGGGGTTGGTCACGCTGACGGTGTTGCCGCCGCCTCCGTGGGTGAGGATCGCGTGGGAGATGGCGCAGTTGTTGGTGTCGTTCGACCAGCTGGCCTGCTCCGCGTAGGTGCCGAACGTGCCGAAGGTGATGTTCGCGGCGCCGCCGGCGGTGCCGGGGCTGATCCAGGCGCACTCGTCCGAGTTCTCCTGGCCGTTGTACGAGCTGCCGGTGTTGTTGGTCCAGCCGCCGGCCGGGTTCTGGTCCGACATCATCTCGTGCCACTCGT
>NZ_DASRGV010000033.1:0-14286 GCF_035650855.1 Actinocrinis sp. | reverse complement strand
GGTAGGGCCGAACGGCGCGGGCAAGACGACGCTGCTCGGGCTGCTGCTCGGCCTGGCGGTCGCCGACGAGGGGCGCCTCGAGATCCTGGGCACGCCGGTCGGACGCGCGCTGGCGGCCCCGGACGGCGTCGCAGGCTTCGTCGACGGACCCGGGCTCTACCCCACCCTCACCGCCCGGCAGAACCTGGCCGCACTGGCGGCGCTGCGCCGCCGCGACGCGCGCACGGCCGGGGCTGCGGCCGGCGAGGTGGCCGACGCGCTGGACCAGGTGGGGCTCACCGACGTGGCCGACGACAAGGTCCGCGGCTTCTCCCTCGGCATGCGCCAGCGGCTCGGCCTGGCCGCCGCGCTGCTGGCCAAGCCGCGGCTGCTGGTGCTCGACGAGCCCTCCAACGGACTGGACCCCGCCGGCAAGAAGCACGTGCGCGGCGTACTCGGCCGCCTCGCCGCGGACGGCACCACGGTGATCCTCTCCAGCCATCGGATGGACGACCTCGAGGCGCTGTGCTCCGAGGTCACCATCCTGGCGACCGGACGCGTGGTCTTCTCCGGGCCGCTGAGCAAGCTTTCCGCCGAGAACAGCGAGCTCGACTACCGGCTGCGCACCTCGGACCCGCAGGCCGCCCGCACGGTGGCGCTGGAGACCTCCGGCATACGCATCGTCGAGGGCTCCGACGCCGTCAACCGCCACGACAGCGAGGTGCTGGTGGTGCGCGCGCAGGTGCCCGCCCTCGACGAACTGGTGGCGCGGCTCGTGCGCGCGGACGTCGCAGTGCGCGAACTCGCACCGGTCGTCTCGCCGCTCGAAGCCGCATTCCTCGCCCTCACGGAGCAGGAAGACGCAGCGCAAGAGGAAACGGCGCAGGAGGAAGCAGAACACGAAGAAGCAGAGCACGAAGAAGCAGCGCACGAAGAAGCAGCGCAGGCAGAGGAGGCCGGCCGATGACCGCGACGATCGCCGAAGCACCCGCCGTCGGCGCCCGGCCTCCGGCGGCGAGCCCGGTGCCGGTCTCGCGCGCGTACCGCTTCGAACTTGTCAAGCAGTTCTCCCCATGGCGAGTAAGGCTCCTGATCCTGGCCTGCTGGCTCGGCCCGGGGATCGCGGTCTTCGGGATCAACCAGCAGAGCAATCTGCCCTCTGACACCCTGTTCGGCCGCTGGATGCACACCACCGGCTGGGCCGGGCCGCTGGTGACCCTCGGCTTCTCCGGAACCTGGGCGCTGCCGCTGCTCACCTCGCTGGTGGCCGGCGACGTGTTCGCCTCCGAGGACCGGCTCGGCACCTGGCGGCACCTGCTGGTCGCGGTCCGCTCGCATCGCCGCATCTTCGCGGCGAAGGCGCTGGCCAGCCTTACCGTGATCCTGTTGCTGGTGGCCGGCCTCGTCGCGTCCGGCATCGTCGGCGGGCTGCTCGCGGTCGGTAACAAACCCCTGATCGGCCTCGACGGGCACAGCCTCGCCCCCGGCGACGCCGCCGGCAAGGTGCTGCTCGCCTGGGCCTGCGCGCTGGCCCCGACGCTGGCGCTGGCGGCCATCGGGCTGCTCGGATCCGTCGCGCTCGGCCGCTCGCCGATGGGCCTGCTGCTGCCGGTGACCGTCGCGTTCGCGATGCAGCTGGCGCAGATGCTGCCGCTGCCGGTGGCCGTGCGCCTGGCGCTGCCCGGTTACGCCTTCATCTCCTGGAACGGCCTGTTCGCGCAGCCGCAGCAACTCAGCCCCCTGCTGATCGGCGTCGCGGTCAGCCTGGCGTGGGCCGTCGCCGCGACCGCGCTGGCGTACCTGCTGTTCCTGCGCCGGGACTTCACGAACCTCACCAACGACGGCACCGGGCGCAGGGCCCTGACCGTCGGCGCGCTGCCGCTGGCCGGCCTGCTCGCGGCCACGATCGGCGTCCTGGCCGTCTCGACCGGGGCCACCGGCTCCGGCATCGATCAGGACAAGGTGCAGCGGTCGGTCGCCACCGCGTTCGGCCACCTCTACCGGCTACAGGAGCAGCAGCTGCACCGTCCGCCGGTCACCGAGGCGCAGCTGCAGACCACGGCCTCGTGCACCAAGAGCGAGGGGCTGGCCGCGCAAGAAGGGCCGGGCAACGACTGGCGCTGCACGGTCACCTGGCACATCCCCGGCGTCGCGATCACTGGTCAGGCCATCTACCAGCTCGACGTCACCGCGAACGGGCGGTACATCGCCGACGGCGATGGGCCGAAGGAAGTGAACGGCTACTTCCTGGTTCAGACCCCTGACGGGACCGAGCCGAACCCGCTGTGGCAGTTCGACGGCAACGTTGATCTGCTTCCTTCTCACTAAAGGAATGACTCAATGCAGGTAACGCGCCGTAGACGGCCTGTCGGGAAGTCTCAGGGTGTTCCCGACGGCCGGCGTGGCCGACGAAGCTTCACCAAGGTCGGCGTGGCCTCGGTCGCGCTCGTTTTCACCGGTGCCACCGTCGGCTCCGCGTCGACCACGCAGCTCGGCACCCAGCATGTCGGCGAGCTGACCGGCAAGGGCGAGGTCATCGCGAGCGACCAGTACATCAAGCCGATCGGCACCCGCCTGGTGGTCAACCAGGGCAAGATCATGGGCGCGTCGGTCAGCCCGGACGGCACGCACGTGGCCGCCACGGTGGCCGACGGCGGGGTCGCCCTCGTCATCATCGACCTGCGCAGCTACCAGGTCCAGCAGGTCGTCGGCAAGAACGCCGCGGCGAACCTGCAGATCAGCGGGAACGACGTCGGCCAGACCTCGCCGACCTACTCCCCCGACGGCAAGTCGCTGTGGATCGGCCGGACCGACGGCTACACCAAGTTCACGGTGAACGCCGACGGCACCCTGGCCAACCCGGTCGACGTCGCGATCCCGGCTAACGGCGCCGAGCACGCGCTGTCGGCCAAGGCGGTGTTCTCGGCCGACGGCTCGACCGTCTACGCGGCGGTCAACGGCCAGAATCGGGTCGTCGCCATCGACGCCGCGACCGGCGCGATCACGCAGAGCTGGAACACCGGCATCGCCCCGCGCGGCATCGTCCTGGTCGGCGGCAAGCTGTACGTGAGCAACGAGGGCGGCCGCACCGCCGTCGCCGGCGACACGACCATCAACTCGTACGGCACCGACGTGCCGGCGAACCCGCAGACCGGTTCCTCCACCACCGGCACGGTCAGCGTCATCGACACGGCGAACCCGGCGGCGGCCGTCGGCAGCATCGGCGTCGGCCTGCACCCGACCGCGGTGTACGCGGCCGGCAACACCGTGTTCGTGGCCAACACCAACAGCAACACCGTCTCGGTGATCGACGCCACCAAGGACAAGGTGGTCCAGACGATCTCGACCCAGCCGTGGCCGGAGGCCTCGGTCGGTTACGAGCCCGACGCGATATCCCTGACCTCCGACGGCCGCCTGCTGGTGACCCTCGGCCGGGCCAACGCGGTGGCGGTGTACCGCTTCACCTCGGCGCACCAGCCGGTCAGCTACGTCGGCCTGCTGCCGACCGACTACTTCCCGGCCGAGGTCGCCACGGTCGGCAACCAGATCGTGGTGGCCAACACCCGCGGCGTCGACGCGCTGCGCCCGACCGTCGCGGCCGGCCACAACACCCACGACACCACCAGCAGCCTGACGCGCTTCACGCTGCCCAGCGACCAGGCGATCCGCGGCTACACGGGCAAGGTCTTCCAGTACAACGGCTGGACGCCCGGCTCCGTGCAGTACGCCAAGAACCCGAACAAGAAGGCCGTGCCGGTGCCGGCCCGGATCGGCGACCCCTCAACGATCAAGCACGTCTTCCTGATCGTCAAGGAGAACCGCACCTACGACCAGGTCTACGGCGACATGCCGCAGGGCAACGGTGACCCGACGCTGACCCAGTTCGGCCAGGCCGTCACTCCGAACCAGCACGCCCTGGCGGCGCAGTTCGGCCTCTACGACAACTTCTACGACGTCGGCACCAACTCCGCCGAGGGCCACAACTGGCTGATGCAGGCGGACGACCCGGAGTACACCGAGTCCTCCGCCGGCGAGTACCTGCGCAGCTACGACACGGAGAACGACGTCCTGGGCCACCAGGAGTCCGGCTTCATCTGGACCGGGGCGCAGGCCGCGGGCCAGAGCGTCAAGGACTACGGCGAGTTCCAGTCGATCGAGAACAAGCCGGCCGGGGCGAGCTGGCAGAACTACTACTGCGACACGCAGACCATGGCCGCCACCGGCGCCCCGAGCGCCTACCCGATCCAGGTCGGCTCGGCGATCCCGTCGCTGAACGCGGTGTCCGTCCAGGGCTTCCCGCTGTTCGACCTCTCGGTGCCGGACATCTACAAGGCCCAGGTCTGGAAGCAGGACTTCGAGAAGAGCGGCCCGGCCAACCTCAACATGTTCTGGCTCTCCGACGACCACACCGGCGGCCCGCCCAGCCCGGCCGCCGAAGTCGCCGACAACGACCTCGCGGTCGGCCAGATCGTCGACACGATCTCGCACAGCAAGTACTGGAAGGACTCGGCGATCTTCGTCGTCGAGGACGACTCGCAGGCCGGCCTCGACCACGTGGACGGCCACCGCGCCCCGGTCCAGGTCATCAGCCCCTGGGCCAACCACGGAGTCGTGGACGACCACTACTACTCGCAGATCGAGATGATGCGCACCATCGAGCAGATTCTCGGCATCCACCCGATGAACCAGCTCGACTCCGCGGCCACCCCGATGACCGACGCGTTCACCTCGAAGCCGAACTACGCGCCGTTCACCGCGGTACCGAACCAGACCTCGCTGACGCTCGGTCTCTCGCAGCAGCCGTCCTGCGGCGCCAACGTGCCGGCCGGCCAGTCCTCCGCGTCCGTCGCCAGGGCGAACGCGATGGCCACGACCGTTCCGAGCGCCGAGCAGTCGGTGGCGGCCCAGTGGAAGGCGTGGGCTTCGCACCAGCGCCTGGTCGGTCCGAGCGCCATTCCGGACTACGCCAACCCGGAGCAGATGAACCGCTACGTCTACTACCAGACCACCGGCTGGGCCAAGCCGTACCCGGGGGACAAGAAGATCTACGCCCCCAACGAGGTCCCCGGCGCGTTCATCCCGTCCGCGGACTCAGACAACTGATATCCGATCGACGGGACAGGCTCCGGTGATCACCTGATCGCCGGAACCTGATACCGCTTCACCGAGACGCTCGGCCGGACCACCCGGCCGAGCGTTTCCCTTTTCACGGGCTTTCACCGCTGCTGAGAGCGAGAACGCCGCGCTAGTTGAAGGTGATCGGGCCGCTGATGTCGCGGGCTTGCACGACGTTCCCGTGGATCCGTGCCTCGCCGCTGACGGTGTTGGTCACCTGACCCGCCTGCTCGAGGGTCTCGGCCATCCAGGCCCGAAGCGCTTCGGCGATCGCCGGATCGAGCTGTGCCTGCGCGACGAGGTGCTCGGCGGTTCGGGCCGCGGCGGCGTGGTCGCCCGTCGCGGCCTGTTCCAGCGCGTTCTGCGCGGGATGGGACCGCTTGAAAGCGCGGCGTGCGAGCGCGAGCAGGCCGCTCCACGCGCCCTTGCCGGCTTCGCCGGCCGCGGCTCGCACGACCAGCGCGGTAAGCGCATCGACCGAAAGCGGATCCATCAGTGGACCGTCCTCCCCAACCTGACAACCCGTCAGCTCAATCACCTACAGCGTAAGCCAGATCCCGCACGATCGGCTGAGCTTGCGCGATCGGCGAACGGCCGGTGGTGCATGGCGAACGGCGGGATCCGGCCGGCACATGGCGGGCAGTGACCAAGGTCCCGCCGAGACCGGGAATCAGGACCCTGTAGGCGACGCGGGCCCGCTGGCTACGGTCGTGGAATACCGCCGCAGTCCACAGGGAGCCGGCAGATGAAGATCCTGTGCCTGGTCAAGTCAGTGCCCGCGTCCACCGTCGAGGCCGGCTTCTCCGACGATCTCACCCTCGACCGCGCCAGCGCCGAGGGACAGCTCTCCGAACTGGACGAGTACGCCGTCGAGCAGGCCGTCCGGCTCGCCGAGGCCGGGCTGGCGCAGCAGGTCACCCATGTGACCATGGGGCCCTCCTCGGCCGCCGCCGGCCTGCACAAGGCCCTGGCCATCGGCGGCGACGACGCCGTCCACATCCTCGACGACGCGCTGCACGGATCCGACGCCCGGACCACCGCGCGGGTGCTCGCCGCGGCGCTGGAACGCTGCGGCTTCGATCTCGTGCTGTGCGGCATGGGCTCGACCGACGCCGAGATGTCGGTGGTCCCCTCGATGATCGCCGAACTGCTCGGGCTGCCCGAGCTGGCGTTCGTCTCCGAGCTGAGCCTCGACGCGGGCACCGTGCGCGCCACCCGGCGCACCGACCGCGCGATCGAGCGGGTCGAGGCCGCGCTGCCGGCCCTGGTCTCGGTCACCGACCAGATCGGCGAGGCCCGCTACCCGACCTTCCGCAACATCGTCGCCGCCCGCAAGAAGCCGGTGCAGGTCTGGACGCTGGCGGACCTGGGCCTCGACCCGGCGCTCGCCGGGCTGGCCGGCGCGGCCACCGCGGTGCGCGGGATCAGCGCCCGGCCGCCCCGCGCGGCGGGCACGGTCATCACCGACTCGGACGCCGCCGCCGCGGCGCTGGCCGACTTCCTGGCCGATCGCAAGCTCCTTCCGCACCCCTAGCTCTGAGGACCCGCCATGCCGTGCTGCCTGGTATTCGCCGAACGCGTCGGGAACGACGACGTCGCGACGTCAACCCTCGAACTGCTCACGTTGGCCCGGCGGCTTGGCGAGCCGATCGCGGTGGTCGGCGGCGATCCGAGCGAGAAGGTGATCGACCGGCTGAGCGCGTATGGGGCGGCAGCCGTCTACGCATACGCCGACGCCGACGCGGCGGACGACCCTGGGGCGCAGGCGCGCCTGCTCGCCGAGGTCGCCCGGCGGGAGGGACCGTGCGCGGTGCTCATCGCCACCGGTCCCGAGGGCAAGCGGCTCGCCGGCCGGCTGGCGGTGCAGCTGGACTGCGGGATCATCACCGACGCGGTGGACATCGAGCCCGGGCCGGTCGCGGTCCAGTCGGTGGGCGCCGGCGCGTGGCGGGTCCGCAGCGAGGGACTCGGCAGCACGGTCGTGATCACCGTACGCCCGAACTCTACGAGCCCTGAGATCGCCGCGGCGACGCCGCGCGTTGAGCGGATCGAAGTGGCGGCGAAAGAACAGGACCGGGCGGTGCGCGTCGTCTCGCGCACCGCGCTGGACGGCGGCAAGCGCCCCGCGCTCACCGAGGCCTCGATCGTGGTCTCCGGCGGACGCGGCGTCGGCTCGGCGGAGGGCTTCGGCCTCATCGAACAGCTCGCCGACGCCCTCGGCGGGGCGGTCGGCGCCTCCCGCGGTGCGACCGACGAGCACTGGTACCCGCGCGAGTACCAGGTCGGGCAGACCGGCAAGACCGTCTCCCCGCAGCTCTACCTGGCCGCCGGGATCTCCGGTGCGATCCAGCACCGCGCGGGCATGCAGAGCTCCCGCACGGTCGTCGCGATCGACACCGACCCCAAGGCGCCGATCTTCCAGGCGGCCGACTTCGGCGTGGTGGGCGACCTGTTCTCGGTGATCCCCGCGCTGCTCGAAGAGATCGGGAAGCGGTCGTGAACGCGGGGGCGGGCACCGCGGGACTGGACGCCGCCTCGCTGGGCCTGATGCTCGAGGCACTCGACGACTTCACCGAGAACGCGCTGCCGTGGGAGCGGCGGCTCGAACTCGACCACGAAGACGTCTGCCCCGAGCAGACCGTGCGCGCGATGTGCGGCGAGGACCTGGGCGTGCAGCTGGCCTTCTTCCCGGAGGAGTACGGCGGGATGGGCGGCGGCGCGTTCGACTCGTACCGCATCTGCGAACGGCTGGCCAGGATCGACATCGGACTGGCGACGTCCGTGTTCGCGACGTTCCTCGGCTGCGACCCGATCCTGTTCGGCGGCACGCCGGAGCAGAAGAAGCTCTGGCTGTCGCGCATCTGCGCCGACGGCGCCCTCTTCGCCTACGGCGCGACCGAGCCCGAGGCCGGAAGCGACCTCGGCGCGCTGCTGACGACCGCGACCCCGGTCGCCGGCGGCGGCGCGTACCGGATCCACGGGCGCAAGCAGTGGATCAGCAACGGCACGATCGCGGACGTGTACACCGTGCTGGCGCTCGCGCCCGGCGGGCCGTCCTGGTTCGTGGTCGAGAAGGGCGCGCCGGGATTCTCCAGCGCGCCGCCCGAGGACAAGCACGGCATCCGGCTCTCCAACACCGCGGCGCTGTTCCTTGACGACGTCGTGGTGCCGGCCGAGAACCTGGTCGGGCTTCAGGAGGGGCGCGGGCTGGTCCAGGCACAGCTGGTGTTCGGGTACACCCGCGTGATGGTCGCCGCCTTCGGCCTGGGCGGCGGCTGGTCGGCGCTGGACCGCGCGATCGAGTACTCGACGAACAGGGTCCAGGGCGGGGCCGCCCTCTCCGAGAAGCAGGGCTACACGCACAAGCTGATCGTCCCGCACGCGGTGCGGCTCGAAGCGGCCCGTGCGTTCCTGGAGGAGACCGCGGCCGCACTGGACTCCGGGGCCGGCGGCCTCAACACCGAGGGCGCGATCGCCAAGTACCTGGCGACCGAGGCGGGCGACGCGGCGGCCGACGCCGCGATCCAGGCGCACGGCGGCTACGGCTATACGCGCCCTTACATGGTCGAGAAGATCAAGCGGGACGTGCGGATCACCCGCATCTACGAAGGCACCTCCGAGATCATGGAGATGACCATCGCCCGCGACCGGTGGCAGAACCACCTCAAGACCGGGGGCGCCTACTACCGCGACGCCGCGGCCGCGATGCGGGCGTCCGGGCCGCAGCAGGGTGCGCACACCGCGGCCCTGGCCCTCGACGCTCTCGCCGCCGTGCTCGACGCCTGCCGCGTCGGGCGCCTCACCCGCAGCCAGCACGTGCTGCTGCGCCTCGGCGAGCTGATCGCCTATGCCGAAGGCTCGGCCGCGATGGCCCGCCGGGCCGCGGCCGCCGGGGCGGGCACGCTCGGCGCCAAGGCGGACCGGCGCTTCACCCCCGACGCCCTGTCCGCGATCAGCCGGATCTTCGCGCGCGAGGCGGCCATGAAGGTCGCCGAGGAGGGCGCGCGCCTGGTCGCCGGCGCTCAGGAACAGGGCTCTGATCTCACGGCGCGGCTCCCGCTAGACGAGGTGCGGGTCGCCCAGGCCGGACTGCTCGCGGACATGGACCTCGTCGCCGACGCGCTCTACGGGCGCACACAGGGCTGAGGGCAGGACGATGGACGTTTACACCCGCGAACCGATCGCGGTCGTCGGCATGAGCGCGATCATGCCCGACGCCGCCGACCTTGCGGCCTTCTGGGCCAACCTGACCGCCGGCCGCTACTCGATCGGCGACGTGCCGGCCGGCCGCTGGGATCCGGAGCTGTTCTACGACCCGGATCCGGCGGTACCGGACAAGACCTATTCGCGCATCGGTGGCTGGGTGCGGCAGTTCGTGTGGGATCCGCTGGGCTGGCGCCTGCCGGTCCCGCCCGCGGTCGGCGAGCAGCTTGACGACGGCCAGAAGTGGGCCGTCGCCGGGGCGCGCGCGGCGCTGCTCGACGCGGGCTGGCCGTCGTGGACGGTCGATCCCGAGCGCGTCGCCGTGATCCTGGGCAACGCGATCGGCGGGGAGAAGCACTACGACACGAACACCCGGCTGTCCTTTCCCCAGTTCGCCCGCTCGCTCTCCACCGCGCCTTCTTTCGCAGCCCTCGATGTCGCGGTGCGCACGGCGGTGATCGAGGAGACCCGGCGCGACTTCCTGGCCGGGTTCCGGCCGGTGACCGAGGACACCATGCCCGGCGAGCTGTCCAATGTGCTGGCCGGTCGGGTGGCGAGCCTGTTCAACCTGCGCGGCCCGAACTTCACCACGGACGCGGCCTGCGCCTCCGCCCTGGCCGGGGTGGCCTCGGCGGTACGCGGGCTGCAGGCCGGCGACTACGACGCGGCGGTCACCGGCGGCGTGGACCGCAACATGGGCGCGAGCGCGTTCATCAAGTTCTGCAAGATCGGGGCGCTGTCGGCGACCGGGACCCGGCCGTTCGACGCCGGCGCGGACGGCTTCGTGATGGGCGAGGGCGCCGCGCTGTTCGTGCTCAAGCGCCTCGCGGACGCGGAGCGCGACGGCGACCGAATCTACGCACTGATCACCGGAATCGCCGGTTCCAGCGACGGCAAGGGCAAGGGGATCACCGCGCCGAACCCGGTCGGCCAGCGCCTGGCTGTGGAACGGGCATGGCGTGACGCCGGACGCGACCCGCGCTGCGCCACGTACGTCGAGGCGCACGGAACCTCCACGGCGGTCGGCGACGCGGTGGAGCTCGGCGTGCTCGACGAGGTCTTCCTGAAGGCGGGAGCCGCGCCGGGCTCGATCGCGCTCGGTTCGGTGAAGTCGAACATCGGACACCTGAAGGCCGCCGCGGGCGCGGCGGGCCTGGCCAAGACCGCGCTCAGCCTGCACCACCGGACGCTCGCGCCGAGCCTGCACTTCGACCGGCCGAATCCGGGCGTGGACTGGGCGGCGACGCCGTTCCGGGTGAACACCACGCTGCGTGAGTGGCCCGACCCGACCGGCGGGATTCCTCGCCTCGCCGGCGTGAGCGCGTTCGGGTTCGGCGGCACGAACTTCCATGTGGTGCTGGAGGAGTACGTGCCCGGACAGCACCGGCCGCAGGGAGCTGCGCGCTCGTTCGCAGCCGCCGTGCCGACCATCTCGACGGCCACGACCGCCGTCGCCTCGTCGGCAACTGTCACCGCGCCGACCAGCCCGCCGGCATCCACGCCCACACCGACGGCACCGTCCTCGACGGCTCCCGCTCGTACGGCGCCCATCGCCGCTCCCCCCGCACGCATCACGCCCCCGCCGGCCAATATCGCGATGGTCGCCGGGCGCGACGACGCCGAGGTCGTCAAGGGCCTGAAGGCGCTGCGCGCGCCCGCTCCCCCCGACGCCGCCAAGGCCGCCGCTCCGGTACGGGTCGCGATCGCCTACACCGGCAAGGAGGACCTGGCCGCGAAGGCCGCCAAGGCGATTCAGGCCTTCACCGCGCCCGCGATGTGGCGCGCGCTGCGGTCGCAGGGCGTCTTCCTCGGCCGCGGCGCGCCGGGAAAGGTCGCGTTCCTGTACACCGGGCAGGGCTCGCAGTACGTCAACATGCTGGCTCAGCTGCGCGAGAGCGAGCCGATCGTCGCGGACACCTTCGCCGAGGCCGACACGATCATGACGCCGCTGCTCGGCCGCCCGCTCAGCTCGTTCGTCTACGGCGCCGACACCGAGGCGCTGGAACTGCGGCTGCTGCAGACCGAGATCACCCAGCCCGCCGTGCTCACCGCCGACCTCGCACTCACCCGGCTGCTGGCCTCGTACGGGTTCACCCCCGACATGGTGATGGGCCACAGCCTCGGCGAGTACGGCGCGCTCGCCGCCGCCGGATCGCTGACCTTCGCGGCGGCGCTCGAGGCGGTCAGCGCGCGCGGACACGAGATGGCGTCGCTGGAGCTCGAGGACAACGGGGCGATGGCCGCCGTGTTCGGCCCGCTCGAGGAGATCGAGCTGATCGTCTCGCGGGACCCCGGGTACGTCGTCATCGCCAACATCAACAGCACCAAGCAGGCCGTCATCGGCGGCGGCACCATGGACGTCACGCGGGCGATCGCCGCGTTCCGGGCGGCCGGCATGACCGCGACCCGGATCCCGGTCAGCCACGCCTTCCACACGCGGATCGTCGCCCCGGCGAGCGAGCCGCTCAAGGCCGCGTTGCGGCGGTTGAACATCGCGCCGCCGCAGCTGCCGATCGTCTCGAACGTGACCGGCCGCTTCTACCCGGCGGACGCCGGCGTGGAGACGATGCTCGACCTGCTCGGCCGTCAGGTCGCCTCCCCGGTGCAGTTCATCGCCGGGCTGCGCACCCTCTACGAGGCCGGGGCGCGGGTCTTCGTCGAGGTCGGCCCGAAGAAGGCGCTGCAGGGCTTCGCCGACGACGTGCTCGGCTCGGCGCATGAGGATGTGATCGCGTTGTACACCAACCACCCCAAGACCGGCGACCAGACCTCGTTCACGAACGCGCTGGCCGGTCTCTACGCCGCCGGGCTGTATGCGAGCTCTGCTGAACCGCGGGCGGACACGGCGCCGAAGCCCGCGGAGCTTTCCGCGCCGCGGCGCAGTGCCGCGACGGCGCAGGCCGCGCACCTTTCCACCACGGCGTACACCGAACTGGGCAAGGTGTTCGCCGGAGCGATCGAACAGGGCCTGAGGCTCTTCAACGGCGAGACCCCGCACGCTTCCGTCTCCGGCGCGGCCGCCTCACCCGCCGAGCTGTCCGCGGCGAGCGAACCGGTCGCCGTGACCGGCGCCGCGCTGGGCCTGCCCGGCGTCGAGCGGGTCTTCGACGACGCGAACGTGGCGCGGATCCTGGCCGGGCAGCAGTTCATCGGCAGTGTGCCGCAGGCGGTGCGCAGCGCGATGGTGGACCGGCACATCACCCGGCTGGTCAAGCGCGCCACCGGCGACCCGACCTTCGAGAGCATCGACGACGAGGCCGAGGTCATCAAGCTGGCCGGGCGCAACGCCCCGCTGGACGTGGTCGCCGAGTTCGGCGTCGACGCCGAGCGCGACGCGGCACTCGACGAATCCACCCGGCTGGCCGTCGGCGCGGGCTTCGACGCGCTGCGTGACGCCGGCATTCCGCTGGTCATGCACTACCGGACCACCACGCTCGGCACCCGGCTGCCGGACCGCTGGGGCCTGCCGGAGTCAATGCGCGACGACACCGGAGTCGTGTTCGCCTCCGCGTTCCCGGCCTATGACGCGTTCGCCGCAGACCTCGAGCACTATTTCACCGACCGCGGCCGCCGCGAACAGCTGGCCGCGCTGCTGACGGTGCGCGACCGCATCGCCGAGACGGACCCGGCGCGTAAGGAGGCTGACGTGCAGATCGCGCGGCTGCGCGAGCTGCTGGCAGCCGAGCCGTACCGGTTCAATCGCAGGTTCCTGTTCCGCGCCCTGTCCATGGGCCACTCGCAGTTCGCTGAGATCATCGGCGCGCGCGGGCCCAACACCCAGGTCAACGCGGCCTGCGCGAGCACCACGATGGCGCTCGCGGTGGCCGAGGACTGGATCCGCACCGGACGCTGCCGCCGCGTGATCATCGTCTCCGCGGACGACGCCACCAGCGACGCGCTGCTGCCGTGGATCGGCTCGGGCTTCCTCGCCTCCGGGGCTGCGGCCACCGACGCGTCCGTGCAGGACGCGGCGCTGCCCTTCGACCGGCGCCGGCACGGCATGATCATCGGAGCCGGGGCCGCCGCGCTGGTGGTCGAGTCCGCCGAGGCCGCCCGCGAGCGCGGCGTGCAGCCGATCTGCGAAGTGCTCTCCACGGTCGTCGCGAACAGCGCGTTCCACGGCACCCGCCTCGACGTCGAGCACATCTCGCAGGTCATGGACCGGCTGCTGCGCCAGGCCGAGAGCCGGGGCGTGCAGCGCGACCAGATCGCGGCGCACACGGTGTTCGTGTCGCACGAGACTTACACCCCCGCCCGCGGCGGCAGCGCCGCCGCGGAGATCAATGCGCTGCGACGCGCCTTCGGGCCGCGGGCCGACGAGGTCGTGATCACCAACACCAAGGGCTTCACCGGGCACGCGATGGGCGCCGGCATCGAGGACGTCGTCGCGGTCAAGGCCCTGGAGACCGGCATCGTCCCGCCGGTGCCCAACTTCAAGGAGCGCGACCCCGAGCTCGGGGACCTCAAGCTGTCCCTCGGCGGCGCCTACCCCGTGCGCTACGCGCTGCGGCTGGCCGCCGGATTCGGCTCGCAGATCGCGATGTCGCTCATGCGCTGGACGCCCATGCCGGACGGCCGCCGCCGCGCGCCGACCGAGCTCGGTTACGCCTACCGGATCGCGGACGCGCAGGCCTGGCGCGGGTGGCTCAGCTCCGTCAGCGGCCGAGCCGAAGCCCGCTTGGAAGTGGTGACCCGGCGCCTGCGCGTCGCCGAGGACGTCACCGTGGGCACGACCGCGCCCGTGACCGTGCCCGAACCCGACCTGGTGATGGCCGGATCGCGGATCGAACCGGCCGCGCCAGAACCGGTTTCGCAGCAGGGTGACACAGGTTCCGACACAGGCACGGGCACCGACGAGGTGGCCGCGGCGGTCGTCGAGATCGTCTCGCAGACCACCGGCTACCCGCCGGAACTGCTCGAACCCGACCTCGACCTCGAAGCCGACCTCGGCGTCGACACCGTCAAACAAGCCGAAGTCTTCGCCGCCGT
>NZ_DASRGV010000032.1:0-6446 GCF_035650855.1 Actinocrinis sp. | reverse complement strand
CGACCCTACCTGGCCGGCACGCTGCCGTCCGCGCGGCCCGAACACGCCGCCGACCGACTCGCCGCACTCGGCCTGCCGATTCTGTTGCTGCACGGGCGCCAGGACATGACTTTTCCCGCCGCACTGGCCGAACAAGCCGCGTCAGCCATTCCGCTTGCCCGCGCCGTCGTCATCGACCAGGCCAGCCACGTGGCGCACATCGACCAGCCCGACCAATGGCTTGCCGCGGTCGGCACATTTCTGGATGGAAGGACCGGTCAGTGAATCAGGGCCCGCAGTCGGAGTCGGTGAGCATCGAGCTCGTCGACGGCTTTCACGCCGCTGCCTCGGGGCGCGGCCTTTCGAGCCGGCTCTACGCGGAGGCGTTCGGCGAGGAGTATCCCGTCGAGGTCGATCCCTCCAGCAGCTGTACGTGGTCGGTGCTCGGCGAGATGGTCAAGCGCTTGCGGCTGCGCCCGGACGACCTGTTGGTCGACCTCGGCTGCGGACGGGGTGGGACCGGTTTGTGGCTGGCGCGGGCCTTCTCGGCGCGGCTGGTCGGCGTTGACGTCTCGCCGAAGGCCGTTGAGCTGGCGGACGAGCGCATATCAGAGTTCTTCTCTAGTACTTCGGATCTCGATGTGCGCGATCGGATTCGCTTCCAGGTCGGGACCTTTGCCGAGACCGGCCTGCCCGACCAGTGCGCGGCCGGTGTGGTGAGCATGGACGCGTTGCCCTTCGCCTCGGACCGGGACGCGGCGCTCCGCGAGTTGCGGCGGATCCTGCGGCCGGGCGCGCGTGCCGTGTTCACCGGCGGGCGTAACTTGCCCGGCCATCCGATGTACGTGCCCGGACGCCGGTCGTGGGAGGAGTACATCGCCGCCGCAGGGCTCGAACTTGAGGCGAAGGTGGACCGGCCGGAGGAACGCGGCCTGTGGGACCGCCTCAACGACCTGTGGGAGGCGCACGAGGACGAGCTGCGACGCGAGTACGGCGACGTGGACACCGACGCGAAGCTGACCGAGGCGCGCAATCATCGGCCGGGGCGGCCGTACCGGATCACCTCTATATTCACGGTCCGGGCGTAGGCAGCTGTCGGTGTGGGGCACGGTGAGCTCCGACTCTCTGCCGTGGCGCCGCTGGGGGTTGTGGGCTGAGAATCGACCGAGCAAGAGCGAGGGGAGTGAGTGGTCGGTGAGTGCACAGCGCGCGGTGGGCGCGGTCGCCGTGGTGACGGGCTCGGCGCAGGGAATCGGGCGCCGGGTGGCCGAGGCGCTGGCGGAGCGCGGATACGCGACGGTGCTGGCCGACCTGCGTGAGCCGGCCGAGACCCTTGCCGCAGTGCGCGAGCACGGCGCGGCGGCGTTCGCGCTGACCGGGGACGTCGCCTCCGAGCAGTATGCGGCCGAGCTGACGAAGCGCGTGCTCGCCGAGTACGGCCGGGTCGATGTGCTGGTCAACAACGCCGGAATCTCGCTGCTTTGCCCCGCCGAGGAGACGACGGCCGAGCAGTGGCGGCGCGTGCTGGAGGTGAACCTGACCGGCCCGTTCCTGCTCTCGCGGGCGCTGGGCGCGGCGATGCTCGCGGCCGGCAGCGGCTCCATCGTCAACATCGCGTCGATCGCGGGCCTGCACGGCATCGCGGACCGCGCCGCCTACAACGCCAGTAAGCACGGGCTGATCGGTCTGACCCGCACGCTCGCCGCCGAGTGGGGCGGGCGCGGCGTGCGGGTCAACGCCGTGTGCCCCGGCTGGGTCAAGACCGAGATGGACGAGGCGGACCAGGCCTCCGGCGGATACACCGACGCGGACATCACCTCGCGCGTGCCGATGGGCCGCTTCGCCGCCCCGGGCGACATCGCGGCCGCGGTGGCTTTCCTCGCCGATCCGGCGATGAGCGGGTTCGTCAACGGCGTCGCGCTCCCGGTGGACGGTGGCTGGACGGCGGACGCGAGTTGGAACAGCCTGCGCTTGCGGAAGCGCTGACCAGGGACGCATCGCGCGGCATGCGGTGGACAAAGCGGGCACGCAGCGGGCCCGCCGTTCGGGTGAGCAAACCACTAGACTGCACACGTGATCGAAGCGGAGCCGCCGTTCGGCGCCGAATCCGAGGTGATCGCCAGTTCCGCCGGGGGAGCAGCGGACGGGGATGAGTGGCACACGGTCGCGCGGGGCAGACTCGCGCTCGCCAGCCGTATACGGCTCCTGTGCCTCGTCGCGGTGCCCGCGGTGATCGCCGGCTTCACCGGCGGCTCGGTGCGGCTCGGGTTCGCCGCGGCGGCGGCCGGACTGCTGGTGCTGGCCTGGTTCCCGCTCGGGCGCTCGGCGCGCACCTGGCGCTTCCGTGAGCGCGGCGAGGACCTGCTGATCGACCACGGGCTGCTGGTGCGCAAGCAGGTCGTGGTGCCGTACGGCCGGATGCAGTTCGTCGATATCGTCGCCGGTCCCGTCGAGCGGGTGCTTGGTATCTGCACCCTGCGACTGCACACCGCCTCCGCCGCTTCCGACGCGCGCATACCAGGGCTCGAACCACGGCTCGCGGAGCAGCTGCGCGACCGGCTCGCCGCACTCGGCGAGGCCCGGATGGCCGGGCTGTGACTCAGGCCGCGGGCGTGGACTGGAGCGTGCCGCGCCGGACCCATCCCTGGTCGATCCTGGTCAACGCCGTGCACGAGGCGCGCCGGGTCGTCTCAGGACTCGTCGTCGCGGTGGTCAGCGGCCGGGCGTTGGGCGGCGGTCAGCTGGTGGAGGTGCTCATCCCGGCCGCGGCGGGGCTGCTCGGCGTGCTCGCCTGGCTGCGCACCAGCTTCCGGGTCGCGCCGGAGGAGTTCCGGCTGGACTCGGGCGTGGTCTTCCGGCAGAGCCGCACCGCGCGCTTCGACCGGATTCAAGCCGTCGACGTGGACCAGCCGGTGCTGGCGCGGCTGTTCGGCCTGGCCGAGCTGCATCTGCAACTCGGCGGCGGAAGGCACGGACACTTCCGACTGGCCTGCGTACGGCAGGAGGAAGCCGCGCGGCTGCGGGCTTTCCTGCTGAGCCGGGTCGAGCAGATCACGGCGGTCGAGAGCGCGGCTGGCCATAGTCAGCAGACTGATGTCGTGGTGGGCGGTGAGGCGCGGCAACCGTCGGGTGACACATCGCCGAGCCTTGCGATATCCGGCGCGGGAGCCGGAACCGTGACTGCTCCGGCGTACAGCGCAGGAGTGCCGTATCGGCTCCAAATTGACGAGGCCCCTCTCGCCGTGGTTCCGCACGGCCGCTTCATCGCCTCCTGGGCCTTGTCACCGGCGGTCTGGTTCGCCGCCCTGGCCGCGGCGGCCAGCATCACCGTCGTGGCGCTCGGTTCCGCCCAGGTGCTCAGCGGGACGCTCCCCTCGACGATCGCAGCGGTCGGATTGGCTTGGGAGCGGTTGCAGCGCTACTACGGCTTCACGCTTTCGCTTTCCGGCGACGGCATTCGGCTGCGGCACGGGCTGCTCAACCGCTACGCGCAGACGGTGCCGGTCAGCCGTCTTCAGGCTGTTGAGATAAGCCTGCCACTGTTCTGGCGGGCGGCGGGCTGGGCGCGCGTGCGCATGAACGTCGCCGGTTACGCGCACGGCGGAGGGCGTGGCGAGTCGGGTCGTCGCACGACCGCGTTGCTGTTGCCGGTGGCGCCGATCGACGAGGCGTTCGCGGTCGTCGGTCACCTGCTCGGCGCGCCACTGAGTGAGATCCCGCTGCGTCCCGCGCCAAGCCGCGCACGGTGGCGCGCCCTCATCTGGTGGCGCGCCTACGCGTACGGGTTCGACGAAACCGTCGTCATCACGCGGCGGGGCCTGCTGCACCGACGGTACGCCGTGATACCGCACGCCAAGGTGCAGTCACTGCATTTGGTACAGGGCCCCTGGCAGCGCTCGCTTTCGCTGGCCACGGTGGCGCTTCACACCGCGCGTGGCCCAGTCAGGATCCTGCTGAAGCATCACGACATCGCCGAAGCCCAGGAGTTCCTGACGCAGCAGAGCCGCCGCAGCGCCACTGCGCGCCGTAGCGTCAGAGAGCTGGCGTCAGAGAACCCGTGACCAGACCGGGCGTGCGCCAGCCGGATCCCCGCAGAAGTCGTAGCGCGCACCGGTGTGAGTGAGCGCGACCAGGCTCAGGCTGGAGGTGCCCCACGACTTCTCCTCGATGTTCCGGCGCAGCACGAGCGCGCGCGTGTCGTCGAGACCCAGTCCCGCGCCGCTCACGATGGGCAGCCATT
Source organism: Actinocrinis sp. (assembly GCF_035650855.1). Classification (GTDB taxonomy): domain Bacteria; phylum Actinomycetota; class Actinomycetes; order Streptomycetales; family Catenulisporaceae; genus Actinocrinis. The sequence continues at coordinate 2,227 of NZ_DASRGV010000032.1, read as the reverse complement.
CACCCCACGCCGCCTCGACCGACCCTTCACGGGGCTCGGGGCGCTGAGCCTTCTCCAGCAGCGGCCTGAAGTGGTCGATGCGCGTCTGCATCTGTGCGCCGCCGGGCCCGTCGGGGTCGTCGGCGCCCTCAAGGCCGCTGTTGACGATGATGTGCAGCCCCGCACGCAGGGGCCGCTCGTCCAGCGTTCGCCCGTTCCAGCTCCACATGCGCACCGAATCTGGAGTCGCCCACACCAGATGGAACGGCTCATACCGGATGAGGTCCAGATCCCCGGGCTCGCCGTCGGCCGCGAGGCGCAGCGGCAGCCCGCCCCGGGTCAACCGCCGGGCCTCGGCGGGAGCCTCGCCGTGCGCGTTGAGCACGCAAGCCACCCGAGGCACCCGCGGATGTACGGCCAACCAGGTGCCGAACGCTTGTAAGTCTTGGCCGCCGACCAACGCGGGGTGATCGGGCCAATGCCGACCAGGCGCGCGCCACGGCCGGTCGAGAAACTCGTCACGCACCCCGACGAGCAGCACGGGCACGGGCGAACCCGGATCGACGCTGACCACGGTGGTGCACATCTCGCCGCCGCTTCTCTGGAGGGAACGGGCATGGACGGAAGAACGACGTTACCGGTTCGCGCTGACTCGTCGTATCGCTCGCGTCCTGAGACAGTGGAATCGACGGTGAGCGTCCTGAGACAGCGGTATAGGTGGTGAGTGCATATGGCGGCCCAACCGAATCCGAGTTCTCACGCGGGTGTCACACGCCGTGGCGCGTGGCCTCGTCCACGCAGGTCGCGCAGGGTCTCGACCTCCATACTCATAGCGCTGACCGGCCCGGGAATATGCCTCGGCACCGCGGCCTGTTCACACGGCTCCGCCAAGCCGACGCCCACGGCCTCGTCCGCGGTCAGCACTCCGGCGGTGAGCCCGCTGACCGGCACCGGCACGGCGGGCCGGGTCCTCGCGGTCAAGATCGACAACGTGGGCTTCGCCCAGCGCGAGCAGACCGGCCTGAACTCCGCCGACCTGGTCTACGTCATCCAGGTCGAGGGCGGGCTGAGCCGCTACCTCGCGATCTTCGACAGCGCGCACGCCCCTGCCCGCGTCGGGCCCGTGCGCAGCGCCCGGCAGACCGACATCCCGCTACTGGCCGCGTACGGCAAGGTCGGCCTGGCCTACTCCGGAGCCATCTCGGGGCTGCTGCCCGACCTGGCCGCGGCGAACCTGCTGAACATCACCCCGGCCAGCGCGTCGAGGCTGTTCAGCAACGGCGGAAGCGATCCCACCTACATCAAGCCGGCCGACGTCTTCGCCGCCTACCCGGACCTGGCCGAGGCGAAGGACGTGGGCCTGCGCTTCGGCGCCGCGCCGAGCGCGGGACAACCCGCGGCGTCGGTGTCCGCCAGGATGCCCTCGGCCTCGTTTACCTTCACCGCTTCCGGGGCCCAGTGGCTCGTCTCGGTCGACGGGCATGCCGCGACGACCACCGACCAGGGCCGCATGAGCGCTGATAACGTCATCATCCAGCACGTCCACGTCGTGCCCGGCAAATACACCGACCACAACGCGGGGCATCCCGACAACGAGGTCTTCTCCGAGACCACCGGGCAGGGACTGGCCGACTTCTACCGGGACGGCAAGGTCTGGCACGGCCAGTGGTCCAAGGCCAGCGACACCTCGCCGACCGACTACACGGTCAACGGCGCGCCGATGCCGCTGGCTCCCGGCCGCACCTGGATCGTCTTGGAAGGCTAGGGCCGCTCCCGAAACCTTTCGGACTGACCGCGCCGTAAACCGCGGTCAGGCTGAAACTTGCACCGCCCTCGTTCTGCGCCCTGTTTTCGGCCGTCTCACTTACCAGCGGAAATGCAAATCGTGCAATCGTTTTCCGGTTCCGGCATTTCGCAAGGCGTCCGAAAGTTGTTGCCAAGCCCTCGGCGCCGTGCCAATACTTCCGCCCATCAGGCCTCACCCACCGTCGATCAGGGTCGGCCTTCACGAGGAGGAAGCACACACGTGAACGATGCCCCCGCCCCACCGACGGGCCGCAGACGCGGCCGCTCAAGGCTGTTCGTCGGCGGCTCCGTGGCCACGGCGCTCGCGGCCGTGTTCGCCCTTGTCATGACGGTCCTTCCGGGCACCGCCAGCGCCGCCACGCAGATCTGCTCAAGCCAGACCGGCAACAACGGCGGCATGTACTACCAGATGTGGACCAACGGCCAGGGGTCGGCCTGCATC